>CAMMVF010000045.1 GCA_946500295.1 uncultured Clostridia bacterium | reverse complement strand
ATACAGGCAATTCTGTCTTGAGCACAAATATGTTTGCGTATTGCGAGAATAATCCTATAGTAAATCTAGATACTGACGGAACAAAAACTTCCTCTTGGTTCGGCGGTATTATTCAAAGGGTATATACATATAACCAATGGAATCCATATGATGGTTATTTTTATTATGGCAAAAATGCTCCTCAATGGTGGGCTGGATATGGTCCTATATATGATCATTTAGCAGGCCTAGCTTTTATGGATATTCTTTGTTTGCCGGTATCATTTGTATATAACGGAAAAGAGTGGTTGATTGAAGCTTGGAAGGGTGTTTATGGATCATTAGGATGGTATGGCGTTTCTTATGGGCTTTTTCTAGGAAGCGAAATTGGTATCTATAACAGACCTGCTGATTGGGATAGATTTTATAGAGGACGACCGAAATATGGATGGATTAGATACTACTGGTATAAAAGCGGGATGTACGACGGAATACGCTCAAGTGAGTATTTAAATATGTCCATGCAGACCTTTAAGTATATTATTCATTCAAGTTGTATGCTCTTTTCTCGAACGGAGAAAACATGGTGGCTAACAGGATTTAAATTTTCTCCTTCGTTTGTGAAACCGTCTTCAATCAAAACTATAATGTGGATTAAGTTTGATAGTCGGTTGATGAGAGATAGATACTTTTATCAATTATTGTCAATTAAATCAAGATACAGATATAAAATTCGTTGTTCAAGCTATAATTATAAAAATGAGTACGTTGTAAAAATATTTTGGGAGTGATAACCGTGAAGAAAAAGCTTGCGTGTTTAATTATTTCTTTTGCTTTTGCCATATCCTGCTTGCTTTCATCTTGCTCAAAAGTTTTGCGCACTGCCGCAAGCTCGGGTGTTGACATGAAGCTCTCCATCGCCTTGGACGGAGACTGCCTTGAGGCGATAAAAGAGGCGATTGATGACGGAGCTGATTTAAACCACACAGCGTGGTCATACTATACTGAAATAGCCGAGGACGATAACAACCCTGTCTCTATGTGCATAAGCAGGGGCAAGGAGGACATTGCCTGCATTTTGGTAGAAAGCGGCGCAGATCCCAATTACAATGTCGGAGGTCATTCACTTCTGACTTACGCTATATCAAGCGGACAGCTAAAGCTCGCAAAGACCTTGGTGGAATATGGAGCCGATGTAAACTACATATTTAACGACGGCGACGATGTCAAAAGTCCACTGGATATCCTGCTTGATTCCTCTCGCTTTGATAAGCCAGTGCAGGAGGATTTCGCAAGCTTTCTGCTTGAAAACAGCTATGATATTTCGCAGGTAAATTTGGATATGTTTATCTTCAATACCGGCGCACAAAGCTTTGACCTGAGCGCACCACAGACCTATGATTTATCTGTAATTCGCAGTGTAGCTAAGCACGCAATTAACAAAAACGAGTATCACACCATCAGTCCAATGGAGGAAATACTTCTCGGCGACTGTGAGGCTGCGCTCGATTACCTCAGCAACGGCGATACTCTCAAGGATTTTCCGGATTTGGAATCAGAGCAATACAGTGTAATGCTCTATGCTGCAGCCTTTGGCAATACTGAATTAATAGACAGGCTTCTCAGCTTGGGAATTGAGCTTGACCCTGCTATGCTCAGTGCAGCAGCAAGATACAACACCCCGGAGGTAGTGAAATTTTTGGTTGACAACGGCGCAGCTGTATCAAATAGCACATCAACTCCGTCCTCCGCTGAGTATGCCTCGATTTTTAATCCCAACACAGAAACTACAAAGTATGTTGCCTCGCTATCAAGTCCTGATAGAGTTCCCCTCGATTATTTCATTTCCGCCTGCTCGGTCGGCAATGCGGAATATATAAATCAAAGAAGCGAGCTTATTAAAGCTCTCACTGATGATGATAAGTATAACCTGATTATAAACGCAGGGCTCGGCGGTTCTGCCGAGGTTTTTAAGGCGCTTAAAAATGCGGAAATCAGCGATTTTACTCCTGCTCTGACCATGAGTGCATATATGTCGCAGGAGGCTATTAGCTATATTCTCGATAGCGGTACGGACATTAACGCTCCCAAAACCAGCATAGATTCAGCTCTTTATTCCGCCATCAGATATGGTGATTTGGACAAGGTTAAGTTTCTGGTTGAGGCGGGAGCGAAGATAAATCCCGGCTTTCACGATAATGATATAAGCGACCCGACACCCTTGCTCACAGCGGTGGAACTGGGCAGGCTTGATATAGCGGAGTACCTGCTTGAAAACGGCGCAGATACAGAAGCCGCAAATTCCTCGGGATATACACCGCTTCTCTATGCCGTGGATAGTTTATCGTATAATATGGCACAGCTCTTGCTTGAGTATAATGCCGATAAAACAGCCAAAACAAATGACGGCATGACCGCCTATGACTTGGCTCAATCAAATTACTATACTGTAGAAGACGAGAAAATGCTTGAGCTTTTTGAATAGCTTATAATAGTCATTATAGCTTGTGAAGAATCCCATCCCCACATACAGTGGGGATGGGATAGGATGAGCAAACGACAGTGTCAGCTCCGTGCTTTACGGCGGCACAAGGTACTACTATGTCAAGAACCTGCAGGGCGATATTACCATGC
>CAMMVF010000044.1 GCA_946500295.1 uncultured Clostridia bacterium | reverse complement strand
CTCCTTGCTGATAAACCCGCCTGCAGTCCAGCTGAAAACCAGGTCCCGCATTTGCGGCGGGTAATCACGGACGACAGCTTGAGCATATTCAAAGGCGTAATCTGCAAACTGCTTTTTGAATCCCTCGTTCAGATTTGGGATCCTATTAAAAAATTCCTCTGCCGCTCCTTGAACTACCATAATATTGACCTCATTGCTTTCAGAAATAAACTGCCGTTCTCGGAGACGCCTGAATTTGTCCTCGTTTGCCAGGTCATCTGCAATTGTGCCGGTCATAAATTCGTAAAGATATTCATAGTCCGATACTAAATTATTTTCCCAGCCGCCCTTGCGTGAGGAGTATCTGCTGTCTATAGACCATGAATAGACGGGATACTTTCCTGAGCACCGCACCATATTGCCGCACGCCCACATGACAGTAGGCTGCAGGGTGGGAACATAGTCCTTATCTGCCTGAGTCCT
Organism: uncultured Clostridia bacterium; assembly: GCA_946500295.1. GTDB lineage: Bacteria > Bacillota > Clostridia > Oscillospirales > Acutalibacteraceae > UBA7067. Next base: position 2,240 of record CAMMVF010000044.1, on the reverse strand, counting down.
TTCCATTTCTACATTAACAATGTAGTTTCCGCCGTCTGTTGTCTTGATATAGTAGGGAGACAAATCTCTTTTTACATCCAGTACGCACTTGTTGGCAACTCCGTAAAAGATAGCGGCTGCCTCCAAAAGCTCACGGTTTCCGCTTGGAATATACGCCTCGCCGACATCAGAAATAGCCTGTCTGACAGAATCTGCATAATCCTTTGCAAGAAGCTTCGCTATCTCAAGCTGCTTCTTCAGCTTGCTCTCATATTTTTCAAGCGAATACAGCGGAGGCGCAAATCCTACGAAAGTGGTATGCTTGCCGCCGGCTTTTCGTACCAAAAAGCCGTTGCTCTCCAAAAGACATATCTTATCCTCAATAAAGACGGGTGTAACGCCTAATTCCTCTGCTATTTCCTCTTTTGTCCTAGAAGTGTAATACACACTATAAACAATATTCAGGTTTAAGCTGTCGTTAAGATAAAACTCAGGTCCTCCGTTTAGCCCGGGAGCTCCGCTGTGGTCTATATTGATTGCTTTAATGGGCTTCATTCCGAGCCTTCCTATTTTTCTTTCCATAGTAAAACCCTCCTTTAATTCATGACGGGCTTGATTCAAATGCCATTTTACCGTACCTATGGGGATGTCTAGCTGCTTGGAGATAGCTGCAACAGATTTGTTTTCGTAATAGTACGAATAAACAATCTCACGGCGTGTTTTTGTAAGAAACGCAATTTCACGGCGCAGACGAAACAATACCTCCCTGTCATCCTCAAGGTCATAGGCGTCCTCAAAGGGCAGGAAAATCTCATCAATGGAAATTCCCTGATGTTTTTTCACGGATGATACATATTTAGAGTAGGTGTATTCACTGATACGCCAGATATATCCATCTATGTTATTTATATCCCTTGCCTTTAGTAAAGATGCATACAGCTCCTCAACAATGCTTGCACAAATTTCCTCTGCTTCCGCATAAGAAAAAGCCTTTTTAAGGGAAAATCCATAGATTTTGGTGAAATATTTTGTTATTATCTCGTCTGCTCTTTGTTTATCCATACTTAATTACTCCGGCACCGTTTGACTATACAGTGGAAAGAAAATCGGAAAGGTTGGCGTTTTTTTAAAAATTATTTTTTAAATCTGACGGCTTTTGCACTGCCATTTCACGCCAAATATAAGTATATCATATGACGAATATGTCTGCAATACTAGTGTACTACACAATTTAACAATGAGAATCGTCCGTTTTGAATTCATAGTATTTATAATAGATTTTGAAATAGATTGCGAGTCAGACACGGCTGTATCTTCTGCTTGGTTGAGTTCATAACAACAAATGCGTTATTGAATATTTCCCTTCCTGTGGTATAATTAAATCAAACTAAACACAGATAAGGAGACCTTGGATGTTATACCTGTCCGAAAATCTGAAAAAATATCGTTTGCTTAAAAATCTCACCCAGGAGGATGTCGCTGATTTACTCGGGGTTACTCCTCAGAGCGTTTCAAAATGGGAGCGAGCTGAATGCTATCCGGATATTACCCTCCTACCGGCCTTGGCAAATATTTTTAAAACAAGCATTGATATGCTGCTGGGTATGGATACAATCCGTGCTCAACAGACACTTCATGATATACATGAGCTAGCTTCAGATTATCAGAAAAGCGGCAATTTCACATTGGCAGAAAATGTGTATAGAGATGCACTTCGCATTTATCCTGACAACGCCGGCATGATTTTAGGACTGGCAGGCATTATGGCATTAGAGGATAAATCTGAAGAAGCTATAGAGTTGATGGAAAGAGGATTACCTTTATCCGAAAATGAGAAACAGAAATCTACAGCCCGTGCGGCATTGTGTTTTTTGTACCTTAAATGCGGAAAAAAGGATAAGGCGGAATCGCTTGTAGCCTTGCTTCCGCATACCAGAGAAAGCCGGGAGGTAATTAAACCTTTGATTTTTTCCGAGCTTGATGACGATGAGATTTACAGGAATTTAAGGATTATTCTTCTTGGAGAATAGCATAATAACGAAATCAATTGTTTTGCGCAATCTCCCAGGATGGTCTCTGGCTATTAATATTCTTACATTTTATGCGTAAATCTTGCATATAATTAGCCTGTCTTTCTAAAATTCGTTTGTCACATATGTAAAATTAAGCATTAGCTTTTTGTACAACCCCAACAAACTTTCTTTAAATTGGCATAAAGTCTACTACAGCTATTGACCCAGAGGCGGAAGATTGGTATAATA
>CAMMVF010000043.1 GCA_946500295.1 uncultured Clostridia bacterium | reverse complement strand
TCAAGACAGCTCATTTATTATATCAACCTTAGCTTTAATTGTCAAGGGCTTTTTTTAACTTTTTTAAATTTATTTTGCTAAATTTTCTGCGGCTGCTCGCACGTCGAAAATCAGCCGCTTTACATCCTCGAGGGTTTCAACCCTCCCTGCCGCACTTCTGAATTTTGCCGCGCCGTGAAAGCCCTTGAAATACCAACCTATATGCTTCCTGGCTTCCCTTATTCCCACACGCTCTCCCTTGTATTCACAAGCGAGACTGATGTGGCGGTACATTACACTCAGTTTCTCACTGAGAGAGGGCGGCGCTATAAAGGCACCTCCGGAAAGCCACGCATTTATATCACGGAAGATCCATGGGTTTCCAAGCGCACCTCTGCCGACCATTATATAATCGCAGTTTGTCTGCTCATACAGTTTTGCCGCAGTTTTAGCGTCGATAACATCACCGTTGCCTATTACGGGTATGCTGAGCGCTTCCTTGACTTTTGCAATTATCTCCCAATCGGCATTGCCGGAATAAAACTGCTCCCTGGTTCTGCCGTGAACCGTAACAGCAGCCGCTCCTGCATCTTCACAGTATTTCGCGACCTCTATCGCATTTACGCTATTCTCGTCCCAGCCCTTGCGGATTTTGACAGTCACCGGGATATCAACGGCGGCGGTTACAGCCGAAACTATATCCCTGCACAGCTTTGGATTTTTCATTAAAGCGCAACCCGACCCGTTGCCGCTGATTTTGGGTGCGGGGCAGCCCATATTTATATCAATAATATCTGGTTCGTATTGCAAAGCAAATCTCGCAGCATACGCCATAGTTTCCGGTTCATCACCGAAAATCTGAACTGCCGCCGGGCAAAGAGAATTCGACACAACCATAAGCTGCGCCGACTTCTTGCTGTTATATGAAATTCCCTTAGAGCTTACCATTTCCGTAACTACATAGGTTGCGCCAAAGCCCGTGCATATTTCTCTGAAGGCTCTGTCGGCAACTCCCGCCATTGGAGCTAAACCTGCATAGCCCTCTATATTCACCTTACCTATCTTCATTTTATACCTCATTCATTTACTTCGGTTTTCAGATGAGCGTCGGTCTCCACTCCGTCGGAAGCATACTGCATATGATTATATACTGAAATCAAAAATTCATCCGGATATGCGCTGTCCAAAAACTCTTCAAAAGCATTTTTAGGCGGAAGCCCCTCGTGTCTAGCGGTCATTCTATTTACCGCAAAGGAGGAAATCGCAATATTGATAAGCATTAATATCAACAGCACCCAAGTTAAAGGATAGCCCACCTTATTGGGAATTGCTTCAACCAGCTTGGATACAAGCGGATAGATAAACTTCATCCACAGCATAGATAAAAAGCCCCACATAGCAGCATACAGCAGACAGGTTCGGCCGTGAATATTTCCCCACATATTGCTGTAATCCCAGGAAACTGTACCGATAAAAGTCTCCTGATACCAGCTGCAAACATATTCGCTGACAGCACCGATTACCGAGCCGCAAAGAAAGGTCCAGAAATCTCTCTTATTTCTCAGCCAATACAAACACACGGTTATCAACACCGTACCTACACCGTAAACCGGGTTAAACGGACCGTAGATCACGCCTTGTCTCGATTCAAGCCTGTGATCGACTATCAAACAGAAAAGCACCTCGCAGACAACGCCAAGAAAACTGCCGATGAGGAATATCCAGACAAGCTTATAAAAATTAAGCCCACCGGCGAAGCTCTTTTTAATTTTTTCATGCTTATCATTTTTCTGAAAGGGAGATTTTCCACTGCGATATCCCGAGGATAAATCTTTATTATCACATATTTTTTCATTCCGAGCTTTTGTCTCGAGCTTTTCCATCAATTAAACAATCCTATCCTAATTAGTACCCTAAGATTATACGTGCAAAACCATGCTGTGTCAATTTATATTTGATTCGTGAAGGAAATTAAGAGAAAAGCCGAGGAAAAGTCTCGGCTTGTAGGTTATCTTTCTATATTTTTATACTGCTTTATCATATTCAGGAAAAATAGCTTTTCGTCATCATTAAGAGTTGAAAGGTTATAGCTAATTTGTGCAGATATATTATCTCCTGAAATATCCATAGTGTCGCTGAGCAGATAATCAACTGAAACCGAAAATGCATCAGCAATTTTTATAAGTGTCTCGACGCTCATATTTCTTCCGTTTTCGATTAAGCTCATAAAATTAGTTGAAATGTCAATTTTCTCAGCAAGTCGTTGCTGAGTTATTCCACGTTTAATCCGCTCATTCTTTATTTTTTTGCCCAAGTTCGGAAATTTCATATCAACTCATCCTAAGAAAAATTTACGCTTTTAATACAAAAGCCAGCTTGGATAATTACAATTATAGTAAGATTTTTTGAAGAATACACCAATTATATTTGTAGTTAGCATTGACAATATTATGATTTTCGTTGTATAATCGCATTAAAGAAAATCTTCAAGAAAAAAGGTGAATTAAATGTAGATGTATTAAAGCCAAACTTACAAGTCAATTAATAACAAAGAGGAGGATATTTTATGTATTTAAATCCGAAAATTTATAAGATTTATTCTGTTATAGTTTTAGCAGCTAGCGTACTGAGCGCTATTATCGGCATTTTTAATATTGTTTCCATATCAAGCTTTATCAACCGCTTAATTCCTGCTGCCTCTCAATTCACTGCGTTGATCATTGTTTTGTTTACAGTGTTAAGCTTGCTGTCGCTGTTTTTTTCATATGTCGAGTTTTCCTCAATGTACGCATTTGGCGACATGATTACATATGTACAAAGCGACAGAATCAACCCCATGGCAAAAAAACCGTTTATCGCACCTCCGTCATTTTACCGCTCGTTCGGCACTGCTATATTTGTTATTTACTTTATTGCCGGAATGATTTCAGCCTTAATTATGACAACAGCAGATTCAATCAAAACACATTATTTCATCGCACTGCCATTGTTTCCATTGATTTTAATTACATTATCAATTTTTCTTTCATATGTTACCTACTATATAAAATACAAGGCGATTGGCGATCTACTTGAACTGAGCACAACCGGAGAAGCTACATCCGCATTAAAGGAAAGAATAGCAGAAAACAAACCGAGAATGTTAAGAGGATACTGCTCTTTTCTGTTTGTGTTATCAATTATCTTTCTAATTGTGTCAGCTATCGCTCTAATTTTTGTCTTCGAGCCGTTAGCTAGTGTATTTGGAACAGGATTTGCCGTTGGATGTACAATAGGATTCATATTTTTTGCTATTATTATATTTTTAGAAATGGCTGTAACCGGCTGTTATTTTGATAATCTCGGAAAAATGATAGAACATTATCTTATTAAGTATAAGTTAATTTAAATTTTAAACACAAATCCACCCCGAAATTATTGAGAAATCCATAATTTCGGGGTGGATTTTTTATGGTTAGTTTCCAAAAGAAGAAAGCCCTTGAGACCAAGGACTTTCCAGATAAACAGATATAATTATCTCTTTGAGAACTGGGGAGCTCTACGAGCGGCTTTGAGGCCATATTTCAATCGTCTGAGCGATGATTTTCCTTGATATTCCGGGCTTTTTTGAGCC
>CAMMVF010000042.1 GCA_946500295.1 uncultured Clostridia bacterium | reverse complement strand
ACGTTCGCCTGCGGCTTGCCGCAGATTTCACAGCGGCGCAAGCCGCTATATCACTGGCGCTTGCGTCTTTGGCGTGATTTCACCTCAGCGATAGCTGAGATATCACTGCGCAGCTCCGCTGCGCTTGCCGGTATTCTTTCACTTATATTAATGCTCAGGTTCAGAAAAAGCTTCAAAGAAGCAGTCAAGAGTTAAAGGCGAAATCTGACAACCTAAAATCAGGGGTCAAAGCGACCTCATCTTTTGATTTTAACAGTCGTCCGTACTTTAACGTTGAGCTTTATAATTTATCCGAGACTTTATCTTATAATATTTTAAGCTCAAAATGAAATATTTATTATTAATAAATTCATTCGCGGCAATATTTAACATATTTTCTATTTTCTTGCAAAAGCAAAAACAATCCGCTAATATTAGTCTTGGACAAGGTAAAATCTCTGCGATTTCTATGTTTATTGTATAATTTTTTTCCACATAATTATGCACACAGAACAAAATAACTGAATAAAATTTTATTGTCGAAAAAGCATTGACAAATGAAAACTTATGAGAATATAATAAAAACGCAGCAACGAAATGAAAGTTCAAAATCAAAAACTTTCATTTTTACTTTTTTCAAACAACGGAGTTTGAGCCAAAAGCTCAAGCTCCGTTTTCTGTTTACTGCAAAAAAATTTTAGGGAGAGAGAGCAAATGAAAACCAAAAAAAGGTCAAAGGCGTTTGTCGCCGTAGTCCTTGCCGGAATGATGGCGGCAACCAGCGCCGTGAGCCTGAGCGCCGGCGCAACCGAGTACACAACCTACGGCAGAATCGAACAGCCGTACGTTTCACACACCTTTGAAGAGGGTGAAATCGGCGTTGTAAACTTCCCCACCGTTTGGGGCGACAAGGAAGCCAACATCGAGACGATGAAGGATTATATTGACGAGGCATATGCCGAGGGAGTAAAAATTCTTGTATTTCCCGAGATGTGCGTGACAGGCTACTGCTCGTCAAGCGACCCGGATTCTGTTATATATCAGACAGCTGTCGATTTGGCTGAAAGCAAGGATGGCCCTACGGCAGATACCTTCTCAGAAATTTCCGACGACTACGATATGTGGATAATATACGGCGCTACCGAGACTATCCCCGGCGATGACGAGCACGCCTACAACTCGGCATTTGCCTGCTCGCCCGATGGAGAGGTAACAGCCTACCAGAAGATAACTCCCGTTGAGGGTTCCTGGTGCACCCCGGGCGAAACACCAGTTTTGCTTGACGCGGGCGAGTACGGTTTGATGGGACTCAGCATTTGCTACGACACCTACGCAACCCCCGAGCTTGGTAGATACTACGCCGCAAAGGGAGCTAACATACTTATAAACCCGACCGCCACCTCCAGAAGCTACCGCGACATTGACGGCAACGGAACTTACGACGATCAGGGTTGGGAATGGTACTACAAAAACAGGCTCGAGAGCAACTCATCCCGTGAAGGGTATCTCATCATAAGCGCTAACTTAGTCGGCGGAGACGACCCGACAAAATCCGACGGAAGCTACACCTACAACTTCCCCGGCGGCTCAGTAATCATGGGCGGCGCATTTAACGGTCCTATTTACTATGCCGGTGTAACCGAACCGTCCGGCGAGGTAAACGCAGACGCAGACATTATCACAGGCGAATCGGGACTGCTCACAAACGTATGCTCGCTTAGAGCTTCAACAGGCTCAACCTGCACGAACCAGGACTTCCAGGTTGAACTGTACGCTCAGTGGTATTCGGAGCTTGCAGACAAGCTTGACGCAGGAGAAAGCCTGAGCTATTCAAACGACACAACCGACGGACCTGTTGCTGCCGTTGTAAACATGGCGGCGGTTTGGGGTGACAAAGAGGCAAACATCGCCGCTATGGAGGATTACATAATCGAAGCAGGCGAGCAGGGCGTTGATATTTTGGTATTCCCCGAGACAGTTTTAACTGGCTACGAGTACAAAAGTCCCGAGGACGACCCCTTCTATCAGGAATACGGAGTGGCTATGCAGGTGGCTCTGGCTGAGACAGTCCCCGGACCTACTACAAATTATTTCTCACAGTATGCTCAGAAATACGGAATGTACATAATCTTTGGCATGTCCGAAAAAGAGGACGAACCCATTTACGACATGACAGATGGCGGAATTGAGAAGGTTTACAACTCCGCAGCTATCCTCTTCCCCGACGGAAGCATGGATTCTTATCAGAAAACGCACAGAGCCGGCTCTGAGAGCGAGTGGTCTGTATGCGGAAGTACCCCGGTAATGTTTGACACCGAGTGGGGCAAGGTCGGCATAGACATCTGCCGCGACGGTCATTTTTATCCCGAGCTTGGCAGATATTACGCCGCAAGCGGCTGTACACTTTTGATTCATCCGACCGCTACTACCGGCAACCCCTGGTACAGAGAAACAAGAATCGGCTCCTACACCGACAGAGACGGCATGGCGGCTATAACCTGTAACCTTCTCGGACCCGACGGAACCTACGACGAGGAAACCGACAGCTGGACCGGTGGAGTATTCGACAGCACCAGCCTTATAATCACAAAATATCACGACGAAAACGGCCGCACAGGCTTTGACCCGGTAACCGGCTCAGCCATAGACTTAAACGGCACAGGCTCAGAATCGGAGGGCTTTGACGAGAGAGGCACAAGCCCCGAGGGACTTGAAATAGCCAAGATGGATCTCAGTGGAACGGGCTTCAGCATATCAAACTTGAACCCGAGACTCTTCTCAAAGATGTACGACGAGCTTGCAACCCTGTACAGAGAGGGCTACACCTCTATTTACGCCGACGAAGAAGCCACTGAACCTACAGAAGAAGTAACGGAAGCAAGCGAAGCTACCGATTCTACAGAGGCTACTGTCCCGACAGAGGCGGCAACCGACGCAACTGAGGTTGCAACCGATCCGACAAGCACAACTACGGAGACTATGGAAGCAACCGAAGCTACCGACGCAACCTCGGCGGTTACTTCAACTACAGACTCGACCTCTGCAACATCAGCGACCTCCGCAACCTCAACCGCAACAACTTCAACTACCTCAACCGGTAAGACATCGGACTCCAGCACAGGCAAGGTAGCAACCGGAGATTCCGTATCGGTAGTAGCTCTATTCGGAATTCTGATGGTAGCAGGCGGTACGATTGCAGTGACTTGCTACAGGAGGAAGAAATACGACCTCTGATATTAAGCTGATAACAACTGAACACTTGAACAAAAGCACAGGGACTGTCGCATTAAAAAGCTGATAAGTAACGGAAAAACTCTCAAATTATAGCTTGGAATCTATTATAACAAACGCAGAGCAGTAAAACGTAGGGGGTAAAGTTTAGATCAAAGCCGCAAAGCGGCGTTTGCTTAGCTCGTGCTACTGCACAGCTTTAGTTTAAGCCTGTTTCAATTTGAAGTAAAGCTCTTTTTTAAAGACGCTTTTATCCCGTTTAAAGATTCTTTCCTTTTGTAGGGTAGCTGTTCTTTTGGCTTCGGCAGAGCCTTTGGTCGCCGGCGGCAAATGCCGGTGCCGAAGGCACCTTTATCCTACGTGCGTCTGCACTGCTATCGTATAAACCTGTACCAATTACGGGTCTGTATCCTTTTTCGGTTTTTCGTCGGCAAAAATCCCTTTGTTCAAGCGCTCGGCAAGGGGTGAATTGTTCGCCTGTGGCGAAAAAGAGGGGAAAGCCTGCAAGAGAGGCTTTCCCCTGCAAGGGGCTGTTAATGCAACAGCCCCCTCTTTTTTGCTTGTCTTAAAAAGCGCTGGATTCGAGTAATTAAACTCAAACCCAGCACAACCTACTTTAAATCCAAAGCCGGCGGCAAATGGCGGCAAATGCCGCTTTCATCCTACGTTCTCCTGCACTGCTCCGGTTTACATCTGTGCCAACCTGTACATACTG
>CAMMVF010000041.1 GCA_946500295.1 uncultured Clostridia bacterium | reverse complement strand
AAGCTTAAAACAGGTAAAGCTCCAAAAGGATAGATACCCTTAATTGGCACAAATTCACACGAGAGCTGTGCAGGCGAACGCAGGACAAAAGCGGCATTTGCCGCCTGTGCAGGAGCACGTAGGATTAAAGGATGTTTGCGATGATGCGTTGGATGGAGATGGCATCGGCGACGGTGATGGTTTCGTCTTGGTTAAGGTCGGCGACGTAGCGGCGGGTGTCGCTGTCGAGGAGGGAGAGGTTCGCTATGTGCCTTTGTACCTCTATGGCGTCGGCTACTGTGATTGTGCCGCTTTTGTCAACATCTCCGGCACGGACGTTCATCACCGCCTTGATAGAGAAGTTGCCGCCGTAGGTGTCGTCCTGGTCGCTGTAATAATCGCTGAGGCTTGTCAGCCTGTCTGCGCTGACAATGAAGGAGCGGTTTTCGAGGGTATTTGGTAAAAATACATAGGTGGAGCTTATACCGTCATCGACTGTCAGCCACTCGCAGCAGCCGATAGCGGCGGGGAGGTTGGGGTCTGAGGTGTCGATGTTTACGCCGATAGCTCCGAAGTTATCGGGTACGGTAAACGGCGAAATTTCAATGCTTTGGATTCCCCGCTCTTCAATAGTTCCGCTGCCGAGCTCCGTCCAGCGGGAGCGGTCGTTTACGGGAGCGCCGTCCTCGGTCGGAATGTAGTAGAGGGTGTAATCAGCGCCCGTTATGTAGGTGGTAAATTCAACCGTGCTTATGGTGTTCATTACACAGTCAAATTCATAGGTGTTGATAAAGGTGATGTCGCTGCTGTCATCTACATAGGGGGAGCTGAAGGTCATGCCGTACATCGGACCGTACTCTTCTATTTGAAGCAGCTCGTTGCAGCTGTGGTTTTGGGTTACGTCGGTGACGGCGTAGGAGTAACCGAACATGGCTGAGGTGAGGTAGGCGTCCTCGTAGGATATCCAGAAAAAGTCGAGGTAAGCTCCCCAGGAATTTTTAACCAGCCATGCGCCGTCCGAGGAGGGACGGTTGGAGGCGTTGAAATTCAGCCGGGAATAGTTGTCGTCCCAGCCGACGATGAAGGTGGCGTGAGCGCCGCTGTTGATCTCAGAGGCGGACAGACCGCTTGTGTAGTACGAGGATGTGGTGGTGTTCATGCAGCGGTCGTTGTAAACGAAGGAGGTTGCAACTCCGCCGTGCTCCATTATTGCAGCTTTAAATTTATCGGAGCCGTCGGTTCTGTCGAGAAACTCCACCCCGGTAGCGTAAAACGAGGGGGTAAGCTCGGGCAGCTGCTCGAAATACTGCTCGGAGCGGCTCATATACGGAAGCTCCTCTTCAAGAGTGACCCCGCCGCCCGTGAGCCAGCCGTAGCCGGTGTAGGCGTACGCCCCGTCTCTTATCCTGTTTCTCTGCCAGCCCGTGCCGTCGAGCCTTAAAGCGCCCCAGTAATTTCCGTATTCCTCCGAGAGGTCGTACTCGCCGAAGCCCGATTTGAGCAGGGCGGTCTCCATGGCTGAGGCTGCGGCAAAGAAGATGCAGGAGTTGTAGCTGCTCTGATTTTTTGCAGGGGTGACATAGCTCATATCGAGGCTCGAGTAGCTTTCGGGGAACTGTGAGCTTGCCTCCATGCTCATCGCAGCTTCATTTGAGAGCTTCTGCTCTATCAGCACTCCGCCGGTGCGATTTGATGGGATTTCGTCGGTTTCATAAGCCATGGCGGTTGCCGTGGCGGAAAGTGCAAGTGTTGCTGCCAGTATGGCGGCGGCAAATGCCGGTGCCGAAGGCACTTTCATCCTACGTTCGCCTGCATTGCTGTCGTTTAAATTTGTGCCAATTAAGGGTGTCTTTGCTTTTTTTATCCTATTCATGCTAAAACTCCATCTCCTTCTAGCGGCACTTTGCCGCAGTGAAATATCAGCTTCGCTGATGTGATATCGCAACTGCGCCCGGCGGCTTGCCGCAGTGAAATTTGCACCTTCGGTGTAAGTGAAATATTTGATGAATCAAATGTGAAATTGCGCCGACGGCGCATACATCACTGCGCAGCCACGCTGCGCAATCTGGTATTAAAATAAGCTAATTGTAGCATACTGAATACAGAGATGTAAAGAGGAGTGGTGCAGCTTGCAGATTAGGACTGATCTTGCTCTGGAGGCAAGGGAGATAGCAGGGGAGAATACCGAGGGGATAGAGCTTGACAGAAAGGACTACGGGGAAGTAGTGCTTTCGTCGCTGCTGGTAAAGAATGAAAAGGGCGCAAGGAGCATAGGTAAGGACAAGGGCAGCTATATCACAGCCGAGATGAAAACTCTGACCGACGATTTCAGGGACACCGACAAGCGGCTGAGTATAATCTCCGAGGTGATAAGAGGGCTTCTGCCCGAAAAGGGGCTGGTGCTCGTGTGCGGGCTGGGAAATGAAAATATAACCCCCGACGCACTCGGCCCCAAGGCGGCGGCAGGGGTGCTGGCAACCCGACATATAAGGGGGGAGCTTGCACGCAGCACAGGGCTTGACAGGCTGCGCTCGGTCGCCGTAATGCGAGCCGGGGTCACAGGTCAGACGGGGATAGAGACGGGCGAGCTTATATTAAGCGTTGCCGAGAGAATCCGCCCCGCCGCCGTGATTGTGATTGACGCGCTTGCCTCCCGCAGGCTCGAGAGGCTCGGCTGTACCGTGCAGATTTCCGACACGGGCATATCCCCCGGCGAGGGCGTGGGAAACCACAGGGCGAAAATCAACCGGGATACCGTAGGAGTGCCCGTCATATCAATCGGAATACCCACTGTTGTAGACGCATTCACCCTCGCCGCAGACCTGCTTTTGGACAGCGATGAAAACTCCATAGAGCTTATCAAACGCTCCGTTTATCCCGATGGGCGCAAGATGGTAGTCACCCCAGGCGAGGTGGATTTGCTCATAGAAAGAGGGGCGAGGCTTGTGTCTATGGCGGTGAATTTGGCGTTGCAGCCGAGCCTGACGGTGTCTGACCTTATTGCTTTAACGCACTAGGCGGGGGCGCCCGTGGCGCAATCGCAGTGATATAGCGGCTTCGCCGCTGTGAAATCACGCCAAGGCGTGGTGAAAAAGTAATGGAAGGACAGATAGTTTAGATTGGCACAGATTTATACGGGAGAAGTGCAGGCGAACATGGGGTGAAAGCGGCATTTGCCGCCGCCGATGGCGAATGTGATATCGTGCCAAAGGCACGGTTGTGGAAGCCGCAAGCGGCTTGGAATTAAAGTAGCTTGTGCGAGACTTTAATTTTATTGCCCGAAATCTAAAAAAGCTGAAAACGAGCAAAAGTAATGGAAGGACAGAGAGTTTAGAAAGGCACAAATTTATACGGGAGAAGTGCAGGCGCACGTAGGATGAAAGCGGCATTTGCCGCCGCTTTGCATATCGTCGCTTTCTCCTTCATAACTATTAGATAAGAATACAAAGAGGTAGTTGCGATGGAAAAGGGTAAAAGGGCAGCCTCGGCGGTTTTGGCGTCGGCGGTTGCGGTTATGTCGATATATTGTACAGTGAGCCGCCTGGGTGAGAGCCTGAGCGACAGTGAAGGCCTGTGTATGACCGCCGCCGGGCTTGCCATGCCTGTTTCGGCGGCTCAGGGCGGCGACATTGAGCAGACCGAGCCGACAGAGGAAAGCAAGTCAAGCCGTGCTGAGGAAAAGCCGATAAGCGCAACAAAGCCCTCCGAAGCGGCAACCGAGGCAAAAGCTGTCAAGGAGTACGGCGGCGAGGCCTACCCGGTGATAGAAAGCCAATACGGTTCGCCCGGAGAGATAACGATAAAGAATACCACGGATTTTGACATAGATACAGACTATGAGCTTTCTGCTCCGCTGGGCTTTGAGCTTGAGGACACTGACGAGCCTCAGGTGCTGATTGTACATACTCATGCCTGCGAGGCCTACTTACAGCAGGATGAGGGCGTGTATTATTCGGAATACACGGGCAGAAGCACCGATAACAACGAAAATCTGACCTCGGCGGGGCAGGTGTTGGCAGATTCGCTGACTGAAAACGGGATTGCGGCTGTGCACAGCTATACCCAGCACGACAACCCGAGCTACAACGGCTCTTATGACCGCAGTGCACAGACTATTTATGAGTATTTGGAGGAATACCCCTCCATAAAGGTTATAATCGACTTCCACAGGGATTCCATCGGCTATGGCGGCGAGGACGGGAAGATCAAGCCGACCTTTGAGGTGAACGGGAAAAAGGCGGCTCAGATTATGATTATGAGCGGCTACGACCCCACGGGGGCTTACGGCTTTGAGCACTGGGAGTATAACCTGCGGCTTGCGCTGAGAATACAGCAAAAGGCGGAGCAGCTCTACCCCGGCATGACAAGGCCGCTGTATTTCGGGGATTTTGCCTATAATATGAACATCAACTCGGGCTCTCTGCTCATAGAGGTCGGCACGGAGGTCAACACCCTTGACGAGGCTAAATACACCGCTGAGCTTTTGGGAGAGGTGATAGCGCAGGCGCTTGCGCAGTGATATAGCGGCTGCGCCGCTGTGAAATCACGCCAAAGGCGTGGTGAAAAAGTAATGGAAGGATAGAGAGTTTAGAATGGCACAAATTTAAACGACAGCAGTGCAGGCGAACATGGGATGAAAGCGGCATTTGCCGCCGGCTGTGCCGCTGTGAAATCACGCCAAAGGCGTGGTGAAAAAGTAATGGAAGGACAGAGAGTTTAGAATGGCACAGATTTATACGGGAGAAGTGCAGGCGAACATGGGATGAAAGCGGCATTTGCCGCTGGCTGCGCCGCTGTGAAATCGCGCCAAAGGCGTGGTGAAAAAGTAATGGAAGGACAGAGAGTTTAGAATGGCACAG
>CAMMVF010000040.1 GCA_946500295.1 uncultured Clostridia bacterium | reverse complement strand
GTTCGGCTGTGCCGAACAAGAGGGGGAAGCCTGCAAGAGAGGCTTCCCCCTGAAAGGGGCTTTTTAATGCGACAGCCCCGTTTTATGCCCTATTATCAGAGTTAAAAGAAAAGATACAGCGGACAATCGGGATTATATATTTTCTGTCGGAGATGTCGTATGATTTGCTCATCATCTCCCCTGCCTTTATCTGTTCCGGCGTGGAGTCCTTACTCCTTTTTAGCATAGTGGAGTATATTTTCAACATAATACGAGCCGTGATACCCAGCTTATCATAATTTAGGCCGCCCGGCAGATAAAACGACTTTATAACGCTGTTTTTCGGGATGTTCCTCTCCATTGCCGTTTTCACCTCCGGGTAATCCGACGGAGAAGCTCCAACAGCAAAGACAATATAGTTTTTGGACATATCCTTTTTAAGCTGCTCAAATAACCAACTGAGCTTTTGTATTCTTCCTGCATGGAACCAACTGCCAAAAACCACAGTGTCATAGTCTTTAAGGCTTATCCTTTCAACTCCCTCAAGGCTTACGCAGTCGCACTTTACCTCAGCCGATATCCACTGCGCATATTGTTTAGTAAAGCCGGTCTTGGAATTATAAATTACTACTGCTTTCACCGAAACACCCCCAAATTCACACTCTTATTATACTCCGAATCACTCAGTAACGTCAATATAAAAAGCATCAGCCCAACGGTAAATCCATCGGGCTGATGCTATATTGATATTTATCTTAACAGTACGTCAATGAATTAATCGGATTGCTTTGCAAAGGTAAAGCTTCCATCGGCATAGCCGCAGCTTACCTTGTCGCCGGATGAAATTTTGTTTTCAAGTATCTCCTGGGAAATTTCATCCTCAATCTTCTGCTGGATAGCACGGCGCAGAGGTCTTGCGCCGTAAACCGGGTCGTATCCCTCTTTCGAGATAGCTGTGACGGCTTCGTCGTCAAAGGTAATGCTGATGTTCATATTTTCAAGGCGCTTTGCAAGAGAATCAAGCATTTTTCCTGCAATTTGCTTAATCTCATCCTCGCTGAGCTTATTGAATACGATGATGTCATCCACACGGTTCAAAAATTCCGGGCGGAACACCTTTTTAAGCTCGCCCATTACAAGCTCCTTGATGTCCTTGTTTTCCTTTTGGACAGCCTCTTCTTTACTACTGTCCTTATTCTCAAAGGCAAAACCGAGCTTGCTGCCTTCGGCATCGGTAATCAGCCTTGCACCGACATTCGAGGTCATGATAATAATTGTGTTTTTGAAATCAACCGTTCTGCCCTGCGAGTCGGTAAGTCTGCCGTCCTCAAGAATTTGAAGCAGCATATTAAATACATCGGGGTGAGCTTTCTCGATTTCATCAAAGAGTACAACCGAGTACGGGTGACTTCTGACCTTATCGGTGAGCTGACCGCCCTCATCATAGCCAACGTATCCCGGAGGAGAACCAACAAGCTTTGACACCGTGTGCTTCTCCATGTATTCGGACATATCGAGGCGAATCATAGCGTTTTCATCGCCGAACACAGCCTCAGCCAGAGCCTTGCAAAGCTCTGTTTTACCTACGCCTGTAGGTCCCAGGAAGATAAACGAGCCCTGCGGTCTCTTCGGGTCTTTAAGTCCGACCCTACCCCTTCTGATAGCTCTTGCAACGCTCTCTACAGCCTCGTTTTGACCAACAACTCTTTTGTGGAGGATTTCCTCCATATTGAGCAGCTTCTTGCTCTCCTCCTCTGTGAGCTTTGATACGGGGATTCCTGTCCACTGAGACACGATATTCGCTATATCCTCCTCAGTAACAGTGCCGGAGGAATTGCCGGTGTTCTGTTTCCACTCCTCGTTCATTTTTTCGAGGGATTTCTTTGCCTCGCTCTGCTCATCACGGATCTTCGCTGCACGCTCAAAATCCTGAGCATTAATAGCGGCGGATTTCTCCTGCTCGAGTTTATTGATCTTTTCCTCAAGCTCTTTCATCGAGCCGGGTTGAGTATGGGCGCTCAAACGAACCTTGGACGCCGCCTCGTCGATGAGGTCGATTGCCTTGTCGGGAAGGTAACGGTCAGTGATATATCTTGAGGAAAGTTCTACTGCCGCCTGAATAGCCTCATCGGGAATACTTACCTTGTGGTGAGCCTCGTATCTGTCGCGCAGCCCCTTAAGGATAAGCACAGCCTCCTCCTCGGATGGCTCGCCAACTGTTACAGGCTGGAAACGTCTCTCAAGCGCTGCGTCCTTTTCGATATACTTCCTGTACTCGTTGATGGTTGTAGCGCCGATTACCTGCAAGTCGCCCCTTGCCAAAGCCGGCTTTAAGATGTTCGCAGCATCTGCGCTGCCCTCGGCGCTGCCTGCGCCGATTATTGTATGAAGTTCATCAATGAAGAGAATGACATTTCCCGAATTTTTAACCTCATCCATAGCGGTCTTTATTCTTTCCTCGAAGTCGCCTCTGTACTTGGAACCAGCCACCATGCTGGTAAGGTCGAGGGCAAAAACCCTCTTGTCACTTAACAGGTCGGGAACGTCGCCGTTTGCAATCCTCAACGCCAATCCCTCTGCGACTGCCGTTTTACCAACGCCCGGTTCACCGATAAGGCAGGGATTGTTCTTAGTTCTTCTGCAAAGAATTTGAATAACCCTGTTTATCTCTTTTTCCCTGCCGATTACAGGGTCTATTTCGCCCTTTCTAGCCTTTTCGGTAAGGTCTGTACCAAATTTCTCAAGAGTCTTTGTTCCGCCCTTGCCGCTGTGCTTTCCGGACGTCTCAGCTCCGCTGTAGCCACCGTAGGAGTCACCCTCCGGCGATGAATTGAGCTGCTCTCCGATCGCCCTTAATATATCCTCGGGGCGAGTTCCGCAGCCGCGTATAAAGTGAACGGCATAGCTGTCCTGCTCTGACAGCAGGGCAATAAGCAAATGCTCGCTGCCTACATAGTTGTGATTATATCTGGCGGCGACAGTAATTGCTCCCTGTACTACTCTTTTTGTCCTTGGGGTGAAATCCGAGGGGGTGAGGGTTGTCGGCGAGCCGGAGCCGATTTGAGTCCTGATTTGGCTCTCTATCTCGTCGGCTGTTACGCCTGCCTCCTCAAGCGCAGTATAAGCTATGCTGTCTTCTACGCTGAGCAAGCCGAGTAAAATATGCTCTGTACCGATATAAGTGTGTCCGAGTGCTCCCGCCTTCTCAATGGCAAGATTGAGCGCTTCGTTTGCCTTTTGGGTAAATCCTCTAAAACTGTACATAAAACATTCCTCCTCATATTTTATCTTCGTTTTTTGGGATTAGTAATCTTTAAATTCCGTGTTTAGCATTGCTGCTCTCCTGACGTCACGCTGCTGAGGTGTTAGATCCTCCTTTGCAGCAGCCATCAGAGTTGCGGGTTGAATTTGTTCGCTGATTCTGTTGAGCTTAGCATAATCCTCGCTCTTGATAAGTCCTGTAAACATTCCGAGTCTCACATTTGATATCAGTCTCATAGCCTCGTCGTTTTGCATCAGCTTTGCGGTTTTCAGCAAGCCAACGCTCCTTTGAACCATATCCTGAACCTCGATGGTCTTTGCCATCTCCTTTGCGGATTTCTCCTCCTGGTCGATAAGCGGCGAGGATATGTTTTTCAAATTCTCAAGTGCGCTGTGCTCAGAAAGCCCCAGGGTGATTTGATTTGAAAGCTGATACAGCGCTCCTTTCGGCTCGCTGCCTTCACCAAAGGTACCCCTAAGCTCCATTCCCAGCTTTGTCAGGTTACCTGCTATTCTGCTGATTGCATGATTTCTTTCCATAGCCGGGAGATGAAGCATCAGCGACGCTCTCATTCCCGTACCCAGATTTGTAGGACACTGAGTAAGATAACCGAGCTTGTTATTAAAGGCAAAGCCGAGGGCATTGTCAAGCAGAGTGTCGATGTTGTTTGCAGTATCATACACACGGTTAAGGCTCAGCCCCGAGCCGAGCACCTGAATTCTCAGATGATCCTCTTCATTTATCATTATACTTATGGATTCGTCATCTGAAAGCATCAGGTATTTACCGGCTCTGTCGGAAGCAAACTCCGGGCTTATGAGGTGCTTTTCAACCAAAGACACCGCCTGCACCTGAGTGAGTTCCTCCATCGGTATGAACTTAAGATTCAGGGCAGAGTTACTGTCCTCGACCGCCCTTTTAACCCTCTGAGCTATCTCTTTTTTTTGCTCGAGTGTGGCTCTGTTTGGAAAGGGATAGTTATTTAGATTCCTTGCCAAGCGGACTCTTGAACTTATAATTATCTCACCCTGCTCTCCGCTTTTATCATACCACTTGCTCATTACTTCGTCGCTCATTTTGCCTGACCTCCCTTCAACTCATTTATCTTATCCCGCAGCTGAGCTGCCTTTTCAAACTCCTGCCTTGCTATCGCCTCATTCAATTGCTCCTGCATGCTTTCGAGTTCGTTGACTCTCGCCAGCTCCTTGCCTGCGCTTGAGGGGAACTTACCGTTGTGCTGGGTGTTTCCGTGGATTTTTCTTATTGAGGGTAAAAGCTCCTCATAGAAGGTATCATAGCACTGCGGACAGCCGACAACGCCTCTGCGTGCAATTTCGGAGAAAGATGTGCCGCAGCTCGGACAACGAGTAGCCCCTGTACGAGACGGAAGCCCGCCGCCCAAAAAGCTGCCAAGCAAGCTGTTCCATTCGTTTTGGAAGCTGCCGAAAATATTGGTATAGCCAAGCTTCTTAGCGCAGTCCGGGCAAAGATCAAGCTCCTCTACGCTGCCGTTAATTATTCTCTTTATATGTGTAGTTGCTTCATTTTTTCTACATGATTGACAAAGCATAAGTATTCCTCCTGTCTTTTATTGACTGCGAACTTATTATTTTACACTGTTCTGAAGCTGGGTCAGCAGCATATTTTTAAATATCGCCGCCCTTACCGAATCTGCTTGTTTCTTTGTAAGGCCTGCGAAGTTTCGCTGCGCGACGGCACGGTTCATAAGTACTGCACAGTCCTTGCTGATAGCTCCAACATTCAAGAGGTTTTCAAGTATCAGCCTGGCGTCCTTCATATCGAGCTCTTTACCGATTGAATTAATAATGTGCATCAGTGCAGAGTTTCTGTCGGTATGGATTCTGGTAATTCTAATATATCCCCCACCGCCTCTGCGGCTCTCAACAATGTAGCCCTGTTCCGGTGTGAATCGAGAGGTCAGAACATAGTTAATTTGGCTGGGCACACAGCCGAGCAAATCGGCAAGCTCATTTCGCTTGATTTCGGCGTTACCGCCGGACTCATCTAGTATATGCAGTATATAGCTGGCCACCGTGTCCGAGATCCTCATATCATCACCCCCAATTATAAAATCTTTTGGTCTCAAAAGTCGTCGATACTTAAGATACAAAGCTAACTTATTAGGATTTTCAGCCTTCATCAGCTTGTGTCTTAAACCGACCTTCGGTGTTTAACTTTGACTTTCTTTGACCTTGTGATTATATTATAGACAGTAGGTCAAAGAAAGTCAAAGTCAATTTTTGTCTAAATTTTGTCTCAAATCAGCATATCCCTCTTTGTTTCTCCGTTTTTCTTTCATTATCTAACTTTTTTAAATTTTTATATTTTTCTTTACATAAAATTTGCACAATTTTTTAAAAATTTACAGTCAAGAATTTATTTTTTCTCGGCGAAAACAGTTGCATTTTTTCTAAAGAATGATACAATTAATGTGAAGATGAAAGGAGGTGTCTGTATGGCATATAAAATCAGTGATGAATGTATTTCCTGCGGAGCTTGCGAGGCTGAATGTCCTGTAAACGCTATCTCCGAGGGCGATGGCAAGTACCAAATCGACGCCGACACCTGCATCGAGTGCGGAGCTTGTGCAGATGTTTGCCCGGTTGGAGCTCCTGCTCAGGAATAATAAAACATATTCGTAAAAGCAAAAACGGGACGGTCAAACTGCCGTCTCGTTTTTGTTAGATTCATTTATTGCAAATCATTATTTCACTTCAAACAAAAAGCAGGCGAGCACAAGACCCGCCTAAGTCGGATCGTAGCCATGTCGTTCTGTGAGCCAAGGAGTTGCTGTTTGGA
>CAMMVF010000039.1 GCA_946500295.1 uncultured Clostridia bacterium | reverse complement strand
CAGCTTAAAAATTTCCGTGTAGGAAAAGTGTAAAGGTATATTGACAATATCAAAATCTTAGATTTTTGTCTTGACAACTGAGCCACTATAGAATGTGTTATGGCAGCGGTTCAAAAGACGCCATTCGTATCGATTACGAAAAGTATATAAACGGCGAGGAAGTTTATATTATCGGAGGATAATCTTAATATTTTTACAAGCCGAGAATGAACCACAGAAGTCCGAATGTTCAGGAACGGTGTATACTTATCTGCTATCCCCGTTATCCCACTTTTATTGTTTTATTAAATGGGATAACGGGATAACACGCAGGTTCGTTATCAATCATATTGAAACCGTACCCCGAAAAATGAAACTGTAAAATTCGCTTTTAACCTTTCGTGAAATTGTATCATCTATGAGGTACGGAGGCAAAAGGGGTGGTTTTTACCACCCCTTTAAACATATATGTAGCCCTGTGTAAAACGCTGCAATCGCAGTAGATACGGTATTTTACGGACTGAAAATAAATTTATCACTATAAATATATAAACAGCCAACCGCCTTTAGTATAATCAAATTGCTAACAAAACCACACTAAAGGGGTTGGCTGTTATCTATCGCCAAGAAGTTATATAGGACATTTCACTTTTCACATCTGCACCGACAACGTGACATTCCGCCTAATAAGCGCAATACTAAAAATTCTAAAAAACTGTCAAACGACAATCCCGTTTGCAAATTAGGATTTGCTATGCTCAAAGACGGCAAGCTTTACGATACAACCTCACAAATATTGGAAGGGTTAAGAACAATGATTAGGAGAATAATAAAATTGATGAGGAAAAATTTAATATAGCCTGCTGTTTCATTTAATCAAGTTGAAGTATCATTATTAAAAATAAGAGTTTAATAAGAGTTTAAAAATTTGGAGGTAGCAAATGAAGGACATGTTTTGTTTTCAGTGTCAGCAGACTGCTCACAATAAAGCCTGTGAGGGTAAAGCAGGGGTCTGCGGTAAAAAAGCTGATACAGCAAATTATCAGGATGAGATTGTCGGGGCGCTTATAGGACTTGCAAGAACTGCAAAATCCGGCAAGCCTGCAGCTCATACTGACGAGCTTGTGATGAAGGGGCTTTTTACGACACTCACAAATGTTAATTTTAATAATGTGACAATCAAGCAGATAAAGACTGAGATTGAAACAGAAAAGGGCAGAATCAACAGCGAGAAATTTGAAGATTACGATATGTCAAATATCTGGGATGACCACGAGGATATCCGTTCACTGAAATCACTGATACTGTTTGGAATAAAAGGAATGGCGGCTTATGCTTATCATGCGCTTGTGCTCGGCAAAACCGACAGCGAAGTAAATAGCTTTTTCTACGAAGCACTGTACGCTTTGGGAGAAAAGAAAAATGCAGATGAATTGCTTGAGATTGTCTTGAGAACAGGCGAGGTTAATTTTAAATGTATGGCTTTACTTGACAAGGCAAATACAGAAGCTTACGGAAATCCCGTTCCGACAGAGGTTCCTCTAACTATTGAAAAGGGGCCGTTTATAGTTGTGAGCGGTCACGATTTGCACGATTTAAAGCTGCTGCTTGAACAGACCAAAGGCAAGGGGATAAATATATATACGCACAGCGAAATGCTGCCTGCACACGGTTATCCCGAATTAAAAAAATATCCGCATCTCAAAGGTAATTTCGGTACGGGCTGGCAAAATCAGCAGTCGGAATTCCACAATATTCCCGCACCTGTTTTGTTTACCACAAACTGTCTTATGCCTGTAAGAGAAAGCTACAGCGACAGAGTTTTCACCACTTCTGTGGTATCCTATCCCGAATTGGTTCATATCGGGGAGGATAAGGATTTTACTCCCGTTATTCAAAAAGCCATTGAGTGCGGCGGTTATGACGAGGACAAAGAAATGAGGGGAATGAACGGCGGTGGCACAGTAACAACAGGCTTTGCTCACAATGCAGTGCTTTCCAATGCCGATAAAATAGTTGATCTTGTTAAGCAGGGTAAGATCAAGCATTTCTTCCTTATCGGCGGTTGTGACGGAGCGTCTTACAGCAGGAGCTACTACACCGACTTTGCAAAGCTGACGCCGCCTGATACTATTATCTTAACTCTTGCCTGCGGAAAATATCGTATTAACGATTTGGATTTGGGTGAAATCGAGGGAATTCCCAGAATACTCGACTGCGGACAGTGCAATGACGCATACAGTGCAATAAAAATCGCACTGGCCCTTTCCAAAGCTTTTAACTGCGGTGTTAACGACCTGCCGCTCACCCTTGTTCTTTCGTGGTATGAACAGAAAGCAGCTTGTATTTTGTTAACGCTTTTATATCTTGGGATAAAAAACATTTATCTCGGACCCACGCTCCCGGCATTTGTCTCCCAAGGCGTGCTTGATATTTTAATTGAAAAGTTCAATCTCACTCCTATTGACAAACCGCAGGAGGATTATGATAGGATTATGAATAAATAATATATCTGATAAATTAAATAAAAACAAAAAATCCGATTGATTTTCTCAATGAGAGTCAACCGGATTTTTGCGTTTAAATGTGTATTTTGGCAATCTACTCGGTACAAAGCAGCTCTTTTTATATTTGTTATTGTCAATATTCCTTTACACTTTTCTTCATGGGAGTTTTTAAGCTCCCTGCTCCAATGAGTCATAATACTGCTTTCTTTTGCCAAATGGAGGCAGACATAAATTTGGCTGAACAGAAGTTTTTCCTTCATCCTTGCCCACATCGTCTTGCAACCTGCGTTGTCATGTCATCTGCCCTCATCGTGGTTCATGCAACGAACTGATAAAGGAAAAATCGGAAATTCTCTGGAGTGTAGTTTCCGGTTTTGACACAGACTTGTTTACGATTGCGAGGGGATAAATTGCTCTATTATTGTCGAAGTAGTCTTTGACGAAATGGAGGTGCCGCCATCAGGCAGACAGATATTGGATGACAAAGGTATGTACAATGGTATCATTGCCATTCAAATGACACAATCAACCCCTAGCGGTACTTATAACGCAGTCACACTCGAAAGTGAAGGAGGTGCAACAATCACCTACACAGTACAGAGGGAAGAAGAGAATGTTTTCTTGAACGACATAGCTCTGACTGTTAACCATGCAATAAGCTCAAAGGGCGAAGCTACCTTAGCCTTCGTCATTGCTGATGATATGGATATTATGTATTCCGGCAATTACAAAGGCATCGTAACCTTTACTGTAAGCATTGCAGCCGTAAGCACCATTTAGCCTATGCTTAAATCCGTTTTTTTAAGACAGTGGGTGGCAATTATTGCCCTGCCTTCAGAACATCACATTCAAAACCTTATCAAAAAACACATATATTACGGTGATACACATAATGAATTATTCTGAATTGCATAGTCAGTTTAACCCATCTACAAATGTTTTTTCTCTAGCCGTCACTTCTACCCATGCAGGACGGAAACCGCATTTTATTGCATTTCGTACAGATTTTATATTACACCATGCGGCGCAGTAAAACGGAACTTTGTTAAGAGCAAGAATTTCCAAAGTCAAGTTGCTGGTCAGCGCTGAAGCAATACCCTGCCTTCTGTACTCAGGCAATACATCTACGCCAATCTGATACATTGTATCGCAGTCAGCTGAACAACCTGCCAGACCAATAAGCTTACCCTTGTCATATGCACCCACACCAAGCACATCCAGCTCTTTTCGCTTTTCGCACAAAGCGTTGCTCCATTCATCTGTGTACAAAGTTTCAAAATCTTTTTGGTGCAGCACTTTCAGCTCATAATCACAGGGCAGTATTTTGAGCTGCTCTATATCCGGGAGGAAATACTCCGCCATAAAGCAAACTCTCAAACCGTATTTGCTCACAATTTCATCCAACACAAGCAGATGTGGTGTTTCAAAGCTGTGGCTTACCGGATATTTGCGGATATACTCGCCTACCACGTCTGCCAGCGCCTCGCTCGTTTGAGCGACAATATTGTTGCCGTATGAGACCAAATCACATTCAAACGGCAGGGATAAGTATTTACGGGCAAGGGGGTGTTTTTTAGAAACGGTAACTATGCTTTTATCGCTCAAAAAGTCCTCAGGGGCGCAGTTGCAGTCATACGCTGATTGCTGTAGGGCAATGCGCCAAATTTCTTTGTTTGTCATACTTGTTTCCTCTTATTCTTAAGTAAAATTCATTAAACATTTACTTTGACAACAAAAATCTAACCTCAACGTCTATCAGAGTTTCAAACGCTCAGGCGTTTGGTTTTATCTGATATATTTTAAATCTTCGCCCGCATGACAAGCTCGTTTGATCACACCTGGGAGCTTTGCTCCTCCTCAGGGTTTCGGTGGGGATTAAACCTTACCGCAAGACTGAATGGAACCTGCCGCCTACAGAGGTGGGGGACATCGGTGACTTGGTTATATTCTGTTTTTGTCGCCCCATTCACACATTCCGTCTAAAATGGGAATCAAAGATTTTCCTCTTTCGGTCAGACTGTACTCTACCTTGGGCGGGATCTGCGGGTATTCTTCCCGATGAACAAGCCTGTCGGACTCCAATTCCTTTAATGTAGAGCTCAGGGTCTTGTAAGAGATTTCGCCAATGTATCTTTTCATTTCATTAAATCTAACCACGCCAAACTCCATCAGAGTATATAGGATAGTCATTTTATATTTTCCGCTAATCAACGAAAGGGTATAACTGAATCCGGTCGTTCCGAGACTTTCGTTTGCAATGCAACGCTTGCTCATTTTACACTCTCCTTTATGTAAGTACTTAACTTTACTGTGAGTATCTAACTTTAATGTGCGTACTTGCTTTTTATTTAGTTTTCGTTATGATTATAATATCAGAAGCAGAAAAAGTCAATTTCGTAAATAAACCTCCATGCTGACTCTGCTTAAGATGAACGGTGAGTGAAAGTGTGTAGCTAAAGTTTACAACCGAAACTCCAATAACATTCACAATAAGTGGCGCCGGGGTTCGAACGCCTTATGACAGGAGGAATATGTTATGAGTAAAAAAATAGTTGTAATTACAGGCAGCCCCCCGAAAAAACGGGAACAGCTTTGCTATGACAGATGCTTTTATTAAAGCAGCACAGGGGAAAGGGCATATCGTGACGAGGTTTGACGCCGCTATGATGAATGTGGGCGGTTGCCACGCCTGTGAAACCTGTTACAAAACAGGTGAAGCCTGCTCCTTTAATGATGATTTCAATATCATCGCCCCGTACATTCTTGAGGCGGATGCAGTTGTATTTACCATGCCGGTGTACTGGTATTCAATTCCTGCACAAATCAAGGGTGTGATTGACAAAATTTATTCTTTCTGTGTAGCGGGTAAAGACATAGCCGAAAAGGAATGTGCGTTGATTGCCTGCTGTGAAGAGGATGATATGTCAGTTTTAGATGGTGTGCGGATTCCCGTAGAGCGTTCTGCTGCTCTTCTGAAATGGCACATGGTCGGGGAGGTGTTGATTCCCGGCGTACTCAATGCAGGAGATATTGAAAAGACAGACGGCTGTCAACAGGCAGCTGCTCTGGCAGACAAAATCTAAACGAAGAGGAGGATCACTATGAGCAAGAAAATTGTAATACTGAACGGAAGCCCCAGAAAGAACGGAAATACTTCAACACTGGTTAAAGCATTTACCGAGGGTGCAGAAAGCGCAAGCAATACTGTAACTGAATTCTTCCTTGACAGTATGAACATTCACGGCTGCAAGGGATGTTTTGGAGGACACAGCAGTAAAGAATGTCCCTGCGTTCAAAAGGATGACATGAATAAAATTTATCCGGTTGTTTTTTCGCTTTTTTAATCACACAAGTTTTAAATCTTCGCTCGCGTGACAAGCTCGTTTTATAACGCCGCCTACAGAGGCGGGGGACATCGGCAACTTGGTTATATCAGTTAGAAAGTAAAAAGTGGAACTTCCGTTCTGATTTTCGGTTTGGAAGTTCCACTTTAATTGTATAAATTTATTTTACTATCAACGAAGATGATAGCAATAAAAAGCAGCAAAAAAGCAACAGTCGGATTTAAAATCTCACTGTTGCTTAAATTTTGGTGGAGATAAGCGGGATCGAACCGCTGACCTCTTGAATGCCATTCAAGCGCTCTCCCAGCTGAGCTATACCCCCGTATAAAAATATATCCCCGAAAGGGGAGATATAAAAAATTGGAGCGGATGACGAGGCTCGAACTCGCTACCTCCACCTTGGCAAGGTGGCGCT
>CAMMVF010000038.1 GCA_946500295.1 uncultured Clostridia bacterium | reverse complement strand
ACCGCAAAACAAACATCGCTCCCGGAGAATAAACGCTTAAAACGTGCCCGAATAAGTGCCCCGACGCCATGTCAGCTCGGGAGCTCCATCAGATTAACTCCACGTGCAGCCCAATGCTCACAAACGTTTTGCACTTTCTGGCGGACAAAAGCGTTCCCCATTGAACTGCGCAAACCTTCGACAAACCTGCGGGCAACGCTTTCATCATTCCACGGTGTCTCCTCATCACGCCTTAAATCAAGCTTTACAGGCTGATAGTCCACCCCTTTTGGCTGCTGCATAAAGCTCCTCGCCTGATACCCGTTTGATTTTTTTGCCCCTTCCATGTTCTTTTTTTGTTCATGCTTTTCTGTTTGTCCGTCAAATTGTCCGTTATTGCGCCCGTCAATTTGTCCGATGTCATCCGACATTTTGATTTCGGCAAAAAATTTTGCCGTGAAATAATAACAATTTACCTTTTTCGTTACGTATACAAGTAAATTGGCGTTTTTTAACTCTTTAATTGCCCTCTCGACAGACTTTAGGCTGATTCCAACCTGCTCTGATATAAACTTCTGCGACGGAAACATTCCGCTTTTTTCCGGATTATAATGGTTTGCGAGCGCAATAAGAACCAGTTTCGCACTCATAGACAGCTCAATACGGCTTAAAATCCCCGATGAGTAGATACGCTTTGAAATTTCAAATTGTGACATTCCGCTTCTGCTTGACGTCACTGCATTTGTTCCCCCATGGAACGCTCTCTTCGGCATTGTGTTCATAAAAATCTCCTTCAAAAAAAGTAGCATAAAACTTGCACTTTATCTGAAAAAGCTGTAAAATAATAACTAATGGTTTAAGTTTTTAAGTTTTGGTGCTTCTTTCAGAAGTGCTTTTTTTTGTCTTTTTGCTCTGTATGCGGTTTTTCTCCCCTTTTTCCTCCTTGCTTCCCTGATAGGGAAGGAAAATTAATAGAAATTTACAAAGAATATAATTGTCCCGAAAGCGTGCTATAATAAGCATGAACTTTTATATTCCGCTTTCGTAAGAGGAACTTTTTCCTCTTCAACATGAGGATTATAGAGTTTGTTTCCTCATAAGTCAAGATACGCTAAGAGGAACTAAGGGAAATTTGAATAAAGCAGGAAGGAACAAGAGGAACAAATGGAAAAACTAAGTGTAGCAGACGTTGCGAGATTAGCCGGAAAAACTCCGAGGCACATTCGGAACCTCTGTCAGGAAGGAAAACTTCCTTGCGAAAAACAAAAAATTTCCACCGGTGTTAAATATCTTATTTATCCCGATACAGAAGAGTTTCGCTCTCTTGTCGGCGAGGATTTTTCCATTGAATCGATGGAGGAAGTTCCTCTATATGAAGGAAATTTGGAAAACAACGAGGAAGGAAATGAGGAAGGAATTTCCCGAGAACTCCGGGGTTTTGTCACCGAGCTTACGGAAAAGATGACGGATCGCCTTGTGGAAGTAGCAAAAGAGGCAGGGCGTGTTGAGCTGCTGACAAGTACAATTCTTGAAAAACAAAACGATGTTAAGTTTTATCAGGATGAATATTTCAGAACCTCCCATGCCCTTACGGAAACAAGAGCCCAGCTGGATGCTCTCAGGGCGGAGAATGAAAACTTGAAAAAAAGAGTTCAGGAACTTGAAACAGAACTTAATGAACGCTCAAAACCTTTGTGGCAAAAGGTTTTTAAATGAACGCCTTTTCTTAACATGTCTTAATTAATTCCCTGAAGTCCGAGAATCATTCCGAGTTCTTCCAATGCACGGCGGTTTTTGAGAGAAATTTCTTTCTTACTCTCTTTAAATCGTGCTTTATTGCGATATATGAGATGAAGAACCTGCAGCGCTCTAAGTGTGCGCGGGTTTGAACGCCAGAATTCTTCCTCCGAAAATCCGAATAAAACCCTTGCAACGTAGTAATCACAGGTAAAAGAGTCATTATCTGAGAATGTCATTGGGCGTGCATCCTAGCGCTTTGCAAATTTTTCCGAGGTTTTCATACGTCGGGCAGGTTTTCCCCCAGGCCCAGGCATAGACTGTTTGCTGCGGCATGTCTATTTCGAGAGCGAGGCGGTACACGCTCCAGTTTCTGAATTTCCTTGCCGCTTCTTTGATATAAGCTTTCATGCTGCCTCCATTAGAAATATTGCAAGCTTTTTGATAATCTGTTCGGCTTTGATGTCAGGATATTAAGAGGTTTTGCCATATTGGTAACCCTCAAATAATTCGCCATCATCAGCGCATCAAATATATCCGGCGAGTGCCCGAGCCGTTTTTTAATGTCCTTTTTGGGGCTCAGGCGCAGGGTTTTGTCGTCATCAATCGAATAAGTAATTGAATTTATTTCGTTTTCAAGCCTTATATTTTGCAAAAGGCTTATGTTTCCTTTGCAAAAGCTTTCTCGAAGCAGCCATCCCGCCTCGGCCCGCAGATTTTTGAAACTGTAAAAGTCTAAAACTCTGCCCGGGGCTTCCCCGCCCACAAATGAGTTGACCGCTAAACCCTCTTCTCTCAATGTGTTGAGGCATCCGGCGCCGATGCCGACCGAGTCAATAATTACGTTTGTTGGGGGGATAGAGTGTTCTTCCATGCGTAATTTCGCCAGATGTGCGGCTTTTACTTCGTTTAATGACGGGAAAACCTCAATGGATATGACGCATTCACCCCGCATAATGCATAAAACGGTGGAGTCTTTTCCCTCATCGGCGGGATCAATCCCGAGAACGGCATCGGCGCCGGCGTCGATTGTGAGCTCGCTCTTGACGCATCTGGCGTATGCCTCACGGGGTATGAGCTGTGAGGGGTTGGCGTCGTAATCCCATATATTCAGCAAAAAACGCTGCCTTTCGCTCTCGGGGAGCGCCTCGAGAGTTTGTATATACTCGTTGCTCAAGTGGGGATTGTCTTTTGGTATGCTCTCCTGCAGGTAAACATTTTCAGGCAGGCTCCCGGAGATATATTTGTCGTAAAATTCGCTTTTTACCCAACTCATATTCGGGTTGCAGTTTGCAAGAAGAAACGGCGGAAACTGGCTTTTCCAGCGTCCGACACGGGAAAGCGCCGTGTAGAAAAATTTGCGGTCAATCTGATTGACTTCTTCAAAGAGCGCCGCACTCAATTCAAGACCTTTGATATTGTTGCAATCCGGGTCTTTGGAGATGTCCGCCCATGAGAAGATAATTTCCGAGCCGCAGCGGTAGAGTGCGTGTTCGCCTTTCAAAGAAAGGCTTTTTGATGTTTTTGTGGCGCTCAGGACTTTGCGAAACGACGGGATGGTCGTTGTTTTGAGGGTTGTGACGGATTTTCTGAAGACGCCGAAGCGTGAGCCGGGGAAGTCAAGAGCCATTTTATGGAGCAAAAGAAGGCAGGTAAAGGACTTTCCGCTTCCTGCCCCGCCGGCGAGAAGAAAAATGTTCTTTCCCCGTTCAAGGGCGGGGAAAAATGCGTTGAAAAACTCTCTCTGCTTTGGTGTGAGGCTCATTCTTCCATAAACCTTTGAAGCTTTTCGCAAAAGTCGGTATCTTGTTCAAGGCTTTTTGTCGAAAGTTCAAAAGCCTTGCGGGCGTTTTGTTCGAGGTTTGCGCCTGCCGATAGAAAGCGTATCATCTCCGAGTTTGTGAGGGTTGAGGGGTCGATGTCCCGAAATTTTTTGACCGCCATGTCCTGCAGCTCAAGAGCTTTCTCTATGTGGCGGCGGTACATGTCTTTGATGTCCGAGTCTTTGTGTGGAGATGCTATTTTGTCATAGTGTGCCGCCCGTTTTTCCCAGTCATATTTGTCGTACCAGCGTTTGATAATGGAGATGTTACGCCTGGTCATTTTGGATAAGTCACTTAACGAGCGGGTTTTGGGCATATTCAAATATTGGTTAAAGCCTCTATATGCGGCATCTGTTTCATCTTCACGCTTTTTTAATATTTCATCTTTTTCTTCCGCCAAAATAATTCCTTCCTTAATTCCTTCCTTGTCTGTATCATTTGATTTATACGGATATTGGGGTTCCTTCCTTTTGTTCCTTCCCCGCTTTTCGCCGCAGAAATGAAGCGGCGCTTTTTTTCAGAAATTTAAGCCTGTGGATGCGGTGTTTATCCTCTTTAAAGACGTGTATCAGATTTGTTTTATCGAGCATAACGGCGCAGTGCAGGAGTTTACCATATATTTTGAATATGACAAGGTCGCCTGCCGCGGCTTTGTGGCATGGTATTTCCTCGAAGTGCTCGAGAAGTCTTGAATACGTTGAGTCAAAAGAGATATTTTCTTTGTCTGCCTTATATCTTGGCAAGTCGTCATAGATAAAATACATTGGTTCGAAGCATCCGAGATATGTGCCGTCGTGGTGAAGCTCGCAGTAGGGCTTATTTTCGAGGGTTTTAAGTTCTGTGATTTTCATTTAATATCCTTTGACATGTATGTCGATGCGGGCTGTGACGGGTTGGTTCTGGTTATTAAAGACCTTTATTATGCAGGCTGCGGGGCTTTTCGCCGTAACTGAACAATAGCCGCTGGTTCCGTCGCTTGTATTTGCGACCACTGCCGGTATTGAGCAAAAGGCGCGTTTTAGTTTGCTTTGCGTGTTTGTGGCGAAGTCGATGAGGACGCCTTCCTGGGCGTTTTCTACTATTATTCCTTTGTAATATTCGTCCCTGTCCTCGACATCGATTGTAAACACAAGGTTTTGGACGGTTAGTTTTGTCGTGTCATTTGTTGTGAGGTCAATTTTGAATTGATAGAAGCGTAACTCCCTTTCTTCATTGCCGAAGAGCTTCCAGTCACTCCAGATTTCCCCGTCACCGGAGTATCTTATATAGATACGGACGCTTGATGTTTCCTGTGTTTCGTTGCTTTCGTATTCAAGCGAAAGATAGGATTTGATTGTCATGCCGAGGTCGTAGACCGCTGTTGTCATTGAGCCTGCGGCGACGCTTGCCCCTCCCCAGTTGCCGTCTATGGCGTAGTAGGCTGTTGTTTGCCAGTTGAGGGCGTCTTCCGTTTTCCAGACGCCTGCGGGGTTGAGTTTTAGAATTCCGTTGTAGATGTAGCATTCATCAAGTTCTTGAGGCGGCGAGGCGAGCAAATCTTCTTGCAGCACGATGTTTAGGCTCGGAATGTCCGTGATATTGATTGAATAGACTGCCGGAGATGCCGAAAAGATGCCGTAAGAGTTTTTGGCTTTGATAAAGAAGGTTTTCAGCCCCGTGCTTCTTATAATTGTGCTGAATGTGGCGGCTGTAATGTCTGTGCCAAGGGTGGTGGCGCTCTCCCAGTTTCCGCCGCTGCGTATTTCGTATGTGACGTTGTCCATGCCCACGGGCTGCCAGCTAAAGAGGTAGAGATTGTTGTTTTGGACGATGTTGAAGAACTCGACATCAGGCGGCGGGGCGAAGACGTCGATTGATGAGGTTTCTGTGACTGTCGGGGCAAGGGCGCCGGGGGTGTCGAGGTAGAGAGAGGGGTTGTATTCCCGCCAGTAGACGCCGAAAGTGCCGTCATTTTTGTCTATAAGGCGGGTTATTTTGACGGATTTTGCGTTATATTTCATCAAATTGTCGCTGAGGCTTATGACGTCGCCTATTTCGAGATCAAAGACTCTGTAATCCGTTTCAAAGTAACCGAAGACACGCTCGAGGTTGACCTTATTCAGGTAATACCACGCCAGACGGGTTGCCTGCCCGTGTTCGATGACGGAATAAATTTCGACGCTGTGTTCAATCGGGGGGACGTTGTCGAAGGCGTCTTTTTCGGCGCAGGTTTCGACGATTGCCCATTCGTGGGCTTTTGAGCGGTATTTGACGATGATGCGGTCGTAGTTTTCTTCTGTCGGCAGGGTGGTAACTTCCTCGCTGCCTGCGATTATGTCTGATGGAGATATGACTTTGCAGGGTGTGTTTGACTTATCTATTTTAAACTGAAGCTGTTTGCCTTTCATGACGAGGGCGCCGCGGCATGATTTCTTGAATTCTTCAATTATATCACGGCGTGACATGGTGGAGTCGAATATCATGTTAAAGCTGAAGCGGGGTTTCCCCTCGATTGTCTGGTCGCAGAATGAGGCAGCGTCGATGAAAGAGTCTATGTCGATAAGTTCTTTTATAAGTGCGTCATCGCTTGAGCCGTCTTCTTTCAGCCCTATGCCGCATCCGTTGTAAGCTGTGAGGAAGTCGAGCAGGCACCAGGCGGGGTTTGAGCTGTATTTGACCGTGTAGACATTTGGCGTCGTGTATACTCTGACTTTGCGCCCTTTGACGATTGCTGTTGCGTTGAAGTTGGCGCTGACGTCGGAGGTAAATTTAACGTCAAAAAGCACGTAGGCAACGTTTTTGAGGCTTCCGACGGCTTTAATTTTATCGTTGAGGGTTGCTCCGGGGATAAAGTCGCTAATTTGCGCCGAGGAGGCGCCGAGATAGGGTTGAGCGCTTGATGAGGCAAGGTTTGCGACGGGGATGTCGTTTGCGCGGCAGTCTGAAATCGAGTCGACAGGCCCTTCTCCGAATGCGACCAGTTTTCTGACCCGATCACGCTGGGGGGTGAGTTCTTGCCAGATAACATTGCCCGCGAGCTTGTTTTCGCCGTAGATAAGCGCAAGCGGAAGCTGGTTGTTGACCTGAGTTTGAAGCGTGCCGTTGTATGTGGGGCTTGAGGAAATGCCCGCTTTGCGGCTTGCGAGGCTTTTGCACACGGCGTAGCCTCCGTAGATAACTCCGAATATGATGCTGGCGCTTGAAGTTATCATTGCGGCACCGGTTGCGATTGCCGAGGCAGCGGCGCCGATGACGCCGAGAATGCCTGTTATAATGCCCATAAAACCTCTTTCTCCTGATCTTTGGGGGAATATTAAAAAATATTAAGCAAATTTTGTATTTCGGGCAGTCCTTTCATGGCGGGTCAAGCTCTGATAAAAGGACATATTAAGTCTTAATTAAATTCCCGACAAGACGTTTAAAGTGAAAATAATAAAAAATTTTGAATTTAAGTGTTGACTTTTAATTTAGTTATTATGTATAATAAATTTATAAAAATCAAAACAAATTAAAATCACATGCTAATATTTATTCAACGAGGAACTTCGGTTCCATTTTTTTTGCGCTTTTTTCGGGGTTTTGCGCCTTTCCGCCGCTTCGGGCACGGCGAAAGATTCCCGCTTCGGCTGCAGGCGGGTAACGGCAGACAGTTCGGGGTTGCCGCTTTGGTGCGGCGAAAGACTTTTACGGCAGGGGATTTTGACCGTTTTAAGTCTTTATTCTTCCGTAGAGTGTGCAGGGGTTAAGCGGATTT
>CAMMVF010000037.1 GCA_946500295.1 uncultured Clostridia bacterium | reverse complement strand
CCATTCTGGAGCGCCTGGGGCTGACGAAAGAAGAAGCCAAGCGGAATGTGCTGAAACTCTCCGGCGGCCAGCAGCAGCGGGTAGCCATCGCCCGTGCCCTGGCAAGCGAGGCCCCGGTAATCCTGGCGGACGAGCCTACTGGTAATTTAGACGAGGACACCGCCCAGGACATTACCGAGATCCTCAAAGAGAGCGCCCACAAGATGAACAAGTGTGTGGTGGTCGTTACCCACTCCAATGAGCTGGCGAAGCAGGCCGATGTGGTGTTCCGGCTGAAAAAGGGTGAGCTGCAGGTGCTGGAGCGCGTTCAGGACGGAGCCGCCCAGCCCCAATCCCGCAGAAACAACGCTCCCCGCAGTGAAAGGAGGGCGCATTGATGGAGATGGACAGCAATCCAATCACAAAGCCCTCGAAAAAAGGAGCTATCCTTTCCGCAGTTTTTTATGCTCTTGCGGTGGTGCTGCTGATTACAGCTTTTGTCTCCCTGGCGGCCTGCCATCAAAATATCACCCGGCAGCTTGAGCAGGGCGTCCCTGTGCAGGGAAATGAACTGGCCATTGTGAATCTCTATCTTACAAGCTGTGTGCAGTATTTCGCCTTTGCCGCCGCCATGGTGTTTTGCGGCAAGGCTGCCCGCAGGGTGCTGGCGATTCAGAGCGAAGCGCCGGTACAGGTCACTCCCTATATGCTCAATCCCCCGACAGAGGCCCCCGGTTCCGATTATGCCGAGGAGGTGGAGTCGGAGGATGACGATACGGATTTTGAGGCTTGGGGATTCCGGGAAAAGGAAGAATAAATAAAAAAGACACGCCGGCGGGCTTGCAGAGCAGCAAGCCCTCGGCCATGTCTTGAAAACAGGAGAATGGAGGTGATTCCCATGCAGCAAACAGAGTGGGTTTATTGTCCCGTCTGCGGGAATAAAACCCGTGATCGAATCAGGGAGGATACAGTCTTTTGTCGAGGTCACGGATAAAGTGTACCGGACCTATTGCAAGGCGACCGGAAAATGCGCTATTTTGAAAACGGCTTAAAAACCGAGCGGTTCGTTCTCGTAAAGGAGGGGCGAGTGGCGCAGATCATCCCCAGCCGCGAAGATTCTTTGGACCGGCTGGTAGATGAAAATGCCTAGCAATTTTCCGATAAGCAGGAAAGTGTGGAGAGCATGGTGCTCCGCAAGATGGAAATGAACAGGCTACATACTGCCTTTTCCTGCTGGTTCCAGAAGAACGTGCGATGATCCAGGCGTTGTTCTTTGAGGAGAAGACAGAGCAGCAATACGCAGACGAGCTTGGCGTGTACTGCGATGCTGTTCATGTACGAAAAATGAAGGTCCTTAGGCAACTTACGAGCCGAAAGGAGAAGAAGAATCATGAGCAGATATATTGATACTGATAAACTTTTTTGCATATAAAAACCAATAACATATAATCCCTCATACATATGCTTTTGTAGCGTGTGTATGGGGGATTGTTGTGCTTTTTTATATTTGTAGACAAAGTGGATTATAACATATTTATCTATTAATATCGTGAATAGTCTTGACAAAGAAGGATTGTTAATATACTATAAGATTATCAACAATATGCAATGTTATTGTGCGTAATCACATATTGTCGAATCCGTCAAAGACGATATGTGAAAATTATATTATTAAAAATGAAAGGATGAGTTTCATGAAATGCGTAAGAAAAAGACTAAGACAAGCTGTAGCCCTTTTACTTGTATCAACATTTCTATTTTTGTATCCTTTACAAGTATCTGCACAAAACATCGCAATTGGTTCTGATGATTCCACAATAACTACCACTGAAAAATCATTGGATAACGACATCGACCAAAGCTATGAAGAACCGCCCGTAATAATAGCTGAGTTAGACGAAAACAGAGACGAAATAACAAAAACATTCGAACTTAGTAACGGCAACAAAATGCTGGTGCAGTACGATTATCCAGTTCATTATTTAGATGTAAATGATAACTGGGTTGAGTATGATAACAGAATGACTGAGATAGTTGAAAATTCTGAGTCTCAGGACGATGAACCTTTGCAACAGTCCATACCATCGGAAATACAAACTACAGAGGCTGATACAACTCAAACCACTGATCCATCTCAATTGTTAGAAAATACAACGGAAATTGCTATATCTGATGAAGAAGAGATATCATCTTCAAGTTCAGCAGAGGTAGCTACTGATTTCTCAGTTGATAATGAAATGACGGAAAATTCAGCTCCTCTAAGTGAAAACAATTCATATGAATCCGAAAATAATACATATTATGATAACAAAGCTTCAGATATTGATATCAAGCTATCCAAAAAAGCGAAGCAGAATAATATGGTAAAGCTCAATTCTGATAATTATAAAATCAGCTGGGGTTATGTAGATGTAAATAAAAGCACTATCGAATTTATCGAAAATAACAAAGAACTTACGGGTAATGATAAATTCCTCACCCCGCAAAATGTAGTTCAACAGGCGATTTATCGAAATATCTATGATGGTGTTGATTTGGAATGTCTGATTTCGTCTGTTGGGGTTAAAGAAAATATCATAATTAACAGTTCATCGGCGAAAAATGAGTTTGAAATCGCTTACAAATTTGATGGGCTTACGGTTTCACAAATTAATGATAACACCGTAGGCTTCTATAACAGCGCCAATGAACAGGTATATATGCTCACTGCTCCGTATATGATGGATGCAAACGGTGAAATGAGTCACGCCGTAAGTATATCAGTTGTAGAGCAAAAAAATAAAAAGCTTACACTAAAGGTAACTGCCAACAAAGAATGGCTTACGGACAGTAATAGAGTGTATCCTGTTACTATTGATCCCGCTTTCACAATCTCTCAATCATGGGAAGCAACTTCATCTGCTTTTGTAGATCAGTCTAAGCCTAACACCTCTTTTGGCTGGGAAAGTTCAACAGGATATGCCGGAAATCTCTGCATAGGAACACTTGGTTATGGAAATTTTAGGGGTTATATTAAAGTTAATAATCTTCCTAAATTAAACAAAGGCGATATTATTGTTGAGGCGTATCTTAATCTCCATTTATATCAGAATGACTTTTATACTGATATGTATATTGGAGCCTACCATGTCAACGGCTCGTGGAATCAAAGCACTCTAACGTGGAATAA
Organism: uncultured Clostridia bacterium; assembly: GCA_946500295.1. Lineage (GTDB taxonomy): Bacteria > Bacillota > Clostridia > Oscillospirales > Acutalibacteraceae > UBA7067. The sequence continues at coordinate 7,375 of CAMMVF010000037.1, read as the reverse complement.
TCAGCCATCATTCAATTCTGCGGCGTATGATTATGAGCTTTTTAATGAAAATACCAGCAGCGATAAGCCCTGGCATGACTGGAATATCACTACAAGCGTTAAAAGATGGTACAATGGCGAGGCGAATAACGGTGTAATGATTAAAGCTGTAGATGAAAGCAACAATTACCAAGCGGCTTCCTTCTATTCCTCAAACTACCCCGCATCGTCAACGCCCCGAGCTTTATTTACGATAATATACAGAAATAATAAGGGAATCGAGGATTATTGGACTTACAGCGGCTTCAATGCAGGAACTGCCGGGCAGCTATATGTAAACGATTATACAGGTAATCTGACATTTGTACACAGTGATTTAGGTACGGCTGGTAATCTTATGCCGGTATCGGTTCAGCACGTATATAACAACTATATGGCAAATGTTAAATATACAAAAAGCATTCCCTATACAGGCGTTGGATGGAAGTTGAACTATCAGCAGACCGTTTTACCTTCGTCCGAATATGGTTTAAAAGGTGACAGTGCGTCAAAATATCCATATGTATATACAGATGGCGATGGAACTGAGCACTATTTCTATAAAAAGACTGAGAATGGTGTTACAAAATATCTTGATGAAGACGGACTAAAATACGAGCTGACCATTAACAACAAAAGTACGATTGCCAGATATACAATAAAGGACGAAAAAGATAATAAAATGGAGTTTAATAGCCTTGGAAATTTAAAAAAGGTTATAGACTCGAATTCAAATGCTTTGATTATAGAATATGATTCTGACAACAAGACTATAAAATCGTTCAAGGACGGCGCAGGTAAATCTGTAACTTATTCTAAAAACTCAAGCGGTTATATAACCAAAATGACAGATCCTGCCGGAAAGACTATAACGTATAGCTACACGGGAAACAAACTGACTAAAATTACTTACAGCAACGGCACCTATATTACCTTTACTTATGATTCTGATGGCTCAATCACAAAGGTAACTGATATAGATGGATACAGAATTGAAATTACTTATTCATCTTCGTCGTCGGGAAAACGAGTAACTGCAATTCAGGAGTATGGTACTAACGGAAGTGCAGGGCAAAAAATCACCTTTGACAGGAGTAAGTATAATCAAACTGTTATCCAAACCTCCGGTGTTGATGGTGATTACGGCACAACTGACGATGTTAAGACAACGTATCAGTTTGACCAATATGGAAGAACCGTATCTGTAATAAACAAAACCGGTACTCAAGATATGGGCGCTAGCGTATATAAGTTTACTGCCGGAGTTGTGGATTCAACAGCAAGCAACATTAAATATTTGAACAGGGTAAGCTCTGAGTTTACAACCGCCTCCAATATTTCTAATCTGATAAAAAATCCAAGTCTGGAGAGCACTTCGTATTGGAATACAGGAACGTGGAACGGCAGCAATACATCCACCTATGAATTTACAGATGAAGATAAATACATAGGAGAGAAGTCGTTAAAAATAAAAACAACGGCTTATTCAGGAGACACCAAAGCTCGGGCATATCAAAGCATTGGTAACAACAGCACTCTTACAGGAGGAAAAACCTATACACTAAGCGCTTATGTGAAAACTGACAATATTACTTCAACAGCAGAAAATTATGGCGCAGGAGTTTGCGCCGCAGTTAAGGGTGCAGACGGTGTATATACAAATTATTATTCTGAGCATATTAAAAGTACAACAGACACAGCTGTAAATGACGGCTGGCGGCGGGTTACAACTACCTTTACTCTTCCTGCTGACTTTGCTTCTGTTACGGTTAATATGCATATAAGAGCAGCTACAGGTACTGCATATTTTGATGCGATTCAGCTTGAAGAAAATCCAAGTGCCAATAACTTTAATATACTAACGAATGGAGACTTTGAATATTATGATTCTGCCGGAACCGCATTATATTGGCATGAAGTTTCCTTGAGTGAATCTAAAACAGTTGATTCCGCAGTCACAAGTCAGCATAAGAGCGGTAAGTCATCATTTATGATAACAGGCAATCCGGCTACAGTAAAGGCAATATACCAAATCGTACCAATAAGCGGCAGTGAGAATGATACATATATAGTTGGAGGCTGGGCAAAAGCTAATTCAGTGCCCAAGGACGAAAATGGTAAGGATAGGGATTTTAATATTTCCGTCAAGATACTCTATAGCGATGGAACTTCCACGTGGAAAGATCCTGCAAAGTTTAATACCTCTATAAGTGACTGGCAATATTCTTCCACAACATTCAATCTTGGTGATGGTACATCAGCTAAAAAGACTCCTACAAGAATTTATATTTATCTCAGGTATCACAATCAATGCAATAAGGTGTACTTTGATAATATTCAGCTTATCAAGGATGCTACCCAAAGCTACACCTATAACAGCGACGGTGAGCTTGTGACCGTAAAAGATAACGCAGAACAACAATCAAAGCTGGAGTACAACAACTCTGATTTAACTAAGAGCATAGACCCTAAAGGCTACGCCTACACATACGAATACGACGATAATCATAATATGACAAAAGCGACCTCTCAAAGAGGACTGGTTTATAACTATACCTATGATTCAAAAGGTAATGCAACATCCCTGAGTGCCGAAAACTCTGACGGTACTATAGCATTGCGCAGTACAGCCGAATATACTTCAAACAAAGCTTTCCTAACAAAAACCACTGACCAAGACGGCATAGCAACTACTTATAACTACGATCAAAATTCAGGGCTTTTGCTCAGTGCACAGGATAGCGCAACAACGATGTCATACACCTACGACGAAGACACAAACCAGCTTGAATCTGTTACAGCTAAGTGGAACGGTCTTGGCGAGGAAAATGTGACGAATACATATTCCTATACTCCTACAACAGGAAGAAACCTCACGCAGATAAGTCACAACGGTACAAACTACAACATAGAGTATGACGCCTTTAACAACAAAACAAATACTCTGGTAGGCAACCAAAGCTTGGCACAGTATAACTATGATTCAAACAATGGCATATTGCAAAGTGTAACCTATGGAAACGGTAACACCATAAGCTATGCTTATAATAACTACGGCAATACAAGCATCCAAAAGAACAACGGTAAAACTGCGTTCAAATGGTTCAGCGATAGGAGCGGCGGTGTAACACGACAGGATGACTATATAAATAATACTCAGACAAATTATGAGTATGACACAACCGGCAGACTTGTCCGACAAAGTGAAATTGATATCTCACAGTCGCCCTCATCTGACAGAACCAATTATATGCTTGAATATGGCTATGATTTGAATAATAATATAACTAAGCTGGTGCACATAACTCCAAATAGCAGAAGAACTCTCAGCTATGCTTATGGCAAGGACAACCTTCCCTCAACCTTTACCATTAAAGCCACCCGCAAGGTTAATTATTCGTATGATGGCTTGAGTCGCTTGACAGCTACAACTATATCCACGGAAACTCCGATAAAGATGGCATATCAGTACCATCTTTCAAAGAGAAACACGGGTTCGTCTCAGCTGTACAGAACGACTAAGGTGTATCAGGAAACAATCGGTGAAGATGTATATCACTACTATTATGACGACTCGGGAAATATTACGCAAATTGACAAGAAGATAAACGGAAGCTTTACTACCATATATAAATATGAATACGATTCCTTTGGTCAGCTTATATATGAGCGTAATTATGAAAATGACACATCGAAGCATTATGATTATGACGAAGGCGGAAACCTGTGGGGAGAGACAACGAATTATTATGCCGGCTCTACAAGCGGTGCTCCGTCGAAAACAGAGAATATTTTCTATGATTATTCTGATACAAACTGGACGGATAAAATGACCTCATATAACGGTCAGACGATAACCTATGATGAAATCGGAAATCCACTTAGCTATCGTGACGGAATGACAATGACCTGGCAAAACGGTAGGCAGCTAGCCACTTTACAAAAGGACGGAAATAATATACAATATAGCTATGATTCGGACGGAGTAAGGGTAAGTAAGACCGTCAACGGTGAGAAGCGCACCTACACCTATCTTAATGGCTTGCTTATCTGTGAAACAAGAGGGGATAAGTTCTTTAATTATTCCTACGATGCAAACGGAACTTTATATGCAGTAAGCTATAAGCTCAACCCGAACGGGCAGGAGTTTGCATATTATTACACCCACAACTGGCGGGGAGACATAGTCGGTATTTACAACGGCAACGGTGAGCTCAGAGCAAAGTACACCTACGACAGCTGGGGCAATGTCACATCTATAACAGACGGCGACGGCAACGCAGTCACCAGCCCAACCCATGTCGGCAACCTCAACCCCTTCCGTTACCGTGGCTACTATATGGATACCGAGACTGGCTTTTACTACCTCATGAGCCGCTACTACGACCCCGTAACCCACCGCTTCCTCAACGCCGACGGTTATTTCCAGACGGGATTAGGCATTCTCGATCCAAATATGAACGCCTATTGTAAGAATAATCCAATTAATTGTGTTGATCCAACAGGTACAAAATGTCACGCACTTGAGGGTGGACGTTCAGGTCCCGAGTGTCCATTTAATTTAAAAACAGGATATTGCATGGTCTGTCATAAGAAAGATTGTTGCTATCCGAAGAATACCAATACAGTTACTCAAAAGGTTGCGAAAAAGGGAGTGAATTTTCCTAAAACTGGTACTCCGAATTCAAGAGTTTATGATAGTAATGGTAACTGGAGACAATATGGTAGCAATAGTAAACCAAAATATGATTATCATAATGGAGATCATGGAAATCCTAAAAACCATCCTCATGGTATATTGAATCCTAGTGGAGAGCATATGCATGAATGGGGATATGACGAAAATGGTAATTATAAACCGGGTCCATGTTTACCTTGGCAAGGCTCTGAAGAAGAAACATTAAAGCAGGGTTCAAATCAGATTTCATGGGATTATGCTCCTGAGTATGATTTTGGATTTGAAATGCCATATTTCAATCCTCCGACAGGAGAAAAACCATTTTGGGAGAGAATTTGGCAAGATATCACACATGGATGGTGAGATTTAGGAGTTTAATTGATATGATAATAGGAGTTGAATTTGAATCAAATAATTTCGATTCAGGTATATTAAAACAAATTTTTAAAGATTTTGATGTTACAAAATATACTTGGAAAGTTTTTAATGAGCAAGCATGGGATGAAGACTTAAATAATCTATTTGAAAATAGATTATATAATGCTGATGAATTTATATCTACAATAAATAAACCGACAGATTTAATTATGCTTATATCAATTTATGCCTTTGATGGGTCGACTAAAGAAATTAATTCTTTCGAAGATTATATAAATAGTAATTGTCAAATCATGTTTTATGTTGTGGATTGTAATTATTTAGATATATACTGCAAGCGAGAGGAGGATTTACATTTCTTTTATAATAAAGCAAAAGAGCTTAAAGCAGATAAAGTAAATTATATAACAGAGGATAATTTTTGTAGAAATGGTTTTTAAGGTTTTTGCGTTTTGAGTCAATAGTTTAAACATATAACTTAATAATAGTAGGTGGTTATATAATATACTGTAACCACCTACTATGTCAAACTATATTCACATAAGATACATTAAGTAAAAGACCTTAAATGAGGAAGATATACTTATATCTACCTTAAAACGGTGTCCTCTTGTAAGAAACCAGAGGGGAGAAGTTCCTACAATACGCTTATGACTCCAACGGAAATCTATGTTCAGTGTATTATAAGTTGAGTCCGAACAGTACTTCACTTACCTACTATTACACCCACAACTGGCGGGGAGACATAGTCGGTATTTACAACGGCAACGGCGAGCTCAGAGCAAAATACACCTACGACAGCTGGGGCAATGTCACATCTATAACAGACGGCGACGGCAACGCAGTCACCAGCCCAACCCATGTCGGCAACCTCAACCCCTTCCGTTACCGTGGCTACTATATGGATACCGAGACTGGCTTTTACTACCTCATGAGCCGCTACTACGACCCCGTAACCCACCGCTTCCTCAACGCCGACGGTTATTTCCAGACGGGATTAGGCATTCTCGATCCAAATATGAATGCCTATTGTGTTAATAATCCTATTATGATTTCTGATCCAGCAGGGTGCTGTTATATAGCTCGAAAGACCAGTGCAGGTACTTATATCGGAACATATTGGACGATAATAACCGCTGTTCCTGGGGTTCCAAACTTTTGTTATAATTGTAAACAATATAAGCCAAATACTGCAACTAAAAATTATATAGAACCTGTGGTGACGGAATCGTTTAAAAAATCAGCTTCTCTGCCGCCAACTGGTCCTCCTAATTCAAAATTATCTTTATATGATTCAGAAGGTAGCTTAAAACAAGAACGTTGGTATGGACCTGACGGAATACCTATAAGAGACAGAGATTTTAAACATCCAGGTAATATGGAGTTTCCTCATGATCATGAGTGGATAGATGGAGAGCGCCAAACAGACCATCTACCGCCTTCTCCGGATTATAAAATTACGTGGGATTATAATCCATCTTCTGAGTTCGGATTTGATTTATCAGACTATTACAATCCACCGACAGGCGAAAAACCTTTCTGGGAAACTCTTTGGCAGTATTTTTCTACCATTGAATAGTATGAGATAGAAACAAATTTTTAGTTATTTGTATTTACACTTAAAAATTCACCTGATTTGGAGGTTTTATATACTATGTGGAACAAAGTTAGTACGCAAGTAGAATTAGATGACTTTATAGCTAAATTTTTAGGTTTTCACGACAGCTGTATAAAAGAAATTAAATACACAAGCGGAGCGTTTGTGAATGAAAATTTATCAATGCATCCACTCAATGATAAAAGAAAATTGACAGTGATTATTGAACGTCAATTTGATGATTATCCAATAATTGAACTTGAATTTTCTGGATTGCAATATTTAAAATTGTACCCTATTCAAGAAAATTATACTTGTGAAATATTGGATTCAACAGTTATCTTTAAAGATGGATACATATACTGGGCTGATATTGGAGGATTAGAAGAAAACCAGCTCGATGATTATGATGGAACAGTGGTATGTGCAGAAAAGCTGAGATGGAGAAGACTAGATGTTCCTTTTGGAGACAAAGAATTGTATTCGCTCAATTGCTGACTATAAATCTGACATGACATAGTCTCTGCTATATGTAGCTGCTGAAAGTGGCTGCTATAGTTTTATCTATATTTTAATTGCATATTTTTGACAAGTATAATTTTTTAATAATGGCACGATTACGACAGGCGCACCTCAAAACAAGGTGCGCTTGTTTCTACTAAAAAACAGTAATTAATCCATATATATTTACAAATTGCTAAAAA
>CAMMVF010000036.1 GCA_946500295.1 uncultured Clostridia bacterium | reverse complement strand
TGCCTGTAAAGGTCTGAGCAGCGCCGCCGTTGATGCTGTAGGTACCGCTGGTTGCATTTCTGAGTGAAAGGTCAACGCTGATGCCATCAGCCTGACTAACTCTGTATGTGCCGCTGTTCTTAGAAACGCTTACACTCGGAGTAGTAACTGCGTTATAAATTACAGCTATACCGGAAGAACCGATCTGACCGCTGATTGTTGTAGCGGTTACTGTCCAGGTGTTGCCGGAAACCTGATCAGTATATGTGCCCGGAGCTGTAGTGCCGCCGCCGTTTGGAATAGAAACATTCATATTTGAACCGCTGCCTGCAACGATAACCGCACCCTGCTCACGGCACACAGCAGCGCAATTATTGCTTGTTGTATAATATTCCTTTTGACCTACCATTGCGTTGTGGAACTTATTGACTTCCGCAACCTCAGGGCTTGTGAAGTGAGTGCTGCCCTTTTGTCCAGCCAAAATCGACTCTTTGTCGGTTGAAGACGGACGAGAGAAGTAAAGAGCCGAAGCTCCGTTCTGTGAAGCAACTATTGCATAGGCACGGTCAATTTTATTCTGATCAATATACTGAGAAGTACCGTCTCCTGAACCACCATTAGAGTAGGTATCATGGCTTTCAGCCCAGTAAACCAGCTTATTCTTGGAAACTCCGCGCTCTGAATAGTTACCAATAGATTGTGAAACATAACCGTCTCTGAAAGCTTTTCTTATATTACCGCTGTAAGTACTGTCCGTAACGCTGATATAGTTGGTATATTCCTTCATCAGCTGTGCAGCATAGGCTGTGTTGTCAACACCATGCTCCAAATCCGAAGCGACCGGATCGTCAAGGATTTCACCATAACTCCAGATGCCTGTACCATTTGTAACTGTCGGCCAGAACTGATTATCATTTTCGCTAGGCACTGATATGTGCTTTGCCGCATCCCATCTGATACCGTCAACGCCCATACTAACCAATTCATCTACATACTTGCGGACGCACTGCTGAACATAGGAATGCTCAGAGTTGATATCCGGCATACCGATTGCACGCTGATGAATCTCCCAGCGGTTCAAATAATTAATACCGCCACTCTCCTGATGCCAGTACTGACTGTCCTTGAGATCGCTTTGGATATTTGAGTGGTCGCCTGCAAGGTGGTTGGCGACAACGTCAACTACAACATTAACGCCATAGTTTTCCGCCTCGTCACAAAGAGCCTGAAGATCGGCTTTAGTTCCCAAATCGTTAGTGCCCACATAGAATCCAAGCGGCTGATACAGCCAGTACCATTTGCCGCTAGTTACCTGCGGCTGTGCCGGTGAGGTCTGAACTGATGTAAATCCAGCCTCCGCAATCTCAGGAAGCATAGCCTTAATGTCGTTATACTTCCAGTTAAAGCAGTGCAGGATTACTCCATCCTGAATGTTGTCGGCAAGACCATAATCCGCCGCCTGAGAAGCGGTTTCATTGGTTGTAACAGCTGATGTAGTCTCATCTGTTGTTACCGCCGTAACAACGGTCGGGAGAGAAAACGCTGTAACTATAAGGCAAATCGCCATAAGCAGGCTAAGCGCTTTCTTCCCAAAATGATGTTTTACCATTTTTTGTTTCCTCCTTCAAATTTTAGAAAGTTGAAATTTTTAAGAGTATAATTTCCCAACTTTATTTATGTATATAATAACATTTAATCTGCTGTTCTTCAATGCGCTAAAGTGACAAATATTGCTAAAAAAATTGTCAGTTCATGTTTAAATGAAATAATATATATCAGGCATGGCGTAATTTACATACTGCCAATAAAAACATAAGCTCGCCATGTTGATATTAATATTACAAAATATAGGTATTCAAAGAGCAGTTGAAGGGACACTTTCGTGCCCCTTCGGTCGGATAATTATTTTAAGCTGTACTGTTTTTATACACGTTTCAGCCTATTATAATCCTGTTATGATAAGGTAATGGTCTGCTGCCGACCTACATAGCCGGAAACAATTATACCCAAATCATACTTTTGGATTTCTACAGCGTCCGCATTTGTAATTCTTCCGTCTGCATCAGCGTCAGCAGCAGCCTGCTGTTTAGCTGTCAGATTTGCTAAACCAAGCATGTACTTTTGAATCACCAGAGCGTCTGCCACGCTGATCTTGCCGTCCTCGAATACATCGCCAATGATGATTGTCACCCTGTCCGGGTCTGTCGGAGGCTCGGTCGGTGCCTGTGTAGGCGCTTGTGTAGGAGCCTCAGTCGGTGCCTGAGTTGGAGCCTGTGTCGGAGCTTCAGTCGGCTGAGTCGGTGTCACCGAAGTGTACTCCTTCCAGCTGTTGCCTGCTGAGAACAGCATTGTATTGCCGTTTAGAGCAAGTCCCGGCTGCATATCTGCGGGATATCTGTTGGTTGAAGATGTACCCTCTGTAAAGATTACGAGAGCATTCTCCATTCCCTCGGGAACTTCAGTGACATAATAGCCTGTTGCGGAGTCGAGCGTCATCTTAACTCCCGGCCAAGCGGCATTTTCAGCGCCTGAAGCTACGAGGTCGGATGAAACAGCGCTAGAAGCTACCGGATCTGTAGGCATTACAGCGCTTGAGCTTACCAAAGCTGATGAATCCCAAGCTGTGCCGTTGTACTTACCATTCGTCTGAGAACCGTCGAGGTAGTAACCCTCAACGCCGGACAGAGAAAGATCTACTGTCTGTGCGTTGCCGTTGTTGAATATAACATGGGTAGCTCCGCTCGGGATAGTAATCTCATAGACGGTCTGACCAAATGTATTTGTCTCATACTTTGTCATAGCTGTTCCCGGCCATTCAGCACCCACTGTGCTGCTTCCCGAGAAGAAGTATGCGTTAACATTGCCCCAGTTCAGACTATCGGTAAACTTGATTGTTCCGTCGCTTGAGCCGCCGCCTGTGGAACCACCACCGGTTGAGCCGCCGCCTGTGGAACCGCCGCCCGAGGAACCGCCACCGCCTGTCGAGCCGCCGTCAGTGTACATATAGCAATATACTGATGACCAGTTGTAGCTTGAATTGTCGAAATAAACCATCTGAGCCTGACTCGGGTCAGACTTCTTATATGTATAGGTTTGCGGATCTGAGGTTGTTGTGCCGTCTGTAGCGGTTACTGTGAGAGTAATCTCAACGCCGTAGCCAACGCCCTCGCCTACTGAAATTGTAGTGTTGCCTGTAAAGGTCTGAGCAGCGCCGCCGTTGATGCTGTAGGTACCGCTGGTTGCGTTTCTGAGCGAAAGGTCAACGCTGATTCCGTCTTCCTGATAAGCTCTGTAAGTACCGCTGTCCTTAGAAACGCTTACGCTCGGAGTAGTAACTGCGTTATATACTACTGCAATACCAGTAGAGCCGATCTGACCGCTGATCTGACCGCCTGAAACCGTAAAGGTGTTTCCTGTTATCTGGTCAGTATAGGTTCCGTCAGCCATTCTGTTAGCCCTAACGTTTACGCTTGCGTTGCCGCCGGAGCAGTTGACCAGTACTACGCCGCTTGTTCCTCTTTCATTGTAAGCAATTGAGCCGCTGCTTGCCAGGTATTCGGACTGGCCGGCAAAGTAGTTATGGAACTTATTGGCTGCCGCTACCTCGTCGCTCTTCCACTGCCAAGACTCAATGTTACCCATTGTGCCGCCTCTGTAGCCGTTTGAACGAACGAAATAAAGAGCAGTGGCATTATTTCTTGTACCTACCAAAGCCCATGTCTTATTGATATTTGAATCACTGACATAAGTCGACTCTTTAGACTCATTAGAGTATGTATCATGAGACTCAGCCCAGAGCACTACCTTAGACGGATCCTGACCCGTTTGATAAGACGGAGCAGCCGCCCCTGCAGCGTTGCCGCTGGAAACATTACTTCTGCAGTCATTACCTGTTTTATTATCCGTAATATTTATATACTTAGTATATGAGCCATAGCTTCTGCCTGAGCCTGGAGTATTAAGTATTTCGCCGTAGAAATAAATATCATCAAATGTACCTCTTTGAGAGTAATAGCTCGTGGCATCACCTGTGATTTCTGGCCAGAAGTCACTACCATTTGAACCGTCATCAGGCGTTTCGATATGTTTTGCCGCATCAAAGCGGAAACCGTCTGCTCCGTTGTCTATACACTCTCTAAGGAAGGACTTAACTCTGTCCTGTACCTGTTGGTTTTCGGTCTGCAAATCAGGCATACCGATTTGACCTTTAACTACGCTGTAGGCATCATTGTCGCTGGCATAGCTTACATTGTGGAAAAGCCAGTTGTTTGCAATAGTCGGTTCATAGGTGTATGCACGATCACATAGATTTGTCCAGTCTGTCCTGTTTCCGAGGTGATTGGCTACAACGTCTACTATAACGTGGATTCCATACTTGTGAGCCTCATCACACATAGCCTTAAACTCAGCCTTTGTGCCAAGGGCGCTTGTGCCTGTATCGTCAATCTGAAAACCGGCAGGCTGATACAGAAGCCACCAAACATCTACGCTTTTTCCTGTTGTGCCCTCCTTACAGGTCTGAATAGGCGAGGTCTGAATCGAAGTGTATCCAGCCTCGGCTATTGTCTGCATTTGTTCTCTAATGTTGTTGTACGACCAGTTCCAACAGTGCAGGATAACTCCATCCTGAACGTTATCCTTAAGACCATAATCATCAGCCGCCTGCGAAGCGGTTTCATTGGTTGTAACAGCTGATGTAGTCTCATCTGTTGTTACCGCCGTAACAACAGTCGGGAGAGAAAACGCTGTAGCTATAAGACAAATAGCCATAAGTAGGCTAAGCGCTTTCTTCCCAAAATGATGGTTCACCATTTTGTACTTCCTCCTTCAAAAAATAAATAATTTTTAAAGTTGAGTTGAATTTTCCCAACTTTCACACATAATATGATAACACTTAATTGGATAATTTTGCAGTGTACTACGCTTACAAATATTGATAATAAAAACTGTTAAATATACTAATCCTAAACGCATTTTACGGATATATGTTATATATTTTGCATTTTCTTTTATTATATTTTACTTTTTGTACAAATTTTGTCAAAAAATACAATGACATCGGGAAATCTGTAATTAAACGTCGCAGGTTGCTTGAATAAGTCCGCTTTTCATGCTAAAATATTTTTATTATGATTGAGGAGAATATGATATGAACAAAAAAAAGATATTTTTAATTTTGACCTGTCTGGTAATGGCAGTAGCGCTTATGTGCGCCTGCTCCTTTGCAGCTTCGGGTTTTCACCCCCAAAACAACTGGGATGTAGGCAATTACAACGACTACGGCGGCGGCTACGATTATGATTATGACGATAACGACAATTACGGCGGCGGCTATGTAGATTACGGCGGCAGCGGAGGAAGCGGCGGCAGTGGCGGCTCAAGCTCGACACTGCTGTTTTTGTCCAACAACCCAATACTTGCCGCGATAGTTGTAGTAGTTATAATAGCTATTATTATCTTCGGTATGAAGAGCAAGAAAAATCACCAAGGCGCGCAGGGAGCGCCCGCAAGGCAACCTCAGCGCCCGCAGCGGCCATTGCGTATTCCGGGCGACCATACTTCCGAGATTGCAAGCGCTATATGCAAAATCGACCCCAACTTCTCCGTTGACTCCTTTATCACCTGGTCGAAGGACGTATTTATCACCTTGCAGCAGGCGTGGACAGCCAGAGACTGGAGCACAATCCGTCCACTTGAGAAGGAAGAGCTTTTCGAGCAGCACAAGAGACAGCTTGACGAATACATACGCAACAACACTATTAATATTATAGAGAGAATCAACGTCGGCCAAACTCACCTGCACAAGTACGTCAGAGACGCTCAGTACGAGTATCTCACCGTATTTATGGCTACCAGAATGGTTGATTACATAATCAACGCCGACACCAAGCTCGTGATTAAGGGCGACCCGAACACCGACTGCTACATGAACTACCTGCTCACCTTTATGAGAAAGACCGGAGTTAAGAGCAAGGAGGGCATGGATACTACAGTATCAAAGACCTGCCCGAACTGCGGTGCACCGCTGAGCATTACAAGCAGCGGCAAGTGCGACTACTGCGACAGCATAATCACCACCGGAGACTTTAACTGGGTACTCGCAAAGATGGACGCTGTAAAGCAAAACACCGTAATTGACGAGGTAGGTGTTGTAATCAACGACGGCAGCGACCAGCAAGACGATACTCCGTCCGACAATAAGACTAATTCTACAGAGAATCGCACCTCCACCGATGATCCTCAGGGAGATAACGACAACATAAGCTTCGACGATATGATTAACGGTGACAATGACAATAACAACAATTAACCTTTCTGTAAGACCTCCTCAAACGGGAGGTCTTACTTTAGGTTAACTATCCTTGACAAAACTGGAGAGAAAAATGATAAAAAAGACACTTTCAGCTTTATTTTGCAGCGCCGCCGTCTTATGCTCGGCGGTTACCGCTTTTGCCGCCGAGCACGGAGCCAAAACCCTTGACAGCTCGGGATTTAATATTTTTTCTCTGCTGCCACTGGTTATTTTCATTGCGGTTGCGGCGCTTATCATCTACATAATTGTTAAAATCCGAAAGGCTCTGCGTTCCGCTACCGGCAGGGCGGCTAAAAACCTGCTGACCGCCGTAATGAACTCAGCCGCCGACAGGCGGAGAAACCAGCCCTTTGGCAGCAGAAGCGCCGTCCGCCCCAGAACACCGTCGAGAGAGCGCAGCTTCACCCCCAGAACTACCGTAGAGGATCACACCGCCGAGATAGCGGCCGCCGTGCGCGAGCACGACAAGGACTTTCTTGCGGAGGTGTTTTTGACCAGAGCAAGCGATGTTTTCCTCACGCTGCAACACTCGTGGAGCAGCGGTGATCTAACGCCGATGAGAACACTCGAAAGCGGTGAGCTGTACTCAATTCACGCCCGCCAGTTACAGCATTTTTCAACCAGAGGCCAGCAAAACGTAATTGAAAACATCAAAATAGAAAAGCGGTTCCTGCATAAATATGAAAGAGCCGCTGCGAATGAATACTTGACAGCTTACCTGGAAGTAAAGATGAGCGATTATGTAATAGCACGGGCAAGCAACAGGCTCATCAGCGGAGACACCTCCGCTATAAACACCGTAAGATACCTGCTGACCTTCATGCGAAGCGCCGCAGGGGCTGAAACAAGCGGAAACATCCCCACTCACTGCCCAAGCTGCGGAGCTGTCGTGGAAAATTTCGTCATTGGCTACCGCTGTTCATATTGTGGCAGTGAAATCCAACTGCCGGACGATTCCTCCGACTGGCTGCTCGTGCGGCTGGATGTTGTCAAGAAAAGCACGGCGGTTGACAACAGGGGAGTAGTAATCCAAAAATAGCCCGCACCGAGCCAGAAAGCGGGTGAGCCGCCGGGGGAGCGGCTGCGCCGCAGGCGCAGCCGCTGCGACCCCGCCCGCATTCGGGGCAACGCCTAGAAAAAACTCACCGCTTAAAATTCGCACAAAACCTTTGAGGCGGTCGCAGATGTTAGCCCGCAGGGCTAACCGCTCCCCCGGCGGCTGCTTTAACCCCGCACTAACCCTGAATGCGCTTGACATCGTACGAGCCGTGTTATATCATAGTATAAACTCGCCGAAAATTCGGCATATTATTCGGCATATTATAAGAAACGGAGAATGAAATGAAAGTATCTGAGCTTTACACACCGGGCAAGACGGTTTTGTCCTTCGAGGTTTTCCCCCCAAAGGCAACAAGCCCTATAGAGACCATATATTCAACACTGGAGCAGCTATGCAGCCTTGAACCCGCCTTTATCAGCGTTACCTACGGAGCGGCAGGAGGAGCTAAGTCTCACTGCTGCGAAATCGCCTCCAGAATCAAAAACACCCACGGCATAGAGGCGGTCGCCCACCTGACCTGCATCAGCAACACAAGGGACGACATAAAAAGAATCCTTAAGGATTTCTCCGACCACGGAATCGAAAACATTCTCGCCCTCAGGGGAGACATTATACCCGGGCAGGAGCGCTGTAACGACTTCCGCTACGCAAGCGAGCTGACAGCCTTTATCAAAGAAATCAACCCAGAGTTTGATATCTGCGGCGCTTGCTACCCGGAGGTTCACCTCGAAAGCAACAGCGAGGTTGAGGACATTCTAAATCTTAAGAAAAAGGTAGATGCAGGCGCTTCCCACCTTATTTCTCAGCTGTTCTTCGACAATGAACTCTACTACAACTTCCTGAACAAAGTCAGAATCGCCGGAATTAACGTACCTATTGCAGCTGGAATCATGCCCGTAGTCAACAAAAACCAGATACAGCGCATGGTTTCACTCTGCGGCGCCAGCCTGCCCCCTAAATTTTCAAAGATGATGCAGCGCTACGGCGACAACCCCGAGGCAATTCGCGACGCAGGCATAGCCTACGCCGTAGATCAGATTGTTGACTTGATTTCAAACGGCGTTGACGGAATCCACCTTTATACCATGAACAACCCCTATGTCGCTACCTCTATCTACGAAAGCATAAAGAATCTTCTGTAAAATCGGTGAGCATATTGGTTACATTAAATAAAATCGAGCGCAGCGAGGCTCTGCGTTACCTCGGATACAGAGGAAATCAACCCGACGAAAATACTCTTGATTTATTTGACGAATGTGAGGCACTGCTGTTAAAAGCGGCAGTGCCCAAATATCTATATAGATATTTTGACCTTCATACCGCCGATGGAGAAATCACGGTCGGCGACAGCGGAGTAAGCCTCACTGGAGAGAGCATTGCATCCCACTTAAAGGGCTGCTTTGGGGTTGTTCTTATGTGCGCCACATTGTCGGCAGGAGTTGACAGGCTTTTAAGGCAGCTTCAGGCTACGGATATGACAAAGGCGGTAATAGCCGACGCACTTGGCAGCGCGGCTATAGAGCAGGTTTGTAATATGGCGGACGAGGAGATACAAGGACTTTATCCCGACAAATACCTCACCTTCAGGTTTTCCCCGGGCTATGGCGACCTGCCGCTCGAGCTTCAACGCGACTTTCTCAGGCTGCTGGACGCACAGCGGAAGATAGGTCTTACCGTAAGCCAAAGCTCCATGCTCATTCCGACGAAGTCGGTGAGCGCAATAATCGGCATCTCGAATACCGAGCTACCAAAGCAAAAAAGAGGCTGCGCCGGCTGTAATATGAGGGCGCACTGCAAATTTAGAAAAGCAGGTGAACGCTGTGTTTAGAGAATTGTTAAAAGAAAGGGAATTTATCATATTCGACGGAGCTATGGGCACAATGCTGCAAGCGAGAGGACTTAAAACCGGGGAAATCCCAGAGCTTCTCTCGCTTGCAGAGCCGCAGCTTATAATCGACATTCACAAGGAATACATCAATGCCGGAGCAGACGTAATCTACGCCTGCACCTTCGGCGCAAACTCCTACAAGCTTTCAGGCTGCGGCCACTCGACAGAGGAAGTAATCTCAGCCGCTATTAAAAACGCAAAAAAAGCCGCTGAGGGCACAGACACCCTTGTCGCTCTGGACATCGGCCCTATCGGCAGATTGATGGAGCCTAACGGCGACATGAGCTTTGATATGGCTTATGAATATTATAAAGAGCAGGTTATTGCGGGCAGCGAAGCCGACCTCATCGTGTTTGAAACAATGACCGATTTATCGGAGCTGAAGGCCGCCGTATTGGCAGCTAAGGAAAACAGCGACCTACCTATAGTCTGCACCATGACCTTTGAACAAAATCACCGAACCTTCACCGGCGTAAGCATCGCCTCTATGGCGGTCACTCTGGAAGGACTTGGAATCGATGCCATAGGCGTAAACTGCTCGCTCGGTCCAGACGACCTTCCTCCGATTATAAAGGAGCTTTTAAAATGGACGAGCCTGCCGATAGTTGTCAAGCCGAATGCAGGGCTTCCTGACCCAAACAGCAACACCTACGATGTAAATGCAGGGGCTTTCTCCCAAAGCATTGCAAAGCTTGTACCCCTCGGTATTAAAATAGCCGGAGGTTGCTGCGGCACAACTCCGGAATATATTGCGAAGCTCAAGGATATTTTAAGCGACAAGGCATACTCCCCCATACCGCATAAAAAAGTGAGCGCCGTTGCCAGCGGCGAAAAGGTCGTAGTTATAGACAGGCCGAGAATTATAGGAGAGAGAATCAACCCCACCGGCAAAAAGCTGTTTAAGGAAGCTCTAAAGACAGGAAACATTGACTACATCCTCTCACAGGGTCTTGAGCAGGTCGAGGCAGGCGCGGATATCCTCGATGTAAACGTAGGCTTGCCCGAGATTGACGAAAAAGAGATGATGGTAACCGCTATCAAAGCTCTACAGGGCGTAACCAACGCCCCGCTTCAAATCGACACCACCGAGCCCGATGTCTTGGAGGCGGCTTTGAGAGTATATAACGGAAAGCCGATAGTCAACTCCGTAAACGGCGAGGAAAAGTCTCTGTCCACTGTACTTCCACTTGTAAAAAAATACGGAGCGGCTGTCGTGGGACTAACTCTTGATGAGGGGGGGATTCCAAAGAGCGCAGAGGGAAGATTTAAAATAGCCGAAAAAATCGTCAGCAGGGCAACCGCACTGGGAATTAAGCGAGAGGATATTTACATTGACTGTTTGACCCTCACCGCCTCTGCCGAGCAGGCGGCGGCATTCGACACTCTGAACGCTTTGGAGAGGGTGAAAAAAGAGTTAGGAGTTAAGACTGTCCTCGGCGTTTCAAACATCTCCTTCGGTCTTCCCAACAGGGAGCTTGTCAACCGCACCTTCTTAACCCTCGCCCTGCAAAAAGGACTTGACCTGCCGATAATCAATCCCAATGTCGAAGCTATGACAGGGGCTGTAAGGGCATACAACCTGCTTGCAAACATTGACAAAAACTCAGTGGAGTACATCGCCGCCTACAACGATTCCACGCAGCAGAAAAAAGCTCCCGCCCAAACCGAGGGCGGAAGCATAGATATAGAATATGCAGTCGAACACGGGCTAAAGGACGAGGCTGCAAGGGCAACCGAGAAGCTGCTTAAAAACACCGACGCTATGGAGATTGTAAACCAAAAGCTCATCCCTGCACTCGACAAAGTCGGCAAGGGCTTTGAGCAGGGCACAATCTTCCTGCCACAGCTCATACAGTCCGCCACAGCGGCTCAAAGCTGCTTTGAGGTAATCAAGCAGCACCTCAGCCGCTCAAGCAACGCCCCAGTAAGCAAAGGAAAAATAATTCTGGCAACCGTAAAAGGGGATATACACGACATTGGAAAAAACATCGTCAAGGTACTGCTAGAAAACTACGGCTACACGGTGTTCGACCTGGGCAGGGACGTTCCGCCCGAGCTTGTTGTAGAAACAGCTAAAAAGAACGACATCCACTTTATCGGGCTTTCGGCTTTGATGACGACCACCCTAAAGTCGATGGAGGAAACAATAAAGCTTCTCCACAGCGAAAACGTCGATTGCAAGACCTTCGTCGGCGGAGCAGTTTTAACCCCGGAGTACGCCGAGCAGATTGGAGCTGACTACTACTGCAAGGACGCAATGGAAAGCGTGGACGCCGCAAAGGAATTTTTCGGAAATGATTGATTTTTTTAGGGGGAAGCCTCTCTTGCAGGCTTCCCCCTCTTGTTCGGCACAGCCGAACAATTCACCCCCTGTCGAGCGCTTGAACAAAGGGGATTTCGCCGTCTGCGGACGGCGACCAAAGGCTCTGCCTTTGGAATCCGCAAGCCTTTAAAAAGGCTTGACCTAA
>CAMMVF010000035.1 GCA_946500295.1 uncultured Clostridia bacterium | reverse complement strand
TTCGAACTCCGGACACCTTGATTAAAAGTCAAGTGCTCTGCCAACTGAGCTAATGAGTCATATGGGGTGGATAGTCGGATTCGAACCGACGGTCTCCAGTGCCACAAACTGGCGCTTTAACCAACTAAGCTATACCCACCATATTTAAAGGCTACATGCCTTGCTCAGTCCGTCACATCTCCCTGACGCTTTGTCTATTATATCTTTTTTGGCTGAACTTGTCAATACTTTTTTGCTTTTTTTATTTTTTCCGTTTGAATCCGAAACTTTATCTCGAAATATATTCTTTACTGATGACACAGTATTATACTTTGGAGATTTATATGTATAAATACATCAGCATTGCCGCTGTATTTACGCTTACTTATTTTCCCTTCCTAGCAGGTAATCAACGGAAACCTCAAGAATATCAGCCAAAGCCACCAGCTCAACATCGGTAGCAAAACGAATCTGACCTTCAAGTTTTGACAGTCCTGAGGCGTTCATATCTACCCCGTTGACCTGTAGCTGCGCCAAGAGTTCCTTTTGCTTCATACCTTTTTTCTTTCTCGCTGCTTCTACCCTTGCACCTATTAAATTTCTTGTACCAAGTTCTTGCTTACGCAATCTCATGTTAATCACTCCGAAAATTTTTGTCCGCCGCAGACGGTACGAGTACAATTATAATCTCTTAAAAGAAAAAAAACAAGCAAATTCTGAAAAAAAATCAAAGTTTTTTGTTTTTTCGACAATTATGCCTTTGTAGCCTTTTTTGACACTCCCCACGGCTAAAGCCGGGGGATTCTCGGTTCGCTGACCGCAGCCTGCGCAGTGCGAGGTCTTACATGGTCTCCCCGAGCATATTGGTTCGGGCGTGTCCCGCCCTACCGTATATATCAGCTACGCCAATAGACGCAGACCTTCATTTAAGATGTTCTTTGCAGCGTTCACGTCTCTGTTGTGGACTGCACCGCAGGCAGGACAAGCCCATTCCCTCACAGAGAGGTCTTTTGCTCCCGACCACTGAGCGCCACATACGGAGCATAGCTGCGAGGACGGATAGAAGCGACCGACAGCGACTACCTGTTTCCCGTACCACGCCGCCTTGTACTCCAACTGTCTCCGAAACTCGCCCCAGGAAGCGTCTGCGATTGAACGGGCTAACCTGTGGTTTTTGACCATGTTTTTCGGTGTCAAGTCCTCAATGGCTATGACGTCATAGTTTCGGACAAGGGCAGTGGACAGCTTATGCAGCATATCTCCCCGCTGGTTCGCAACATGTTCCTGCAACCGGGCAACTTTCACCCGTGCTTTCTCCCTGCGATTGCTCCCCTTTGTTTTTCGGGAGAGCTGCCGCTGGAGGCGGGCAAGCTTGCGGGTGCTCTTGGACAGAAACTTGTGGTTGGGATATTCCATTCCATCGGAGGTGACAGCGAATGATTTAAGCCCCATGTCAATGCCGACTACCGCCCCGGCGCTGGGCAGTGGGGCAATCTCTACATCGGTACAGCATAGGGATACAAAATACTTCCCACTGGGATTCCGGCTGACAGTAGCGGACAAAATTCGACCCTTGACTTCCTTGGAAATGCGGCACTTGACAAGCCCAAGTTTGGGCAACTGAATCGCCTTTTTAAGCACCTTGATATTCGTGCCTACGCACTTGCTTTTGTAGCTTTGCCGATGTTCCCGTTTACTTTTGAAACGTGGATATCCGGGTTTCTCACCTTGCTTTACACGGCGAAAAAAATTCTTAAATGCGGTGTCCAAATCTCGAAGAACCGCCTGTAGTGAGGTTGAATCCGCTTCTTTTAACCATGGCAATTCCTGTTTTATAGAAGTCAATGATTTATCCTGCTGAAACCGTGTCGGGGATTTCCCTGTTTCTTTGTATTGCTCCTGCCTCTGCGCAAGAAAGTGATTAAACACATACCGGCAGCAACCAAAAATACGGGCTATTTGATTTTTCTGAGCGTTTGTCGGATAAAGGCGGAACTTATAAGAGTATTCCATATCCTCACCCCATTTTACATATTCTTTTGGTTTTCGATGTACTGCTTGATAACAGATAAAGGTGCGCCGCCCACCGTAGAAACAAAATATGAGTTTGTCCAAAGTGTCGGCAATCGGGAAGTCAGACAGGAAAACTCCTGCCTTAAAATCCGAGAGGTTCGACCCTTTATCTGTTTCACCGCTTTGTGGATGCCAAATTGAGGATCCACCTCCATGAGCAAATGCACATGGTCTGGCATAATTTCCATCTCGATAATCTCGATGCGTGACTCGCGACAGATTTCATCTATGAGTTCCTTTAAGCGCACATCGACACCATTGACCAAGACCTTACGGCGGTATTTTGGACACCAGACTACATGATATTTGCAGGAATACACCACGTTGTTGTTGCTTTTATATTTCATAGCAACATTATACAGATATTTATTGTCTAATGCAAGGCGAAGCCCTTACGACTACGAAGCAAAGCGTGCCTTATATCCCCATACCTAAAGGCAGGGGCTTTACGGCACATTTCGGTAAAATAAAAAGCTATATCATCTACTCTACCGCAAACTTTGCTTTTTCTAAAATCACACGCTTAATCTTCTCGGTTATCATCTTCCACACTGGAAGTTTCCTGCTCAGACTCCTTATCCTTTTTCAGCATTTCAAAAAAATCGTCCTCCGGGCGTTTCTCAACGAGTCCCTTTTTACGTCTATAGATGTAGTATGCGACTATGGCCAGAATCAGCACCAAGCCTATTATAACAAAGGCTGACGGATTGATAGCTACTTTCGAGGCATCAGACAGCAATGGCTCTACTGCATCGCTACTACTGACGACTGTTTTTCCCGGAATCGAGTCATAAACTGCACTGACAGCAGTAGGAGGTATAGAAGCAAGAAAAATTGTAACTGTAGCAAAGGCGGAAATATTCTTTTTCATTTTAACCCTCCTTATATTTATCCACACTTTCATCCTCTGTAAAGATTGTTTGCATAGGTAATATACTATGATTCATGTCAAGACCAGTTTTTGCACGCTGAAGTTGTCGTGTGACTGACAGCAAACAGCAGCATAGAGCTCTTCAATTTCTATCAGGGTGAATTTCCATTTTTCGTGGTCATCGCTATACAGAGTAATTTTATCCTCGTTAAGGTCAAAGTAAAAGCTCTTGGACGGCAGGGCAAAGCCCAGGCCGCGAGCCTTCATATAGCTCTCCTTTAAACACCACAGCTTGAAAAAGTCACTTTGGATATCATGTGATTTCTTCAGAATTTCAATTTCATGCTCGTGAAAGGCTATCCGTGCTACGGAGAGAAAGTTGCGTGTTTCAGGCAACTGAATATCAAGCCCGACTTCCCGATCAGACAGAGCTACAGCTGCAATTCCTCCACTATGTGAAATTGAAAGAAATTTCCCATTACTAAGTCTCGGACAGCCATTTTCATCTTTATAATATAAATCAATTCTGCCGTCGAGTGCATGCTCCAGCAAAGCCGACGCCGCAAGAGAGTCGAGTTTGTCATTCTCGCGTTTGAGAACACGAAAACGCTCTAGGCGTTCGCCGGATAAAATCTTTTCGGCTTTTGGAATTAGGCGTCGAACAGCTTCGCTTTTTATATACAAGATTCTGTTCATTATATCTCCCGTCAAACCGTGACCTGCTTGTACTTAAGGTTACGAGCGTATTTGGGTTTCCATGTGCCCAATTTGTAAAGCACAAGCGAAATCAATGTTGAAATAACCCAGCCTATCGGCCAGCTCCACCAGATTCCGTTTGTTCCAAAGAACGGCGAAAGAACATAACCCATAATGACCCTTATTATCAAATCGGAAAATGTAGTTGTCATAAAGCTTGCCATTGCCGCACCGCCCTTGAGTACTGCGTCGGTCACCAGCTTGACTGCTACGAAGATATAAAAAGGCGAAGTTATCATCAGAAACTGCCTGCCTGTCAGAGTAGCAAGTTCACTCGGCGTATCCATAAACAGGCCTACCAAGGTATCGGAGAACAAAAGCGTAATAGCAGTTACCACTACACAGATAGAAATAACCATTACCAAACTGCTTTTATAGCCACGGATAACTCTTTTAAGCTTTTTAGCTCCGATATTTTGAGCGGTGTAGCTTGAGAGTCCATTACACATTGATGTAAAGCAGGTGACGCAGAATATGTTGATTTTAATTGCCGCCGAGTAGCCTGCGACAACGGCAGAGCCGTAAGTATTTACCAAGCCCTGAATAAATACATTTCCTACAGAGACAAAGCTCTGCTGGATTATACTCGGTATAGCTACTCTTGCTATGTGCGAAAGCATTGACAAGGAAAAGAGGGAGACTTTTTTTCCATCGCCAGTATTGAGCACTTTTAAACGCTTGAGCAAAACGACAAAAGCCAAAACAGAGGCTATGCCCTGGGCTATAAATGTAGCCCAGGCTACGCCGCCAACTCCCCAGCCGAAACCTGCGACAAAAAGAATATCGAGAGCTATATTGCCCAGAGATGAAGCAATAAGAAAATACAACGGCGTTCTGGAATCCCCGAGAGCCGTAAAAATTGCATTACAGATATTATATGCAAAGAGAAAAACAAGTCCGAAAATATACACACGCAAATAAAGGCTACTGTCGGCAAATATATTGTTCGGAGTATTTAAGGCGGAAATTATCGGGTCACAAAGAAAACACCCAACCACTGTGAGAACAAGACTGAGTACCAAAAAGGAAATGAAGGAAGTGTTAATTGCAAGCCGGGTGTTGCTGTAATCTTTGCCGCCAAAGTACTTTGATATTACGACATTACAGCCTAATGATCCTCCGATGGCAATCGCCATAAAAATCATAGTCACCGGATATGAAGCGCCTACTGCCGCTAAAGCGTCCTCGCCAGAAAAATTTCCCGCTACTATACTGTCAGCCATATTATAAAGCTGCTGAAAAATGCTGCTCATTAACAGTGGAATTGAAAAATTAAGCAGTATTTTTGTCGGATTCCCCTTCGTTAAATCTGTAATCACCTATAACCCCTCTTCCGAAATCTGAAAAATTTCTTTTAATATATAGTATAATTCCAAGTAAATTTTTTGTCAATTTCTCTTGGCGAAGCTTTGGGATTATTGGTGTCTGAAGAAGTCGCAAATCAACAATTTTTGAACAAAAGAATTGCGGGCAACCCAAGGGCGCCCGCTATAAAGACAAGAGAATTCATATTGTATGATTTTTGTAATGATGTAATCTGTACAAGCTGCGAATAAGGTGTATATGTATTAATATCCAATAAGTAGGCAAGTTTAAATTTAAAGTCAATAGAATTAGAGAGTCGAATTCTCCTTTTAACTCTAAAAAAAATCAAGTTACATTAATCCAATAAGGATCAACCCAAACTTGCTTCGTGGCGTTCCATCTTCTCTTTTGTATAACGCCATTATAAACTCTAAACTTCCAAACAATCTCATCTGAGGCTCTGGGGGATATTGTGATTTCCTGGGAAACGGAGGTCTCAGCAGCCGGGGCGGGCTCAGCCACCTCAGCCGCTGAGGCTACCGCAGCACCAGAAACAAGCATAGCAGCGCTCATAGCGAGAGCGATAAAAGACTTAAATTTTTTCTTCATGATTATATTCCTCCTATTCAATAAAACTACTCCTCATACTTTATCGGATAGCCCTTAAATAACCCATTTTTGACATCTTCAGCTGAAATTTCAACAGGAGTTTCGTCACCTAAGCAGAAATAACAGCTGCCGTCAGCTTTTACAAGGACATACGAATTCTCTTCATTGGCAACTAAGGTAACACCAGGGTTCCAAAGCTCGGATTCGGGGGGCTCTTCCCCTGCCGGTACAAATATAAAAATATAAGATAATACAAAAACAAACAGACACACGAAGGCGAGTACAAAATTAAAAAGCTTCCCAACACCTTGCTTAGGCGAGCTGTTCAGCACATAATCGAACCTCTCCTTAATCTGCTCGCTTTTGGTCATCATAGCAAATTCGGAACTGACAAAGGTCGAATCACAGGCAAGCTTCTTATCCGCCGAGGTGCTCATCTTCATAGTCTTAATAATAACCGAAAGATAAGCAAGCTTTTGGCTCTCTGAGAAATCCAGAGTTGTACGCTCGTCACACTTTAGCTCAAGGCGTCGGCTGAGGTCGTGTTTAAGCAAACATGAAAGCGGATTCCACCAAAAGATACAGCAATAAATAGCTATCAAAAACTTTAAAAGTGTATCGTGGTTTTTCTGATGTATAAGCTCGTGCTTAATGATGTAACTGAGCTCCTCATCAGTGTATTCGTTGCAAGGCAAAACAACCACAGGTTTTATTATTCCGTAAGTCATCGGAACAATATGAGCGTCGATCACCTTGAAACTTGGGTTCCTTTTAAAACCTATTTTTCCAACCTCTTTGACAAAGATACGTCTTTCTTTTTTGGTTGAATAATCAGGACATCTGTTTATGTTTTTAATAAATTTAAAATAAGAGTATGAATGTCTTATGATTAATACCAGCGCAACCACAACAATGACTAAGAATACAATATCAATGTATGTAAGCAACGATGCTTCAGGGTGATATTTATTATTTTCAGTATCTACTACAGGAGAATTAAGAAAACCATATAATGAACCGTATATATCCGGGATTTTCAGCGGAATACTTGGAGAAAGATCAAGCGGTAGCAGCACACGAGCTACAGAAAATATATAGAGAATAACTATGCTTGTGAGACCAAGTCGTTTGTTAAATCGCTTGTTTTTAGTAAGCAAAAAAATCAGTATAATTAATACGCTGCCGGAAAGAACAGACATTATAAAGGAAAAGAAATTTATTCTCATTATTTTAAAGTCCTTTTATTATATAGTTTCTTATATATATCAATGCACTTTTGTGGTATCTGATATCATTTTTAGCAAAAATTGAGTTATCATATAATAATATCACAGGATTTCTTAGAATAACTCCGAAGAGAACAACAAGCACTTCGGAGATAAACCGCAGTGCTCATTGAATCAACTCTTATTAATTCAAACATAATACCAAATGATAAAGATAGCTTACACTTGCTCAACCAAAACTGTAATTGAATCATACAAGTCAACAGCTTAAGTTTATCAGAGCATTAGCCTCGGTGGTATTCTCACATAGTGAAACAAGAATTTACCGGTATGTAGTAAAATCTTAAGTCCTGCTTACAAAATTACATTTTATAAAGATTCAGCGGCAGTAAGTATGCTACTGCAACAAAATCTCAACTGACAACTTTCAATTAACACACAATATACCATTCTTTAAAATACACAGTTTAACTGAAGTAATGGTTCACACACAACCCACAGGTAAACTGTTTATTTAGAAGCAATCTCTTCTTTTCTCTTCTCAATCATCTGCTCAAGCTCATCAATCAGAGATGCATCCTCTGTTTTTGAGATAAGAGCTGAAACGATCTTGGGAATATCGTGAGTATCAAAGCTCTGCATATTTGTAAACTGATTTACCGAGTAATCCTCCTTAGAGACCTTTGCCTGGAAGGTACGAGCATAATTCTTTGTTGTCTTAACAAAGCCAACAACCTCTATCATATCTTTTTTTAGCAGGGAATTGATAAGAAGGTGAACATAGCTTTTCTTCCACGTTCTGTCAACCGACAGGGTGATGATTTCGGAGCTGGTAAGTGGTCTGTTCTCTTTCCACATGAGCTCCATGATTTCGAGTTCGCTTTTCGTTAACATATCAATCTCTCCTTTGAAAATTGATTTAATCATTTTATATTAGATATTATAGTACTCTTTTTCGGGATTGTCAATGGAAAATAG
The DNA here is from genome assembly GCA_946500295.1 of uncultured Clostridia bacterium. Taxonomy (GTDB): domain Bacteria; phylum Bacillota; class Clostridia; order Oscillospirales; family Acutalibacteraceae; genus UBA7067. The sequence continues at coordinate 4,048 of CAMMVF010000035.1, read as the reverse complement.
TAAAATTTTTCAATAAATTTGTTGTTTTTCTTAAATTTCAATGTAAACACCATAATTTTATTACTTTCTGTAAAAATAACATCTAAAAATTTAAGAATATACACGTCAAAATGTATCAGGTTGCTATACAAGCAGTCATATTAAAGAGAAATATGCTCATATAATTTAACAATCCACATTAAGGGGGCGGAATAATGAAAGGGATTGTTGAAGAAAGAGCAGTCGAATTGGGAGAATATATAATAGAAAACGGGGCAACAGTAAGAAGTACCGCTAAAAAATTCGGAGTAAGTAAGAGTACAGTTCACAAAGATGTGAGCCAAAGACTAAAGGGACTTGACCCTGCACTGTATGACGAGGTTAAGAATATCCTTGAAATCAATAAAGCTCAAAGACATATTCGCGGCGGAATGGCTACTCGAAAGAAATATAAGCATACATAAACTTATTAAAGCGCACTTTAATTATAGCACATTATTTATTTGGAGGCTACTCATCTTTTAATCTTGACAACGACAGATTTCTTTGATATCATTTAAACGGTTTATACTGATAAATTAATATGAAAAGGCAAAGATTAAGAGAGTAGCCCGATTTTGAAAGTCACAGAGAGTCTGCATAAGGTGAAAGCAGATACGAGTAGGCTCGGGTGAAAATCACTTATGAGCCGCGCGCCTGAAGCCTATTAGGGTGCGACGCAGTCCTGCGTTATGGGTACACTTTGGGAGTAAGCCGTAAGACTTACCGAAAATTCCAACAGGTGGTTATGAGTAACAGTCTCATCCTATTCGGATGGGACTTTATTTTTTAGGAGGTAGTGAAATGTACAGCAAGGTTCCTTCTAATCTCAACTTTGTTGAGAGAGAACAGGAAACAGAGAAATTCTGGAAAGAAAACAAAATTTTTGAAAAATCCATGGAAGCTCGTAAGGGAGGCAAAACCTACACTTTTTACGACGGACCACCTACAGCAAACGGTCAGCCGCATATCGGTCATGTGCTTACACGAGTAATCAAGGATTTAATACCGAGATTTATGACAATGAAGGGCTACATGGTGCCGAGAAAGGCTGGATGGGACACTCACGGTCTGCCCGTCGAGCTTGAGGTTGAAAAGCAACTCGGCATCAACGGCAAAGAGCAGATAGAAAAATACGGAATAGCTCCTTTTATTGATAAATGTAAGGAGAGCGTCTGGAAATACAAGGGAATGTGGGAGGAATTTTCCGACCGCGTCGGCTTTTGGGCTGATATGGAACACCCCTATGTAACCTACCATGATGATTATATAGAATCCGAATGGTGGGCGCTGAAGCAGATTTGGGACAAGGGACTGCTGTACAAGGGCTTTAAGATTGTCCCCTATTGCCCAAGATGCGGAACTCCGCTGTCATCTCACGAAGTAGCTCAGGCTTATAAAGATGTCAAAGAGCGCTCCGCAGTGGTAAGATTCATGGTTAAAAACGAGGACGCTTATATTCTGGCTTGGACAACTACACCATGGACTCTGCCCTCAAATGTGGCGCTCTGCGTAAATCCTGATGAGGATTATGTGAAGGTTAAGACAGCGGACGGCTACACTTATTATCTCGCCGCCGCACTGGCTGAAACAATTCTCGGAGGTGACAAACCCACAGCTCCTTATGAAGTTTTGGAAACAGTCAAGGGTAAGGATCTTGAAAATATGGAATACGAGCCTTTGTTTAACTTTGCCCTTGACATTATTAAAAAGCAAAGAAAGAAAGCTTACTATGTAACCTGCGATAACTATGTAACCTTGACAGACGGTACCGGAGTTGTACATATCGCACCAGCCTTCGGTGAGGACGACGCAAAGGTCGGTAGAAATTACGACCTTCCCTTTGTTCAGCTTGTTGACGAAAAGGGAAATATGACTAAAGAAACCGACTACGCTGGGGTATTTTGTAAGGACGCTGATAAGCGGGTTCTCATTGACCTTGACAAAAAAGGCCTTTTATTTGACGCACCCAAGTTTGAACACAGTTATCCGCACTGCTGGAGATGTGATACCCCGCTTATCTACTACGCCAGAGAGTCATGGTTTATTAAAATGACCGCTGTTAAGGACGACCTCATTAAAAATAACAATACGGTAAACTGGATACCGGAATCCATAGGTAAAGGTCGTTTTGGTGACTGGCTTAACAATGTACTTGATTGGGGCGTATCGAGGAACAGATACTGGGGAACTCCGCTGAACATTTGGGAGTGCGAGTGCGGACATCAACACTGTATAGGCAGCCGAGAAGAGCTTTACAAGATGAGCGGAAACGAGGCGGCTAAAACAGTAGAATTCCACAGACCGTATATTGACGAAATAACCATTACCTGCCCTGAATGTGGCAAAGAGATGCACAGAGTACCTGAAGTTCTGGATTGCTGGTTTGACTCAGGAGCGATGCCATTCGCACAGCACCACTATCCCTTTGAAAACAAAGATTTGTTTAAGCAACAGTACCCCGCAGACTTTATTTCCGAAGCCGTTGACCAGACAAGAGGATGGTTTTACACTTTGCTTGCAGAGTCAACCTTGCTTTTCAATAAGGCTCCATACAAAAATGTATTAGTGCTAGGTCATGTTCAAGATGAAAATGGTCAGAAGATGTCCAAATCAAAGGGCAATGCAGTTGACCCAATGGACGCACTTAAAAAACACGGAGCAGATGCTATTCGCTGGTATTTCGCATCGAACAGTGCACCGTGGCTGCCGAACAAATTTCACGACAAAGCAGTTGTAGAGGGACAGCGCAAGGTTCTATCTACACTGTGGAACACCTATGCTTTCTATATTCTCTATGCTGATATAGACAAGTTTAATCCTAATGAACACAAGCTTGAATATGATAAGCTGAGCATAATGGACAGATGGATTCTTTCTCGCCTTAACTCTACAGTTAAGAGCGTTGATGAGAACCTTTCAAATTACAAGATTCCTGAAACCGCAAAGGCTCTGCAAGCCTTTATCGACGAGCTTTCAAACTGGTATGTAAGACGCTCAAGAGCAAGATTTTGGAGCAAGGAAATGCAGCAGGATAAGATTAATGCTTACATGACACTTTATACCTGTTTGTTGACTATCTGCAAAGTTGCAGCTCCTATACTGCCATTTATGACTGATGAAATTTATCAAAACATAGTCAGAAGCGTAGATAAGGACGCTCCCGAAAGCATACATCTCTGTGATTTCCCGACTGTTGATGAGGACATGATCAACACCGAATTGGAAACTGATATGGAACATTTGCTTGAGGCTGTAGTTCTCGGACGTTCTTGCAGAAATAATTCAAATATGAAAACAAAACAGCCGCTTTCCACGATGTATATTAAGTCCGAATGGAAGCTGAGCGATTACTTTACAGACATCATTGCAGGTGAGCTGAATGTCAAGAAAGTAGTATTCACCGATGATGTAAGCGACTTTACTTCCTACTCCTTTAAACCACAGCTCAGAACTGTTGGTCCAAAGTACGGCAAGCTGCTCGGAGGTATTAAGAATTATCTCTCTGAAGTTGACGGTAACGCAGCTATGGATAAGCTTAAGAGTGAGGGTGAGCTCTGCTTTGAGGTAAACGGCGAAGAGGTTGTCCTCAAGGAGGAAGATTTGCTCATAAGCTCGCAGCAGAAGGAAGGTTTTGTAAGCGCAACTGACAATAATCTTACTGTTGTTTTAGATACAAACCTCTCCCCTGAACTCATAGAGGAGGGCTTTGTTCGAGAGATTATCAGCAAGCTTCAAACCATGCGTAAAGAAGCAGGCTTCGATGTAGTAGATAAAATTGCGGTTTACACCGATGGAAACGAGACCATTGCAGAAATTATGAAGAAAAATAATGATAAGATCTGCGCAGAGGTTTTGGCTGAGAATATTACTTGCGGCAAACTCAACGGATACAGCAAGAATTGGAATTTGAACGGCGAGGACGTAAGCTTAGGAGTTGAAAAACTCTCATAAAGTATAAAATAAATAGGCTTAAATCGAGTAGGAGGCTACCCATTAGTTGAGTAGCCGACCTCTCACACCACCGTGC
>CAMMVF010000034.1 GCA_946500295.1 uncultured Clostridia bacterium | reverse complement strand
AAAAAATTTAAAATTTTTTCATTTTAGGGCTTGACTTTTATTTGCAGGACTCCTGTCGTTTTAATTTCAAATATATTGTAACATATATTTCAAAAAATTTAAACCCTGTCACAGCTTATAAATTTTACATTTTTATATTGACTATAATTAAATAATATAATATAATTACGGCTGTATCAACAGAAAAAAATAATTGCGTTTTCAAAAAGGCTCGAGATGGGGTCAATGTTACATCTGATAACGTAAAAATGAAAAGCTATAGCTGAGGTGAATTATATGATTACTTATGAGCTTGCTTTTATAATAGGCGGAATTGTACTACTGGGCTTTTTGGCATTTGGTCTTTTCCGCAAAATGAATACCGGAAAAATAATAGTGGGGTGTGCGTTTATTGCATATCTGTCTATAGTAGCTGCTATAACACTCTTCCCCATTCTCTATGACGAAAAAATTGAGTATTTCGGCGATATCACCTGGTATAACTTTATTCCGTTCAGGACGATTTCCGACACATTAAGCTATGGCATAAATTTATCGGCTCTTATTCAAATTGCAGGTAATATTTGCATGGCTGTACCCTACGGTATAATTATAATGGTGTTTTTCGGAAATAAAAAATGGTGGAAGCTGTTGCTATTAGCTTTACTTCTTCCGGTCGCTGTAGAGCTGGCACAGCTTGTAATAGGCGTTGCAATTAACAATATGTACAGAACAATAGATATAGACGATGTTATTCTGAATTTAATCGGAGTGTACATAGGATATGGAATTTGCAAAATACTTCCGAAAAGCATTAAAAGCTTTTGCACACAGAGATAAATTTAAATCAGCCTGCCGAGTGAAAGACTTGGCAGGCTGTTTTTTTATTTTTTAACTTTTGCTCGTTTTAAGCCTGTGCGAGACTCGGGGCACAACCCTGAGTCTCGCACAGGCTACTTTAAATTCCAAGCCGCTCGCGGCTTCCATAACCGCACGCAGTGCGATATCACATTCGCCCTGGCGAATATTTCACCACGCCTTGGCGTGATTTCACAGCGGCGCTAGCCGCTATATCACTGCAACCGTTCTACGGTTGCTTTGCCGTTACTTCGTTCTTCCTATATCCCTGCGGTAGTGCGCGCCGTCAAAGCTTATCTTCTCTACAGCCGCATACGCCTTGTCCAAGGCTTCGTCGAGGGTTTTGCCCTTGGCTGTTATGCCCAGAACCCTGCCGCCGTTTGTGTAAAATTTACCGTCTTCGTATTTTGTTCCGGCGTGGTAAACCACAGCCCCATCCACCTGACCATTTTCATCCAGTCCGAATATCTCAACGCCCTTTTTATAAGAGCCGGGGTAACCGCCGCTTGCCATAACCACGCAGGCTGAACAGCAGTCCTCCCACTCGATGTTGAGCTTGTCAAGCTCGCCGTCGATTACGGCGTCGACGATATCCAGCAGATCTGTCTTGAGCCTCGGAAGCACCACCTGAGCCTCGGGGTCGCCGAAGCGGGCGTTGTACTCGATTACCTTGGGACCGTTCGGGGTCATCATCAGCCCGAAGTAGAGACAGCCCTTAAACGGTCTGCCCTCAAGCTCCATCGCCTTGATGGTTGGCTTGAATATAGTCTCCATGCACTCATCGGCAAGCTCGTCTGTATAATAGGGGTTGGGGCTTATAGTGCCCATGCCACCGGTGTTGAGTCCCTTGTCGCCGTCCAAGGCTCTTTTGTGGTCCTTTGATGATACCATGGGGCAGACGGTTTTGCCATCGGTAAACGAGAGCACCGAAACCTCCGGCCCTGTGAGAAATTCCTCGATTACCACCTTGTTGCCGGACTCGCCGAACTTCTTGTCCTCCATTATCGTTTTTATAGCCTGCTCCGCCTCCTGCATGGTCTGGGCGATGAGCACGCCCTTGCCGAGGGCGAGACCGTCAGCCTTTACAACGACCTGCTCAAGTCCGTTATCGCGCACGTAAGCCAAAGCGTCGGCTGAATTGTCGAATGCCTCGTATTTTGCGGTGGGTATGCCGTATTTTTTCATCAGGTTCTTGGAAAAAACCTTGCTAGCCTCAATAATAGCCGCCGCCTTATTGGGACCGAAGGCTCTTATCCCCTCCTGCTCAAAGGCATCGACCATGCCATCTGCCAGCGGGTCGTCGGGGGCTACGAAAGCCAAATCTATATTGTTTTCCTTTGCAAAGCTCACCATAGCCGCCTTATCCATAACGGGGATATCCACGCACTCGGCGTCCCGGGATATGCCGCCGTTGCCGGGAGCGCAGTAGAGCTTTGTAAGTCTCGGGCTTTTGAGCAGAGCCTTTATCAGGGCGTGCTCTCTGCCGCCTGAGCCTATCATAAGTATGTTCATATGTATAAATCACTCCTGTATGGTAGCGCCGTTGGCGCTGATGATGCTTGCGGTATAGCCGCAAAATGGCGGTAAGCCGCAGATATCACAGCGGCGCAGCCGCTATAACACTGGCGCAGCCCTTGCGCCTTAGTGGTGGAAGAGGCGGATGCCCGTAAAGCACATAGCCATGCCATATTTGTTGCAGGTGTCTATTACGTTGTCGTCCCTGATAGAGCCGCCGGGCTGGGCGATAAACTCAACTCCCGAGCGCTTCGCCCTTTCGATATTGTCTCCAAACGGGAAGAAGGCGTCGCTGCCTATTGATACGCCCTTGAAGGTTTTGAGCCACTCACGCTTCTCCTCACGGGTGAGGACTTCGGGCTTTTCCTTAAAAAACTGCTGCCATACGCCCTCAGCGAGCACGTCCTCGTGATCGTCTGAGATATACACATCTATTGTGTTGTCACGATCGGGACGACGGATGTTGTCTACAAATTTAAGTCCCAAGACCTTCGGATGCTGTCTTAAATACCAGATATCAGCCTTGTTTCCTGCAAGACGGGTGCAGTGGATTCTCGACTGCTGTCCTGCGCCTACGCCGATAGCCTGTCCGTCCCTTGCATAGCAGACCGAGTTTGACTGGGTGTATTTGAGGGTGATAAGGGCGATTTTCAAATCACGCTTAGCCTCCTCTGTAAGGGTCTTGTTCTCAGTTACCATGTTCGAGAGCATCTCGTCGTCGATTTTAAGCTCGTTTCTGCCCTGCTCGAAGGTAATGCCGTAAACGTCCTTGTACTCCTTCTCCGCCGGGGTGTAGTCGGGGTCAATCTGAACTACAGGGTAGTTGCCCTTCTTCTTTGACTTGAGTATCTCCAACGCCTCATCTGTGTAACTGGGGGCTATGATTCCGTCGGAAACCTCTCTTTTGAGCAGGGTCGCAGTTTCCTTGTCGCAAACGTCTGAAAGAGCCACCCAGTCGCCGTAGCTGCTCATTCTGTCTGCTCCTCTCGCTTTAGCATAGGCGCTGGCAAGGGGACTTAGCTCCAAATCATCAACAAAGTAGATTTTCTTGAGGGTGTCAGAAAGCTCGGTAGCAACTGCCGCTCCGGCGGGACTTACGTGCTTGAATGAAGCTGCTGCGGGAAGCCCAGTAGCCTCCTTGAGCTCCTTTACAAGCTGCCAGCTGTTGAAGGCGTCTAGGAAGTTTATGTAGCCGGGCTTGCCGTTTAACACCTTTATCGGAAGGTCAGAGCCGTCCTTCATAAAGATTTTTGACGGCTTCTGGTTCGGGTTACAACCGTACTTGAGTTCGAGTTCGTTCATCTGTATCTCTCCAATCAATTTTAGTCTCTAATCACTTGTTCTTATTTATAATAACACTGCTTGTCTTTCCGCTTTCAAGCTCGATATAGCGGACAAAGAGGGAAACCTTGTTGTCCTCGTTTAAGGCGTTCCACAGCTTATCTGCGAAGGTGTTTATATCGTCATTTCCAAGCTCTACAAGCTTAGGCTCGCCCTCGAAGCTCGGCAGAGGAGAACCGTCGCCCATGTAGGTGTGGATGAACCTGCCCTCTCCTTTTAGCGGTGAGGTGTAGGAGAAGGTATAACGCTGGCAGGAGTCGGGGTTGCCGCCGGCGCTTTTTAAAATAGAGATGGCAAAGTTAAAATCATTATCGCTGAGCTTTACAACGCTGCTGATTCTCGGGGTGTAGTTCGGTGCGTCCGGCTCAAACTCACGGGTGCGCAGCGCCTGCTCAAAGGTGAGCTGGTTGTTCATCAATTCATAAATGGTGTCAGTCTGGTCGCCGTTTGTAACTATTGTCTTGTTTCCGAGAACCCTTACAGGGGCGTAGATTATAAGCGAGGGGTCCTCGAGCTTGCTCTCGTCGAAAGCCTGGGTGCGGATGCCATCCCCGTCTTCAACGAAGATTCTGTTGCGGCTGTTTTCGCTTCTGCCCATGATAAAATAGGCTATGACAGCGTTTTTGCCGTCAAGGCTCTTGCCTACGAGTATTCCCCTGCCGGGGTATGAGTTGCTCTGAAGCTCAGCTTCTATGTTTAGCTTTTTCATGTATTATCCTCCGTTATAATCACCTTGTTATTTTCCACTTTCAATCTATCCTGACAAAACAGCGACACAGCCTGAGGCAGTATTTTCCACTCAGCCTGCTCCATGACCCTGCGCTGTAGGCTTTCAGACGTGTCGTCTGGCAATACCTCGACTGCCTTTTGCAAAATTATCGGACCGCCATCGCAGATTTCATTTACAAAATGCACCGTAGCGCCTGTAAGCTTTACCCCTCTGTCGAGAGCCTTTTCATGGACGTGAAGCCCAAAGCAACCTACTCCGCAGAAGGAGGGAATCAGCGAGGGGTGGATGTTGATTATCCTGTTTTCAAACTCCCTGCTCACGCTTTCGCCGATGATCGTCATAAATCCGGCAAGCACCACCAAATCTGCCTCGACCTCATGTAAAAGAGCAATCAATGAGTTGTCGTACTCTTCTTGAGACTCAAAGTCTTTTTTCCTGATTATCTTCGTCGCTATACCGTTTTGCTTTGCCCTCTCGAGGGCATAGGCTTTGTCGTTGCTCGCAATTACGCAGGAGATTTTTCCGCCGACTATCTCTCCCCTGTTTTGAGCGTCTATCAGAGCCTGGAGGTTAGTGCCTCCTCCGGACACCAAAACAACGATATTTTTCATCGCCGCTCCTCCTTAAGAAATTGTTATACCCTTCTCGCCCTCGGCTATCTCGCCGATGACGGTTGCCTTTTCGCCTGCGGCTGTGAGGATTTCCACCGCCTTGTCGGCGTCCTCCTTGGCTACGGCTATCACCATACCGATACCCATGTTGAAGGTGTTGAACATATCCCTCTCGTCAATCTCACCCACGCGCTTGATAACGTCGAAAATCGGCAGCACGGGCACTGAGGCTTTCTCGATTTTTGCGCACATTCCGTCCTTGAGCATACGGGGGATATTCTCATAAAATCCTCCGCCTGTGATATGAGAAATAGCCTTTACGCCTACCTTGCTGATAAGCTCCAGCACGGGCTTTACATATATTTTAGTCGGAGTCAGGAGAGTTTCTCCAAGGGGCTTGTCGAGTTCCTCGTATGTATCTAAAATTGTTCTTGAGTTTATACCGAACACCTTTCTTACAAGTGAAAAGCCGTTTGAGTGTACACCGCTTGAGCTTATGCCTATAATTGCGTCTCCTGCGCTCAGTTTGCTGCCATCGATAATATTTTCCTTGTCAACTATACCTACCGAGAAGCCTGCAAGGTCGTACTCGTTTTCGGGGTAGAAGCCGGGCATTTCAGCGGTTTCCCCTCCTACCAGAGCTGCTCCTGACTGAACGCAGCCCTCAGCGACACCCGAAACTATCTCGGCTACCTTTTCGGGGTAGTTTTTACCCAAAGCGAGGTAATCGAGGAAAAACAGCGGAGTCGCTCCACAGCAGACAATGTCGTTTACGCACATGGCAACGCAGTCTATACCGATGGTGTCGTGCTTATTTAGCAGAAAAGCGAGCTTGAGCTTGGTACCTACGCCGTCAGTGCCTGAAACCAGCACAGGCTCCTTCATTCCCGTAAGGTTAGGGGCAAACAGACCGCCGAAGCCGCCAATGCCGGAGACTACGCCGTCAGTCTGAGTTCTCTTAACGTGCTCTTTCATCAGCTCTACGGCTCTGTAACCGGCTGTAACGTCTACTCCGGCGTTTTTATAGCTTTCACTGTAACTGTTCATATCAAACTCTCCTTTGGAAATTATTACTTCTTGTCAATTTTTCTTGCAAACCTGTCCTCAAACTTTTCTGTTGGAATCTTAGCGGGATAGTTGCCCGTGAAGCAAGCGTCGCAAAGTCCGACCTTACATCCTTTTGCTATGCTGTGAAGTCCATCAATGCTAAGGTAGCCGAGGGAATCAGCCCCGATAGAGCGACAAAGCTCGTCGGCACTCATTTTATTTGAAATCAGGGACTCCTTGTCGCTGATATCAATACCATAATAGCAGGGGTTAAAAAACGGCGGTGAGGACACCATATAGTGTACCTCCTTAGCTCCCGACTGCCTGAGCAGGGACACTATATACCTGCAGGTAGAGCCGCGGACTATGGAATCGTCTATTATAACTATCCTCTTGCCCTCGACTGCCGCATTTAAGGCATTCAGCTTAACCTTCAAAACCTGCTCCCTTTCGGATAGCTTTTTATTAGCGAAGGTTCTGCCGATGTATTTATTTTTAATAAGTGCCATTCCGTAGGGTATGCCCGATTCGACAGAATAACCCAGCGCAGCTGATAGTCCGCTGTCAGGCACTCCACAGACCATGTCCGCTTCCACAGGGTGCTCCTTTGCAAGTATTCTGCCGGCTTCCATTCTCGCCTGATAGACCGAAACTCCGTCGATAACGCTGTCGGGGCGGGCGACATAGACATACTCAAACAGGCAAAGCGAACCTTTTCCGGTGCAGTTTTCCTTAAACGAGCGAACCCCGTTTTCATCAATTACAACTACCTCTCCCGGCTCTACGTCACGGATAAACTCGGCTCCCAGGCTGTCAAAGGCACAGGACTCGGAACTGAGCATATAGCTTTCGCCCTTTTTGCCGAGACACAGCGGTCGGAAGCCGCCCGGGTCACGCACTCCAATGAGCATACTCGGGGAAGTGAGCACCAGTGAATAAGCTCCCTCAAGCTCCTTCATAGCATTTACTATAGTTTCTTCTATAGTCGCATAATTAAGTCTCAAACTCGCTATGACATAGGCTATTAGCTCGGCGTTTGAGGTTGACTGGAAGATAGCCCCGCCCTGCTCGAGCATTTTGTAAAGCTGAGCCTTATTTGTGAGCGCACCGTTTTGCGCCAGCGCAAGAGAGCCTCTGATATACCTCATCATAAGCGGCTGGGTGGATACTCGGCTTAATTGTGTGTCCGGACTGTAACATACATGACCTATGGCTATGCTGCCCTTGGGCAGGGAGTCAAGCTCCTTAGCGGTAAGCGCCTCAGCCACCGTGCCGAGATTCTTTACACACTTCATCTCGCCGCCGCTGTTTACGACTATGCCTGCGCTCTCCTGTCCCCTGTGTTGGAGGGCAAATAAAGCCTTATATGTTTCCTGTATAGTATCGACCTCGGGGTCGTTTGAAAATATTCCGAATACTCCGCACTCGTCGCGAGGGGAATCTGAAATAGAGAGTTTAGTTACTTCGCTCACAGCTGATCCACCTTATCCTGAATTGCCTGATCCTTTGCCTTTACGCCCTCGATCATCTTTACTTTCTCTGCTTCCAGCTTGCTTTCAAGCTCGGGATTTGACAGAGCGAGCATCTGGATTGCGAGCAGGGCGGCGTTTACCGCTCCTCCAACGGCGACAGTAGCCACGGGGATTCCGCTGGGCATCTGTACCGTAGCCAAAAGTGCGTCAAGCCCCTCGAAGGTGGACTTAATAGGGATTCCTATTACGGGAAGGGTGGTGTGCGCCGCCAAAACGCCCGCGAGGTGGGCTGCCATACCTGCGGCGGCAATTATCACGCCGAATCCGTTTGCCTTGGCATTTTTAGCGAAGTCAGCCGCCTGCTCGGGAGTTCTGTGAGCCGACATGACGTGAACCTCAAACGGTACGCCAAACTCCTTGAGAGTTTTTATCCCCTTTGAAACCACGGGGAAGTCGCTGTCACTGCCCATAATCACGGCAACCTTTTCTATATCTGCCATTTCACTCATCCTTTCTAAAACAACAAAAAGACTGCGGGGGTACGCAGTCTCAATTTTATACTATTATGCTGTTACGCAATGTGCCCATGCAAACGCAAGCGGTAATAAAAAAGTCTCCTGAACCTGTCGCCATGGCACACACCCCCAAACACAATTCTCCTTATATTGTATTTCATTTAGACAATAAATTCAAGTCTTTTTTTCCTACGTTCTCCTGCACAGCTCTAGTTTACATTTGTGCCAATCTAACATTTCATTCCTTACATTACCTCTTTCACGTTGACAGTCTGTTTCCTTTTTTGATTTTATAATGTTTTTATCCCGATTCTTTTTAAGGGAAATCATTTTATCTATTTGCAGCTTTAAGCTTAACGATCCACCAAACTTCAATATTACTTCTATCTTTAAGTATTTTTCTTTTACAAAAGCAATAAAAACTATTTAAATCGTAGCCGGGGAGCTTTGCTCCCCAGGGTCGGGGGATTAAACCTCACCGAAAGACTGAATGAAACCCTCCGCCTACTAAGGCGGAGGACATTGGCAACTTGGTTATACCATATTTTGAAATTAACTCCTCTTCTTTTTTGGCTCATGTCATTTTAGCACATACATTGCTAAAATTATTATAAAAAGTTCCTTAAATTATTTAATCATTTTCTTTGACAAGTGCCGCCGTCATAAGTATAATCATAGTGATAGATTTTGATTATGAAAGGAAGTTTTAATATGAAGGCAAGATTACCCCAGGGCTACGGCGGAGGCGGAGCCGCAAATATTCAGCAGCTTGCAAAGCAGGCTCAGAAGATGCAGGCTCAGATGGACGAGGCCAGCCAGGAGCTTGAGCAGAAGGAGTACACAGCAGCCTCCGGCGGCGGAGCGGTAAACGTGACCGTAACGGGAAAAATGGAGATAAAGTCCCTCGACATCAACCCCGAGGTCGTAGACTCGGAGGACGTGGAAATGCTCAGCGACTTAGTGATTGCAGCTGTAAACGAAGCTCTGCGTGCAGCAGCCACCGACAAGGAAGAGACAATGGAAAAGCTGTCGGGCGGACTGAATATTCCGGGGCTGTTTTAAATGGCAGGCTATAACGCCGCCCCTTTCGCACGGCTTATCGAGCAGTTTGAGCGACTGCCGGGTATAGGTGCAAAAACCGCTCAGCGACTTGCTTACCATGTGCTTAAAATGCCCGAGCGAGAAGCTCAGGAGTTTGCAGACGCTATACTAAACGCCCACAAAAAAATCCACTACTGCAAGATCTGCTGCAACCTTGCCGATGGAGATCTGTGCCCGATTTGCAAAAACGAAAAAAGGGATCACTCAACAGTCTGCGTGGTTGAAAGCCCGAAAGACGTAATTGCTCTTGAGCGAACTCAGGAATACAAGGGAGTTTACCATGTGCTCCACGGCGCAATCTCCCCCTTAAACGGAGTTACCCCGGATATGCTGAAAATCAAGGAGCTTGTGAACAGAGCGGGCTCAGGACAGATTAAAGAGGTCATCATGGCGACAAACGCCACCGCTGAGGGCGAGGTGACAGCTGTATATATATCCAAGCTTTTGAAGCCGCTCGGCATCAAGGTTACGAGAATTGCCTCGGGACTTCCGGTTGGCGGAGATTTGGAGTACGCCGACGAAATGACGCTGCTGCGTGCGCTCGAGGGACGTAGTGAAATATAATCTCCCGATAAGCACAAGCCTTAAGCAAAGCCTTTTGACTTTTTCCATTTGAATAATTTAGCGACGGTTTTCTGTCTGAAATTGACAAGGATTAAACCGAGCGGATCTAAAAGACCTGTTCCTCTTAAAAAAGGAACAGGTCTTTCAACGTAATAAAGCTCCTAAAGGTCAGCGAGTTGAGGATGGCACAAAGTTACACTGGAGCAGCGTAGTAAAACGTAGGGAAAAAGCGGCATTTGCCGTCGCACACTCATATTCTCTGTGAGTGTGCGGCGGTATTGTTTAGATAATATTTTGCTCAAGGTGATGCGCAAAAAATTTATTCAGCCACCTCAAGCAATTTTTCGGAAACACGGGTCGTAACCTCAAGATAATACTGAGCGTCTGCAACCGACATTTCGTCCGGGTCGTACTCGTCTATTGAGTTTATGTATTCTGAGTAATCCTCCATCAGCGCAAGATATTCCGTGAGCATACTCGCCGGACTTCCCGACTCCGTATATTCCTTCATAAAGTCCACATAATCGTTCATAAACGACTCGTACTCGTCCAAAAACGCCTTTAGCTCGGGGTCAACCTCGCCGCTTGCAGATGATGAGCTTTCCGTATTCTCATCGCTGCTCGTTGCTTCCCCGTCCGGCTGCTGAGTTTCTGCCTCTGTTTCCGGCTGGGTCTCCTCCTGCTCTGAGCTCGAATCCTCGTTTTGAGCCGAGGATACCGGCGCGCTGCTTTCGGGAGTGGATGATTCATTGCCATCGCCATTGAAAATACAAGTAATATGATAATAGCTTTTTTCATTATTGATTCCCTCCTGAATTGTTTATTGCTTTAAGCTGTCTTTTTTGCTTGATTTTTACAATCAGCAGCCAAATTGAGCCGACCAAAGCTGCTGTAAACCCCAAAAGATAAATATAAAACCCTGCACCGTAATTATAGCTGTCGCTCGGCAGGACTCCCCTTTCGCTGAAATCCCAAATCATCAGGCAAAGTGCTGCAAGTGTAGCTATATCAAAAATAATAGTCGGTATCGCCTTTTTAAAAATGGCAAAAATCAGGGTGAGCGCCGACAGTGCGCCCAAGGCATAAATTAAGATCCCATAAACAATACCAAAACTTCCGCCAATGGCGGTATAAATCCGTGCAAAGCTGAACATGGATATATCCGCCGCCTCGCTTGCTGATATATTCACCCCGCCTACGGTCGTATTATAGGAAAAGGCGCTTAACATCTCCCTATAATCCCCGCTTGCCGAGGCAAACGGCAGAAAAAAGGCTGCAACCACGGCGACAGAGCCCAGCAGAGCGATTATAAAAGGTATGATCTTCGCTTTTTTATTGCTTTGAATTTGCGTGCTGTTCATTTAATATCCTCCTAATGTAAAATTGATATTTAACAAAATATTATAGTGAGCTTATGAGCTGTTGAAAAATTTCTCAAAGCTTAAATTACGCCTTGGCATTTTCATCCCTCCTTATATTTGCACTGAAATATATCAGCAATATAATAACACATATCTCACAAAAAATCTACTATTTCGTAGAATTAATTCCACCATTAGACAAATATTATTTATTACAATTACAAACATAGTGGAATGAGGTCTTGTATATGGTGGAATTTGGACGAAAATTACGGGAGCTGCGAAAGCAAAAGGGCTTAACGCAAAAACAGCTTGCAGATTTAATCGGAGTAAAAAACAGTATAATTTCATTTTATGAGGTTGGCGACAGAACACCCTCACCGGAAATAATAATAAAGCTAGCAGCGACACTGCACGTAAGCTCCGATTATCTTCTTGGGATAGAAAAGGTCGAGGCGATAGATGTTTCCGGGCTTGACGAAAATGATATTAAACTTGTACGCTCACTTGTCGAGAGGCTTAGGGAGAAGAACAAGCTCAGCTTACGCTGAGCCGCAGGCGCAGGGGCAGTCCTGCGCCGGTGATATCGCACCTTGCGGTGCGGTGAAATCACGCCAAAGGAGTGATGAAATATTCGCCGATGGCGAATGTGAAATCGTGCCAAAGGCACGGTTGTGGAAAGCCTCGGCTTTGAAATTAATGTAGTTTGTGCCAGATTTGAGTTTGTTACTCGAATCTGGCACAAAGCTCAAAACGAGCAAAAGTAATGGAAGAATTAAAATGTTAGAATGGCACAAATATAAACTAGAACAGTGCAGGAGAACATGGGGTGAAAGCGGCATTTGCCGCCGGCTTGGATTTAAAGTAGCTTGTGCGAGGGTGCCGAGAGCACCTTTTAGTCCTACGTTTTACTGCACGGATATCTATTTGCTCTGTACCAATAAAGAGCCACCTGCTTTTTTGGAGGGGATAGCGGTTTCGCACAAGCTGAAAACGAGCATAGTTAAAAGGATCACTTTGTAGAAAAAGGAAACAGAATACCAACGTGAAAAAAGTAATGAAAAGGCAGAGAGTTTAGATTGGCACAAATTCACACGAGCGCAGTGCAGACTTACGTAGGACTTA
>CAMMVF010000033.1 GCA_946500295.1 uncultured Clostridia bacterium | reverse complement strand
CTTTATCGGCAAGATTGATTGAATGACACCAATATCTTTAACTATGTGATACCGGCGGAACATATCTATAAATCAAATCATCAGAATGACCTTGTAATCGGCTGCGACACCGGGGTATTTATTGATAATTTAATGCTCGGAAAGCCGAAAGATAAATCAGATGCAAAGAGTATGCTCAAGCTTCTCTCCGGCAGAAAGCATGATGTTATTACAGGCTGCGCCGTGTATAATCAGGGACAATGCCGAAGCTTTTCCGTAACTACTGAGGTTGAGTTTTATCCTTTATCAGATAAGGAGATTGAGCAGTATATTCTGACGGGAGAGCCGATGGACAAAGCCGGCGCCTATGGCATACAAGGCGCAGGCGCATTATTTGTAAAGAGAATTGTTGGAGACTACTATAACGTAGTCGGACTGCCGATTTCAGCCTTGAACCAAGTCATAAGCAACGGTCTGTAAAAAATAACACAAAATTAAAAGCCGCAGCGCAGGGATTGTTTGAATCCTGAGCTGTGGCTTTATCATTTAGCAGAAATCTATGAAAGTTTAATCATACTATCTGACTCTCACTATAGAGTTTATAATATATTTAAAATTTGATAAATATCCGTCTGGGTCTTGTTGTCAAAATAATCCTTCAAATTTAAAAATTCTTTCCATTTTGGCACAGTGTAATCGTTAAAGCCTCGCCGTAAAACAACATCTACAAGCCTTTTTTCAATATATGTAGGATCATCGGGAAAGGAAATAGCGTCACATAACTGAATCAATCTGTCATAGTCGTTATATACTACATTTTCAAGGAAAGCTTGTATAAACTCGGTTTCTTCCACGCTGCAATCATTTTGTCCGTTATAGGCATTTATGTTTTTATATGGAAAGGAATGAGTTAAGCATATTCTGGCGCTATCATCATATCCCTTTGACAGCATAAATTTATAACCATTAATAATATGCTTCATATCTGTAACTCCATCACGCCTGCCTATATCATGCAGCAAGCCGAGAGCATAGGCAATGTCCGCGTTTAGATTATCGCACCGCTGGGCGATAGCCCTAGCGCAAGCTCCCGCTGTTTTACTGTGGTCAACCCATAAACCAGGGTTTAGTTTTTTTGCTTCATTTAATAGCTTTTCAGCTTGTACTATTGATGGAACTTTCATTTGCAGCACTCCAATCTTCCTTTGTAATGCAGGTAATATGCTCAGTGCGTACATCATCCATCAGATTCCAATGAATGTCATTATTTGTATGATGATATGTAAAGCCGCATTTTTCCTGTACTCTTTTGGATTTAAAATTGCCGTCAAAATATCCGCACCAAATCTTTTCAAGTTTTAAATCCTCAAAGCCATGGCGAAGCAACTCTTGCACCGCTTCGGGTATAAGTCCACGCCCCCAAAACGGAACTCCAATCCAGTATCCGATTTCCGCCTCTGTATCCGGTAAGTTAAGGCTACTGGCTTTACCAATCATCAGCCCAATGCTGCCAATTGCCTTATTGTCCTCTTTAAGGCATACAGCGTAGGTCTCATTCGCCGATAATACGTCTCTGATAATTTCTCTGCTGTTTTCAATACTGGTATGTACCGGCCATCCGGCAATTGGTCCTACTTTAGGATCTTTTGCATATTCATATAGATTTTCAGCGTCCGAATCAAGCCACGGTCGCATAATCAGCCTTTGTGTAGTTATCTTCATAATTACTATCCTTCTTTTCATTTTGAAATTCATTTTTTCAATTTCATACTTTGATTTAAATAGTCACTTTTTAAAAGTATTATGGCATATTATCACGGTAAAATCAATCACTACTTTCGACGATGGAATATTGCCAAGTCGCCGATGTCCCCCGCCTCTGTAGGCGGCGGGGGACATTCAGTCTTTCGGAGGGGGTTATAATCTCCCACCGAAACCCTGAGGAGCAAAGCTCCCCAGCGATGGTTGCAATCGTCGCTATCGTGATTAAACGAGCTTGTCACGCGGGCGAAGATTTAAATAAAAATGTGTATGTGTAAAAAAGATATGCCCTCATAAAAAAATCCTTGACAAAGTTCATGAGCTTTGGTATAATATTCAGGCACTCGGAAATGAGGCATAAGGACCATTAGCTCAGTTGGTTAGAGCAACCGGCTCATAACCGGTCGGTCCGGGGTTCGAGTCCCTGATGGTCCACCAAGAAAAAGCACTTGCTCTTGCAGGTGCTTTTTTTCAATATAATAAAATAATAAGAAGAGCCGATGAAGTGTGAATTAGCTTATACTTCATCGGCTTTCTGTTTTTTAATCTAAATATTGGAATGTAAGTTTTACCGATTAAGCTTTCAGCAAGCGCAAATAATGATTAGCCTCTCTCAGTACGTGATCCGCAAGCAGCGGCAGAATAACCGAGCGGATTTTACACTGCTCAATTCCATGAGTGCCGGTCGCCTTGAAGTCCTTGAATCTTAAAGTTGTCTTCAGAGAGTCGGTCGTTAAGGTCTGATTTTGAGCGTTGCGGCAGGCTTTTAGGAGTGTGGAATATTCTTTGGCAAATCCGTCCGCCATAACAAACAATTCATTTTCACTTGGGTCTAAAAGCCCTCTTATAAACATAGCGTGCTCCATCATAATCTGATTCCAAAAACATTCTGTTTCCTTCATAGACTCACAGTTTAAACTTCCCGTGCTTTCCAGTGCTTTGATATAATTTCTGTAAAGTTTAGCCTCCCTGATAATATGTTCTATCAGCAAAGGATAGTTCATTGTAAACATTTCGCAGCAGAGAACTTTTTTCAGAATGCTCTCTTTGAACTTAATCAATCCGTCCAAAAGTCTTATTGCAGTCCGATTAAGCCGCTGTACCTGAAGCCTTTTTCTTGAATTATCATTGCATCGGCACGACTTATTGTCAAGTTGTAATTCTCTGGTCGTAATTTCTTTGTTTATGTTGATTCCCGTGAAACTTTCCGTCTGCTTTTCAGCCAGGGCTGTAAACTCTGTAACCAGCTCGCCCGAGCACAGTACATCTCTGCTTATAATTCCGTCACTGAGTGCCAGGGTTTGACAAAGCAGCTTTTCAAATTCCATTTTATAAAATTCAGCCTGCTTTGAAAAGTTCGGATTTGCCGGAGTGAAGCCTGCCTTCAGAAAAAATGAGTGTTCCTTCATTATGCGGCAAAAAAACAGATGCAGTTCAAGCGAGTCGGTTATATAGTTATCAGTGTGCATATTTCCCTCCTAATGAATTAAACAATTGATAACCTGTTTCCATTATATGCACACAAATTGTTAAATGCTACTTGTTTTTAGTCTGACAAAATTCAATTAATCTTGACAGTTAGTGTTGCCGCTTACCGCATAAGTATTTTTTGTGATAGTTATATATTTAACACTACTCAAAAATGTATTTGTTTTTACAAATTATAATTCTTATTTCTTAATTATTGCGAATTTATTTTCATATTATAAAAAGAATCTTAATTCATAAAAATATATATTATCGTTATGGACTAAATCTAATAATAATAATAAACGTGATATAAGATTAACAGCTTGGAAAAATAAGGTGTATAATACACTTGTTGGAACGTTCTTAACAAAAATATAAGCACAAATATAAACAATGAAATGAGGGTATATTTTGAAAAAGTTTGTAAAAAATATTATGGCAATCGGTATGTCTGCTTCTATGATTTTGGCTTCGGGTGCGTCTTTGACGGCTTTTGCAGCTGATAGTAATGCTGTAAATAGCACGCAGAGCACAAGTGTAGCCAGCTATTCATCATACATAGAAGATCATTCAGTAATTGACTGTACTAACCGTTATAAGATGGACAATGGTAAGTACCATTTTACCATTAAAGTTCCCTCCGGCACGAATTTATATGACGTTCAAATTGAGATTACGAGAGACTATAAAGGCAGCAGACTGTTCTACGATCATCTGTCATACTTTTCAGGTGGAACTTGGAATACGAGTTTAACCTTAAAGGAGTCCTATGGCGGATCAGATTACTATGAATTGATAACGGACAAATTCTCAAATGATGGTATCGGGATTAAGCTTTTCCTGCGTATAAATGGTGTTACATATATGGCGACTGATACAGCTAACGGCAGTACAACAGAAGGTTCTGGCTACTGGTTAAGCGCTTAATTGCATAATAAATTTATATAAGCAATAGAGAAGGATAATATTTTCATACTCAGATTTTGCATATTTTATTTAGCGATCTTTAACTTGTTTTTGAAAAATATTATTTTAATAATTTGGGGTCTATCGCAAATGACAAAAATTTGTGATAGACCTTCTTTTTTTATTTATTCTTGTTTTTGCATTATCCGAATAATAAACACGATTGAGCACATGATATACCGTAAGACGTTGACAGACTATGGAAGGATAATGACGGATAATGAGCAAATTTCAAAAATCCATATTCAATTTCTTTGATAAATTTTGATAATTAGAAAATAATTAAGTGATATTGACGGAAAAATGATAAAATATAAAAGAATTTGCTTGACTTTGAAGCATTTCTTGCTATAATATAATCAAGAGGTGAACGAAATGCTTACTCAGGAAAGATACCAGACGATTTTACAGCTTCTAAATGAGAAGAATTCGGTTACGGTATCGGAGCTTACGAAGCTTCTGAATACATCGGAATCTACAATAAGACGTGACCTTGCGACGCTAGATGAAATGGGTAAGCTTCACAAGGTGTTTGGAGGTGCAACCTCACTCAGACAGACAGCAGGGGCGTTTGAGGATAGCGTTATAATGCGTGAAAATGTAATGAGCGAGGAAAAAACCGCTATAGCTAAATATTCAGCAACGCTTATTAGTGATTCGGACTTTGTATATATAGATGCGGGAACAACCACCTCCAGGTTAATAGATTACTTAGGCAATAATAAAGCTACTTATGTTACAAATGGAATTTCACACGCAAAAAAGCTGATAGCAAAAGGATTTACAACCTACACTGTCGGCGGACGAATCAAAGCTGCCACAGAAGCCATTGTAGGAGGCGAGGCAGTCCGCACGCTTAAAGGTTTTAATTTTACAAAAGCTTTTATGGGAACAAACGGAATAGACCTTGAAGCTGGCTTTACTACGCCCGATATTGAAGAGGGGCTTATAAAGGAAGAGGCAGTGCGAAAGAGTTATATGGCGTTTGTTCTTGCGGACAGTTCAAAATTCAGGCGTGTGTTTGCCATTACTTTTTCTGAACTGAGAAAGTGCTGTATAATTACCGACCGTCTTAAATTCAAGAATTTCGGCAAAGAAACTGTAATAAAGGAGGTTATGTCGTGATTTACACTGTAACGCTTAATCCATCAATAGACTACATCGTTCATCTTGACTCGCTAAAAACAGGAATTACAAACCGTACCACCAGTGAAGAATACTATTACGGCGGAAAAGGCATCAATGTATCTTGTGTTCTTGCAGAGCTCGAAATGAAAAGCACAGCGCTCGGATTTGTTGCCGGTTTCACGGGAGAAGCTATTGAAAAGGGTATCAAAAACCCGAAAATCACAACCGATTTCATTACGCTGCCGGAAGGTATTTCGAGAATAAACATAAAGATTAAAGCCGGAGAGGAAACGGAAATAAACTGCCAGGGACCTGATATAAGCGAAGCGGCGATTATGAATCTTTTTGACAAGATTGATAATATTCAAGACGGCGACACGATTGTGCTTGCGGGAAGTATTCCTAACACAATGCCGGATGACACTTACGAAAAAATACTTGGGAGACTGAAAAACAAAAAAGTTCTCATCGTCGTTGATGCTACGAAAAAGCTTCTTGTGAATTCTCTAAAATATAAGCCGTTTTTGATCAAGCCAAACAAGCAGGAGTTATCCGAGATTTTCAATGTAGATATAAGCACTGACGAGGATATCATAAAATATGCCAATGAATTGAGAAAAATGGGTGCTCAAAACGTGCTTATTTCCCTCGGAGGAGATGGTGCAATGCTAGTCGATGAATTTGGGAAAATCCATAAAGCAGGCATTGTAAAGGGAAAGGTTCTCAATACCGTCGGATCGGGAGATTCGATGGTTGCAGGTTTTGTTGCAGGATATATCAAAACCGGGGATTATGAATACGCCCTCAAACTGGGAAGTGCGTGCGGAAATGCTACGGCGTTTTTAAGCGGACTTGCGACAAAAGAAAAAATAAACGAACTACTCGCACAATTTTAAGCCGAAGGCTTTCAAAAATATAAAAACATAAGGAGGAAACTTTTATGCGTATTACTGATTTACTAAAACCAAGCGCCATTGAACTAAACGTATCATTGGCGTCAAAATCTGCCGCTATTGATAAGCTCGTGTCACTTCACGAAAAAAGCGGAAACCTCATTAATGCTGCTGAGTACAAGGACGGAATACTCAAGAGAGAAGAATTGGGTACAACAGCGGTAGGAATGCAGATTGCTATTCCGCATGCAAAAAGTAAAGCTGTAAAGGCGCCTGCTCTTGCTGCTGTAACTGTTCCGGACGGCGTTGACTATGGCGCCCCCGATGGAGAGAAAGTTACTCTTCTGTTTATGATAGCTGCTACAACAGATGGTGACGTCCATCTTGAGGTGCTTTCGCGGCTTATGCAGATGCTTATGGACGAGGAATTTACCTCAAAGCTGAAGGTGGCAAAATCAAAATCTGAATTTCTATCACTAATTGACCAAAAGGAAAAAGAAAAATTCCCTGAAGAAGCAAAATCTTCTGCGCCTGCAAAGAAGGGATACAGAGTGCTTGCAGTTACCGCTTGTCCGACTGGTATCGCCCACACATATATGGCGGCGGAAGCACTGGTAAAAGCAGGCGAAAAAATGGGTATAACCGTTAAAGCTGAGACAAATGGCTCAGGCGGCGCTAAGAATGTACTTACAGCTGAAGAAATCGCCAACTGTGACGGTATCATAATTGCAGCTGATAAGTCAGTAGAAACAGCCCGTTTCGACGGTAAGCCGGTTTATTCAACAAAGGTTTCGGATGGCATTAATAAGCCCGAAGAGTTGATTAAGAAAATTATCAACGGTGAAGCGCCTGTTTTCCACTCAAAGACAAAGGACTCAGCTTCATCAGAGCAGAGCGGCTCAAATGAAAGCGTAGGCAGACAAATTTACAAGCACCTGATGAACGGTGTTTCTCATATGCTTCCGTTTGTAGTCGCAGGTGGTATTTTCATGGCAATAGCTTTTCTGGTTGATGCGGCTAGCGGCGTTCAGGCTGCCGGAAACAGTTCGTTCGGTAATGTAACGCCGGTTGCAAATTGGTTTAAAACGATCGGAAACTATGCATTCAGCTTTATGCTTCCGATCCTCGCAGGCTTTATCGCCCGTAGTATAGCGGACAGACCGGGATTGCTTGTCGGCTTTGTTGGCGGTTATCTTGCATCAAACGGTGCAACTTTTGCAGATCCCGGCGCAGCTTCGGTTATACCGTCAGGCTTCTTAGGCGCATTGCTCGCAGGTTTCGCAGCAGGCTATCTCATGCTCCTCGTTGAAAAGCTTTGCGATAAGCTTCCAAATGCTCTTGAGGGCATCAAGCCGGTGCTTATTTATCCTCTCGCAGGCCTCGGAATTGTCGGAGTAATAATGTGTGCCGTAAACCCGATTATGGGTATTATTAACTCAGCTCTCAACAGCGGTCTTGCAGCCTTGAGCACAAGCGGATTTTCGATTCTGCTCGGTGCAATCCTCGGCGGCATGATGTCGATAGATATGGGTGGTCCTTTCAACAAAGCAGCTTATCTCTTTGGTACAGGTATGCTCACGCAGGCAGCGGCAGTTACAGACGTTGCAACTCAGACAGCTTGCTATGAGATCATGGCTTCTGTTATGATCGGCGGTATGGTGCCACCTATCGCAATAGCTCTTTCAACAACTTTCTTCAAGAACAGGTGGACGGCAGAGGAACGCAAAAACGGTGTTGTAAACTACATTATGGGACTTTCCTTCATTACAGAGGGCGCAATTCCATACGCTGCCTCTTCTCCGCTTAAGGTTATTCCCTCATGTGCAATTGGTGCAGCAATAGCCGGAGCATTGTCAATGGCTTTCGGATGCACGCTAATGGCACCTCACGGCGGTATTTTCGTTGTCGCAACAATAGGCAATCCGCTTATGTACCTTCTTGCTCTTGCAATAGGGTCTGTGGTAGGAATGCTCCTGCTCTCGCTATTAAAAAAACCTATTAAAGACAATAAGTAATGCACCTGAAAAATGTACTGATATTTTATATGATTATGCTGTAGTGGCATAAAAACCAATGCAATTTTAATATGAATATTGATATTTAAGGAGAAATTAAAATGGTATCTAAACAACTTGTTTTAACTAATCCGAACGGATTTCATATGCGCCCGGCTTCAGTTTTTGCCTCTGCTATGGGAAAATTCCAGAGTGATATTACAATCAAATTTAACGGCAGCACCTACGATGGTAAAAGCCTGCTAAATATAATTGCTGCGTGCATAAAATGCGGCAGTGAGATTGAAATTATATGCAGCGGCGAAGACGAAAACGAGGCTCTTGCCGAAGCGGTAAAACTCATTGAGGGCGGGCTCGGCGAATAATATAACTGAATACTAATAGTTATGATAAAGCGTGTCTTTGGGCACGCTTTATCGGTAAATTCAAACATAGAAGGTGAGAACATGTTATACGGAACTGCTGCATCTGAAGGTATCGGAATAGGAAAAGCACTGATAATAGAAGAGCACAGCTTGGAATACGAAAATACCACAGTTACTGATACCGATGCAGAAATTAAACGATTTCAAAATGCAGTTGAGGATTTTTGCAACAATACTTCTGCGCAGGCGGAAGCTCTCAGAAAGTCTGCAGGGGATAAAGAGGCGGAAATTCTTGAAGGGCATATACAGATAATAAAAGACCCGTATCTTTGCGGCGAGATTGATAAGCTTATTGCCGGTGGTAAGTGTGCTGAAGCTGCGCTTGAGCAGATGTGCGATATGTTTATCGGAATGTTTTCCGCAGCTGATGATGAGCTTATCAGACAGAGAGCGGCAGATATGAGAGATGTTAAAAAGAGTATATTAAGCATTTTGCTTGGGGTAAAAGAGGTTAATATTTCACAAGCGCCTAAGGACACTGTTTTGGTTGCTAGGGAAATAACCCCCTCGATGACCGCTGGAATAAACAAAGATAACATTGTCGGCATTATCACAGAAACTGGCGGAAAAACCTCACATTCTGCTATCCTTGCGCGTGCGCTTGAAATTCCCGCAGTTTTGAGCGTAAGCGGCGCAACTGAAAAATTTACGGATGGCGAGCTTGTAATTGTCGACGGAACAAACGGAGAGGTAATTGACTCTCCGGACTATGACTGCGTACAAAAATATACCGAAAAGCGCAGTGGTTTTTTGAAAGAACGCCGTGAGCTTGAAAACTACAGGGGTAAGGAAACTGTTTCCGCAAGTAATACCGAATATGAGTTGTTCTGCAATATAGGAAAACCCGAAGATGCACTAAAGGCTGTAGAAGCCGATGGTGAGGGAGTTGGCCTTTTCAGAACAGAGTTTCTGTTTATGGATAGAACGCAAGTTCCTGACGAAAATGAACAGTTTGAAGCGTATAAAAAGGCGGCTCTCATTCTAAAGGGCAAACCGTTAATTATCAGAACGCTTGATATCGGAGGAGACAAGGAGATTCCGTATCTTGGACTGCAAAAGGAGGAGAATCCCTTCCTCGGCTTCAGAGCAATCAGATACTGTCTGAAAAATACAGAGCTGTTCAAAACCCAGCTTAAGGCTATATTGCGTGCAAGCGCATTCGGAGATATACGCATCATGTTTCCGCTTATCACAACCGTAGATGAACTGAGAGACGGCAGAGCCCTGCTTGAGCAGGCGAAAGCTGAGCTCAAAGAGCAAGGAAGTGAGTTTACCGAAAATATTATGACGGGTATTATGATGGAAACTCCCTCTGCGACCATCATTGCAGACATTCTCGCGAAGGAAGCGGACTTTTTCAGCATCGGCACAAACGATCTGACAGGCTATACTATGGCAAGTGACAGGGGAAACGCAGATGTTTCATATCTCTACTCTCCATTGCAGCCAAGCGTATTGAGAAGTATAAAATACATCATAGAGTGCGCCGCCAAGAACAATATCCCTGTCGGAATGTGCGGAGAAGCAGCGGCAAATCCTCTTATGATACCGCTTTTAATTTCCTTCGGGCTTACCGAGTTCAGCGTATCAGCGCCTTCGGTGCTTAAGGTGAGGAAGCTCATTTCAAAGTGGACAAAGGAAGAAGCGGACAAGGTTTCTCAAAAAGCACTTTCGATGAGTACAGAGAAGGAAATTACTGATTATCTTAAGTCTGTGACCCAATAATGTAAGTCTATATAAATCCACAAGGCAGATGCCGTGTTGCTTTACACTGTGTCTGCCTTTGTATTTGCTGCCTAAAGGCATGGATATAACCCCATGAGTCAATACCGACCCGAGAAATTCGGCAGTGATGTAGATTTTGATGAAGATGATTTAAAAACTGATGATTACGATGACGAATTTTTTCTTTAAAAATTCAGTGTGTAAAAGATAAAATCCCAGACAGGAGGATAATGAATGATTTACTACATTGCGGACATGCATTTCGGACACGAAAATGTAATACGTTTTGACAACAGACCATTTGCTGATACAGAGGAAATGGATAAGTGTATGATAAGCTATTGGAATTCACGTGTTACAAATAATGATACAGTCTATATTCTTGGTGATATATTTTGGGGAAATGAGAAACTCAGTATAAAAATTATTAATCAGCTTAAAGGTCACAAAATACTCATAAAGGGAAACCACGACAGAGTAAGCCGACAGCTACAACAACATTATGATGAGATTATGGACTATGCCGAAATTTCTGACAACAAGCATTTTGTCGTTCTGAGTCATTATCCGATAATTTTTTATAAAAATCAGCACCGAGGAGCGATTATGTTATACGGTCATGTGCATAACACCAAAGAATGGGATATGATTGAAAAATGGAAGCAGGAACAACTAAATGCTGATATTCCGTGTAAACTGATTAACGTAGGCTGTATGATGAGTTATATGAACTATATGCCTAGAACTCTTGACGAAATATTAAGAGCAACAGACTGTAAAAATTGATATACAATATAACAGAAATGCGCAGCTTTATTAGCAGCGTCTAAAAGGAAACCGGACAGCCTGAGAGGGTTGCCCGGTTAGTGCTTGCAGCAATATAATTTAATTTCAGAAAAGCCAGCAAACCAGCTTAGAGAGCTGGTTTTTATACTACTGCTCGCTAAATTAACATAGCAAGTTACATCTCATAAAAGCTATCTCAACGGATATGTCTTTTATGGTGTTGCGCTATGTTATAGCGCAAGCAAAAAAAGAAAACGCACCTCGTTACTTAGTGAGGTGCGCGATTTGTCTGCGATGATTTGCCGCTGTGTGACTGTTACAAGACACCCGTTACAACCGCAGGTACAAAACTTCAAAATAGAAAAAACCTGCGGTTGCGATTTGCTAGCCGCAGGTCTGGCGGAGATGAAGAGATTTGAACTCTTGCGCCCGGTAACGCCGGACCTACCGCATTTCGAGTTTTATGAAGTGCGTGTCAGGATCAGTCAGTTTCGTGTTAGTTTCTGATAGTTTCGTCCTCGGCGCAAAGCCGTATAAACACTGAGTTTTTCACGCTAAAACCCTGAAAAAGCCCGTAGTTTCGGGCAAGTTCGAATAAACCGAAAAATGCGCCAAAATCCGCATTTTTGGAAAGAACTCCGGAAAGAACGGAAAGAATTGAGAACATCGAGGCAATACACGGACAGTCACACCGGCAAATCAATTTTGAAAGGTGTATTGCTATGAACAACACAGCCATCAATTGGGATGAGATTCCCGATATTATTACAAAGGATCAGCTCTATCGCATTTGCCACATCAGCAAATCCACAGCCTTGTACCTGCTCCAAAGCGGGAAAATCCCCTGCGAGTACACGGGCAGGAAAACACGCTGCTACAAAATCAAAAAGGAGGATGTCATTGCCTATCTGGAAAACCGCAAGGTGTTCCCCGAAAGCTACTCCGCTCCGGCGGGCTGGTACAAAGGCGATTATACTGTCCAGATGGAGGAACAGATTCCCCCAATCGTGCGGGAGCATTTGCAACTGTATTATACCGAGCTGCTCTCCGGCTATCCCGACGTGCTGACCACACAAGTAGTTTCCGAAATCACCGGCTACGGAAAAACTTCAATCAACAACTGGTGCAGTCAGGGGCACATCAAGTCTTTCCGGAAAAACAACGTCAACCACATTCCGAAGGTTTATTTGGTGGAGTTTTTCTGTTCCACCTACTTTCGCACCATCACCCGAAAATCTCCGTGGCACATCCGCACCCTGCAAGGCTTTTCAAGTTGGCGGAAAATCCGTGACCTGCACACAGCAGACAGCGAAGGAGGTGCGGAGTAATGGCAAATTTTCTGGAAGAGCTGTACTACGGAAATATTGATCCGCAGGCAAGAGGATACCGAAAGGGCAGTCATAACTTCAAGGTTTCAAAAGATATAAACGAGTTGGAAGAAAAGCTGACCGAGCGTTTAAGCGGCGAGGATAAGGCGCTGTTCCTCGATTTCTGCAACGCATACGGCGAACTGATGGGCGAAAGCAGCCTTGATTCTTTCATTGTCGGCTTCCGCCTCGGCGCTAAAATGATTTTTGATACCTTTTGCAGCGATGACGCACCGTTTGAAAGCTATCTGAAAGATTAATCTAAAATGAGCCTCCTTCCGGCGGAGTATGCCGTTGGAGGCTTGTTTTAGTTTGCCCAGAATGGGCAGTAACTAGGTGGTGAAAGTCCACTACAGGCTT
>CAMMVF010000032.1 GCA_946500295.1 uncultured Clostridia bacterium | reverse complement strand
GGCTTTTGGCTTTGCCCCAACGACAACGGTGGCGGGGGAGATTCTTGCCTCAGATGCAGGCGTAAGCCGTACATATGAGGACACCCTGAGGGTGCGCCCCACGGGCTTCCTCTTCGAGGACCCTGTTTGTTCCATTTCGGTTTTGCCTCAACGACAAACAGTTTGCAGAATGACGATATTTGA
This sequence comes from uncultured Clostridia bacterium, assembly GCA_946500295.1. GTDB lineage: Bacteria > Bacillota > Clostridia > Oscillospirales > Acutalibacteraceae > UBA7067. The sequence continues at coordinate 13,399 of CAMMVF010000032.1, read as the reverse complement.
GAGCGTCATATTGAGCGTAAGCGAAATTCTTTGTAAGAAGCTTTTTCTTTGTTTTTATTGCGGTCAAAAAGAAAGAAAGACGCTGCCATTTTCCTCCTGAAACTCTGAAAGTCGCTCTCCTCCGCAGAGTTTCAACAAAAAAACTCCGATTTCGTAATCGGGTGAATGATTTTTGTCGGTGATGCAGCTTTCCCCGGGGGGGGGTTCTCGGCGGTTCCGGAGGCTGTAATCTTGAGGCTCCGCAAAGCGGCGAAAACCAATAAAAATGCACGGTTTAAACACCGTGCAAAAAGTTACCCAAACACCCGAATTTCTTCGGTTTCGCCCGTTGCGGGCCAAATTTTTCCGCGATCTTTCGATTGAATGAGTTCATTATAGCGCATTGTTTTTAAAAAAGCAAACATTTTCTCAAAACGCTTATTTGATAACCTGTTGGGCGGGTATTGACGGGAAACCGCCGAAATTGGAAAGGTTTCCCAGCTCGCTGCAGCGTGTAAGCGTTTTGTCGCAGCTTGTTGCGCTTCCTGTGTAGGCGCAGCGAATGTCCTTGAACTTGCGCCACTGGCAGTTGACGCCGTAGGTCATATTGGGGCTGCGGTTTGAGTAGCCGCCGAGATATGTGTCGATGCTGAATTTGAGGAGCTCACGGCTTAGAGTGAGGTTGTTCGCCCGCCCGATAAACAGCGGAAAAGCACGGCTTGAAATGACTTTAAAGTCGTTGTCAAGGAAAACTTCTTCTATCATGCAGGCGCAGCCGGTTAAAACATCGCCATGCAGCCCGATGAGCGAGCTTATCGAGCCGGCGAGGTTCGAAACTTCCACCTGCACACGCTGCAAATCATTGTCATCGCTGCGTGAAATTTCGGAGATTTTCAGCGGCGCACCGAGGTAAGACTCACCGTTGATGGTGATTTCGTCGAAGTTCTCATTCTCAAGCACCCGCAGCGGCGGGATGTCGGCGTCATTAAATTCGATTGTCAAAAGCTTGCGGGAGATGAACTCCTGCGAAACTATCGTCTGGCTTATCTCTTCCGGTATGGTCATAAAACGTCCCGTTTCTGTCGTCTTTAAGACATTGTTATCATTTCATAGATTTTGTCTATTTTTTCTTTTATATAACCGAAATCGTCCCGGAGCTCGTTGTAGCTGTCTTTTGTGACAAAATGCTCGGAGACTTCGTTTATGATGCGGCGATGCTTTTCTTCAAGCTGGGCGGGTGTGACGACGATTTTTGCCTGCAAAAGGAAATAAACAAGCGCCACAATAAGGGGTGCAAAGGGAATTATTTCGGCGCTAAAGTTCATGTCAGCTTACCTCATCTCAAGTCGGTTCTCAATTTCGGGCGGTAAAAGCGGCTCAAAGAAGGCGGCATAAATGGATTCGAGGTTTTCTCGCAGCACGGCGCCGACGCGCGGAAGCTCCTTCAGCGTGCTAATGTCAAAATCCGCCTGATGCTTTAACAGCGCACAATAGAAGATTATCAAGAGCTCTTTGAGCGTGATGGTGTTATTAAAAATCCTGTCACGCAGGGCAAAAACCGACGCCCCCGCAAGCTCTTCAAGCAGCGCATAGGCTGAAAAGTCGTACTCAAGAAGATATTCCCGCCCGTTTATCTCAACGGAACGGGGGCGAATTCTCAAATCCTCAAAACTCATCTCGTCAATTTACGTCCTTAAATGTCCTGAAATAAAAAACGTCCGCACTCCAACCCCGTGATTTTTTGATATTCACGTGTTTGTTGCGGACATATTATGTCTTATTTATGAATTGATAATTTTCTTCAAACGCTGCGCAAACTCCTCAGAACGGGCTTTTATGGCGTAGAGAAGCTCCTTAGTCTCAAGCGCCCTCGGCTCAGGCTGTGTTGTCCGGTTAAAAAGCTCTGTGTCCTTTGGTTTTAAAGATTTGCTCCCGTAAGCATATTTGCCGTATTGATCTAACGACGGTATATTCATTTAACGCCTCTTTATATTCCTTGTATATATTAATTAAAAAATTTTTATATGTCCAATTCCGGAAAGCGGCGGAAAATTAACAAAACTTTACAAGTCCTCACGGACCTCCATGAGCGCCAATTGCGTGCGCCCGTAGCCTTGATAGCTGCGTGTTGCCTCGAGAGTGTCACTATCAAAGCGCACACGATAGGTTTCTCCGTCGCCGCCGTGTGACAACGGATAAGTCCAGTCGAACGACCTGAAACGTCCTTTACAGGTGTTGAAAAACTCTTCAAGGGCAAGGAATTCCTCGGCAGGCTTTTGAAAGGTGAGGACCCAGCGCCTGAGAGGTACATCATAGCACGCTTCACGGTTATTATGTGAAGTAAGAAGGAGGTCTTTCACGGTGGAATAATGTATGGAGTGCGTGTGTTCCTCAAGCGCTGCGGCAGACAAGCCGACGGGGTCCTCAAAGTCCTTGATAAGAGAGATTTTTTCAATAACAGCGCTCGCTCCTGCGGGGAATGCAATTTTGAGATTTTCCCCCGAAGCCTCAAAAGCAATGCTGTTTTTACCGTTTTGAAGCCTGCGTTCCTCGGCGCCAAGGGCGCATACCGAGCTGTCGAGGCTTACATTGCCGCTTATCGTGGTCTGTATATCAAGGCGATATGAGCTTCCCGCCGTCATAACCCCGTTCTGGGCGAGGTATTTTGTTTCATTTGACGTGTTTGACACGCTCAACGTGCCGTCCTCAAGAGTGCAGACGGCGGAGGTTTCCCAGTCTTCCATGTCCAAAAACTCGGCATTACGCAGGATATTCCCTCTTTCTATGCCGTAAAATTTTACGCTGCAAGAGGAATAACCCAGATATTTGATGTCCTCTTCAAGTTTGTCATCGGCAAAATAGCACCTGTAAACACGGTTATTCCCGCCGATGCCGCGGCTCCAGCGATAGAGAAATTCCCCATGCTCGCCTTTGAGGAGGCAAAAGAGTTCTTCAAGTGCGCTGCGGCGTGCGGGCGACAGTTTCAGAGGGAGGATGAACGTCCTCAGCCCGTAAAATTGCGTGGGCTTGCGCTGTTCGTTGCCTTTAATGCGTTCGACGACGTTTGTTTTGAACTCAAGGGCGGTCGAATATTCGCCGCTGAAGGGGATATTGAATATTACTCGGCTCATATCAGGCTCCGTTTACGGCATTGCGCAGGTTGTTCTGGTTGCCCCGGATGCCCTCGGCAACCCATTGCTGTATCTGGCTTTTTTGCTGCTCGAGCATCCTCATGTTTGTGACGGGATCGAGCGATTGGAATGAGAAATACTGGTTAACGTTTATGGAGGCGGGCGCCGCGCCGAGTTTATCGTTGGGAATAATTGTGCCTGCCGAGTCAGGGACGAATAACTCCGGCCCCTGCTCACCCACAACGGAAATTTTGCCTGTCGGCGGGCGCCCGCCTTCCGCAAAAAATCCGCCGATTGTCTTTGTCAGCACCTTGAAGATGCTTCCAAAGGGGCTGTCGTTGGTTTTGGCGTTGATGAGGTCCAAAACGGCGTTGGCGCTCTCTTCCCCGAGCTCTCTGAAAAAACGCTGCATAAAGCCTTTGAAGCCGTCTGCGCTCGAACGTGTGCGGGAGAAGGCGTTTGACCATTGCTCCGCAAAATTGTCCGCTATCTCGCCGCCTTCTGACGAGGTTTCGGCAATCATGTTCAAACAGCTTTCATAAGCCTGCTTTGCGTATTCCACATAGCTCGAGTAGCTTCCGGCGGCGCTGTTTAGCACGCTGTCACCCGCAGATAAGGCGCCGTCCTTGGATTGCGACATAGCGTTTTCCCATTCGGCAATGAAAGATTGCGCCTCGCTTTTGCGGGCTGTCTGCGCCTTTTTGGAGCTTTCGAGCGTGCTCTTCAGGCTTTGTGCGTCGTATTTTGCGCGGGTTTCGTATTCTTTTTTGAAGGCATTTTCCGCACTGCTCAAGGAAAGTTCCCTCGCAGCGTCCAGTTCGGTTTGGAGCGCCCGGGCGTTTGCTCTTATGCTCTCAAGCTCCTGCGAAAAGCGTTTTGAAGAGTCGCTATATGCCATTTGTACCTCAAAAATAATCTAAACTTTTGCCGCAACAACCGCATCAGGCTGATAAACCACCGGCAGCGGGCAGCTTTCAGCGAGTAACCAGGCGGCTGAAGGGTCTTTTTCATACCATAATTTGGAGAAAAACTCCATTCCGACGCGGGCATCGGCTTCCAAATCCTCGATAAGTCCGTATTCCTGAACAAATTTCGCCCCGCTTGCGGCAAGGATAAAGGCATTGTCAGGGATAAGCGGCTTGCTTGTCGAGCCGTCGAGGTATTGTTCGGCGCATTCATAGACGTCAATGCCGCAGAGGCGCCCGATATAAGCCGTATTGTCAAGCTGCAACTGCCCGACGGAAAGCCCCGTGTTATTTAACATGGCACGGATGTTCTCGTCAGCAAGGAGCTTTTCGACTGCCTCCGGGCCTGCAATGGCGATGTTGGCGCTCAACCCGCTGTCCTGTGCGATGAGTTTTTTCCAAGAACGAAGATTACCGAGGATATCGGCGGATGTACCGCCCCAAACATTGTTCTCGCTGAGAACAGGCTTGTGTGTCGAGCTGAAATCGTAATCTATGCTGAAAGAAAACTCGTTGTCGGCATACTCAATCCCACCCATAAGCGCATTTGCCGCCATCCACTCAATGCGTTTCGTGATGATTGCTTTGAGGTGGTTTTGTTCGCGGGCAATTTTGCCGTCTGTCGGGCTTTTCAGCGCGTCGCCGCCGACATAGACAGACTCGCCGATGTCACGTTGAGCAAGGATTTCCGTTGCGCTCAACTGCTTTTTGACACGAATGCGGGGGAATTTGACGGTTTTTGTGGAGAAGCCGACCTTTGAAATGACTTTCCCCTCTTGCGAAGAGCCCGTAAAAGGAGCTAACTTCTTGTAGTCCGCTGATTTTTCGATGTCAATCTCGAGAGTTGAGCTGTAATTCTGGTTTTTGGCGGTGAATATTTTATCCAAAATCAACGATGGAGGGGTTGCAAGGGCGTTTATTGAGGTGGTAAGCGTTCTATAATCGTAAGTTGTCATTAGTAAACCTCCTTAAGCCATATGGCGTGTGCTTGTAAGTCAGCTTCCGCCGCTGTTGTATAACCGGTGAGAGCGTTTTTGTTGAAAACACCGTGGACATAAGCGTATGCTTTGATGTCAGACGATGCCTGCGGGGTATCATGTGCGAGAATTGCGCAGGCTGTCTGTGTTCCGTCGCTGCCGCCCGCTGCATAGGCTTTATATTTGCCGCTTGCGGTTACCTTCCCGAGGATAGTCCCTTCGGTCATTGCGTTTGCACCGGATGCGACGGTAATTGCTATCTCAACGGGCGGATGAGCGCCTGCGATGAGGTCTTTCGGCGAATAGTCGCCGGCGGAAGTGAGTCCGTAATCTTGAGTCATTTTAATCTCCTTTAAATTAGCTATTTATTGCTGCCGGAGCGGTTTCCGTTTCGTCGATAGAGATATCGAACAGAAGCGGCGCGGATATCCCGCTGCGGATAAACTTCTTTGACGTGAAAACAGCGGAACCCGAGAGTGAGTAGGTGGCAAAATCGTTTTCGACAGCTGAGAGAGGGGCGGCACTGATGCGGCATTTCATTATGTTGATGCGCAAAGAGCCTTCATCAATGTTTGTTACCTGCGCCGCAAGCTGGAAATAAGACGGCTTATCCCCGCTTTGCAGCGAGAAGACCTGTTTCCCCGATGGTGTTGACCCGCTTGAAACAAGCCTGCCGCCGAGTGCGGCCTTGAGGAGCTCGAGGCTGAGTTTTGCAAACCCGACATTAAAGGTCGCTTTTTTGATGTTTGAATAGACATCGAGCACGATATTATCGCCCGTGAGGTCCTTTTCTTCGATTTCGAGGTCGATGCTCAAATTTTTTGCCCCGGGGACATCAATCGCATCGCCCACCGTATAGGCGGTTTCCGTGTCTTCAGTTATGGGATAAATCTTGATATCGTCGATGCCGAAGACTTTTGAGGTTGTTTTGACTGTCATATATACTCCTTTTAGTAACTTTTTGCTATGCGAAGCCCCGCTTCCGTTTCAGGGGAAAGAGGGCGCTTTGGCGCTTGTGTTGCAAGCTCTTTGAAGGTGCATCGGGGCGGAAGTGTCGAAAGAAACTCGCGCATAATGTTTGCGGGAGAGTCTTCACCGTCGCAGAATGCATTTGGCGGGGTATCATCGAGCATGCAGAGTGTAGATTGCAGAAACGGGGCATAAGCCTTATTGATTTTGCCCTCATCGCAAAGCTTTGAGATAAACTGTTCCGCCTCAAGGCGCCGTGTCTGCGAGAGAAGAGCGTCATAGTTACGCTGCAGCGCAGCAAATTCGGAAGCCGCAGGCTCGTCGTTATAGAGCGAGTAGTCCTCCGAGGAGCCGAACGAATAGCGTAATCCCTTGACAGCCGGAGGCGTTGCCCCGAGAAAGCCGACATGCCGCAGTGTTTTATCGTGGTTTATGGCGATTGAGATTTTGCGATAGAGCCCGGAGTCAACCCAGTTAATAAATTCCGGAGCGAGGTTCGCAAATTTCACGAGCAGGCGGTCATTTGCACGTTTAATCTTGTCCACCCACCCAAAGGCAGGGGCGTCTGTGGCGGGGTGCCCGATAACGACAGGTGCTTCATTATTGTCCTTATTGTAGTTGCGGACGATTGCGTCAAGGTCATCATTGCTCCATGTGCGTGTAATGCCTCTTGAGTCGGTGTGTGTCCCGCTGCGGAAGACCTCGACCCAATCAAGATACCATTTTTTCATAATATACCTCTTTTTATGTCATAATGCGGTTGCGGGGAGGCAGATTTCGAATTTTGCCTCGTAGTGCCAGAGTCCCTTGCGGCAGTTGACAAGACGGACGCTGAGCGGGGCAAGTTTATTTTTGAGAATGGTGCAGCCCGTGAGTGCTTCTTGTGCTTGCTGCAGGAGGGCATAGGCGCCGTCGTTGCCGTGGAGTTCTTTCTTATAGACGGAAACGGCGAATTGATATGCGATTTTTTGGGTTAAGTCGTTGTAGTTCAAGGGGGTGTAAAAATTTGCGCCCGTGAAATAGACGACAAGTGCGCCTTTCGGGTGGTTTGGCTTATAAGAAGACGGGTCGGAGCCGCCCTGTTCGACGGCAACGCCCGGGACACAGGCGGCAAGGCGCTCAAGAATGGCTGTTTCGATGTTCCGGATAAGTTCCATGGCTTAGAGTCCTCCGAGAAAACGGCGGCTAAACAGTTTGTCGCAGGGTGTTTTATTGGTTAAAGTTTCGTTCTGGCGCTGTGTTTTCAAGTTTAGTTCGCCGTTCTGGAGCTTCACAAGGAGGTTAAGAGCCTCGGTATATGCCGTGGACACGGAGTCCGGTGCGTCGTCGCCGCAGCTGTCGAGGTAGAGGCGGAATGTGGCGAGTGTCACCGCTATTCCCGTAAGCAGCGGGCTGTTAATGTTGATTGGCGTCGGATAAGAGCCTTCGAGGTGGGCATCGATGAGAGTTGAGGCAAATTCGATGGCTTTATTGACACGGGTAGTGTTGATTTCGGCGCCGTTTTCATCGGTTAGGCGGGCGAGAATGTCTTCCGTGAGGGCGTTTTTCAGGTCGTCAATTGTGCAATACATTGTAGTTCCTTTGTTGCGTGTGCGGGGGAGGGTATCATGTTGAGCGGAGCAAAATATCCCGTTGCGTAAGAATCTGTTTTGTTCATTTCTTTCTTTTTGCTGCGACCAAAAAGAAAGAAACGCAACCAAAGAAAGAAAAAACGCTGCCAAAACGAAATCTGGAATTTTTCTTCTGAAACTCTGAAAGTCGCTATGCTCCACAGAGTTTCAACAAAAAAACTCCGATTTCGTAATCGGGTGAATGATTTTTATCGGGGATACAGAATCTATGGGGTTAGGGCTGCTGGGGGATAGTGAAGTCGTCGCCGTTGAGGGCGTAGGTTTTTTGAAAATATTCTTTTGAGAAGGCAACGCCGATGCGGGCGAGTATCTCGTCACGCTGTGCGAGTTCCGTGTTAATCTCATTTTTGTCGCAGATGACAAAAGCGGGCGGGCGCTCGCCTGTGCGGAAGTTGAGGCTTATTATCCAGCTGATGAGGGTGTTGAGGGTTGTTTGGACGAGTTTTATGTCTGATTGGACGATGTCTTCTCTGACACAGAGGTGTGCTTTTGCGGCGGCATAAGACCCCGAGGCCCCGACCTGAGTCGTAAGTGTTTGTCCCAGCAGGGCTTTAGAGATTTCGTCGTTGTTGAATTCGACAAGCTCGCGGTAGACGGCTGCCGAGGCGGTGCGGGTGGTGGGGTCTTTGAGTTCGACGTCGCAGTTTTTATCGATTACCGCAACACCGTCCTGTACCATATTATTGAGGGCATCACGCAGGGAGATTGCCTCTTCTTCGGTGGTCTGGCGGTTAAGTTTACCGATAGCCCAGGGCATACCGTATTTTTCGACGAAAGAGACCCAGAATTTGAGTCCGCCCTTTTTGAAAGTTACCGCCCAGAAGATGCTTGAGAGAAGCTTTTCGCCGTACGGGTTAATACATGTGGCGTTATGGCGGGGGCAAAGAAACTTCATATCGGGGACAGGCTCGCCGTCGAAGAGGTTTGAAGAGGAGAGGAGGCGGAGTTCTCCTTTTTTGGTGAAGGCAAACCATTCCTGAGGCTTGGGTTCAATTCTGTCGGGGATAAGCGAGGAGTTATCGACCTTCCATATAATTTCCAGGGGCTGATAGCCGAAGAGGGGAGCGTTTAATATTTGTGAGATAAGGGCGTCGGTGTCAATTGAGTCGAACACGCTTTTGACGAGGGCGAAGGCGGCGTTCGAGGAGTCATGTTGTTCGATATGCCAGCCTTTTGAGAGGACACCCGACTTACGGGAGGTGACGCAGGAGCGGACGTGGGGGTCGTTGAGGAGCTCTCTGTAGACGTTCATTCCGCCTGAGTGGCGCATAAGGATTGAGTCGGGGTCGGGGAGTATGCCGTTTATGGCGAACAGACCGCCTCTTGCGGCGGATGAAATTTCTTGTGTCAAGCTTTTATTCATATACAGACCTCATTTCCGCCCCTTATATCCCCTGAAAACCATGTTGTGACATGGTGTGGGGGTGCGGGGGGTTAAAAAAATATTAAAAATTGTAAAACCATAAAATGGTGTTATAGTGTCGTTTTCGGGGTATGCAAAAAAAAATTTTTAAAAATTTTGGCAACTTGGAGAGTTGAGGAGATTTTATATTGCAAGAAAAGGGAATGTGACATGCAGATAACGACAAATTATTCAATACCGAAGACACAGGCGGGGGCAGCACCGCAGAAAAAGCGTAACAGCGCTGCACAGGTGAATTTTGGGAAGGTAACCGGCGAAAAAGAATTATTATTGCGCTCTATCGGGATGCGCCGTATGGATATTATCGATAAGATAAGCGACGAAGCCGGTCTTGATGTCTTTATCAAACGCGGGGTGGACTTTGACGACTCAACGAGGCGGCATGGTTATATTATTCCCAAGAGTCATGACAATCCGGAGCCCGATCCGAAAGATTATGATACGAGAGTCGGAATTGGCTGGTGGGTGCCGAGGGGGCAGCGTACGCCCGATATAGACGCACCGAAACCGCCCGGGGGGATGTTTGTGCTGAAAGACAGCCGTGCGGTTCTCTCTTCAGGCGAGGGTTTTCTCTACAGCGAGCACCCGATGTCGCTTTATATGATAATAATGCGTGATCTTTGCCAGAAAGCGGCAGAGCGCAAGATTATGTCGGCTCTTCAGGGGCGTAAAGTTGATTTTAACAATCAGAAAGACGCTTATGATAGCACACTTCTGAGCGTGATGATGCCTTTGCATACGCTTCCGCAGTTCACCAAGGCATTTTCCTCGACGAAGAGCGAAAACAGAAGGAACCATGACAACCTCTTGAACGCCAGTGCAGACACGTTTACACGGGTTATCAACCGCATGGCAAACTATGAAGTCTTTTTACAAAAGAATTTCAAGACCAGAGAAGACAGAGAACGCTGGGTGAGAAAGCACAAACGCGAGATTTATCCTCTGGAACTCTTTAATGATAAGCAATGGGCCGAAAAACGCAAGCAATATCAGGCAGCAAAAAAAGGAAATAATGTATAATGAAAATCAGTGCAAATTACAACTTAGGATTGAATTACAGGGCGCAAACGAGGCAGACACAGGCATTCAAAGGCTTTGCGAATGAAAGAGAGCGCACTCATTTTATGGATGACTACGGCTGCAGCACCGGACAAATCATTGAAAAGCTTTCTGATGCTTACGGGAAGGACTTGATTTATATCAAAAAAGACCCGCTCAAGTACAATGAAGACCTCCGCGGGGCGATGTATATCGTTCCGAAAGGGGAAACGGACCCGCATGTTGAAGGCTCAAAGAAAATAGAGTATAATTATTACAGGCCCTCGGAAACGGAAAAGAAAGAATTCCTCAGAAAGCTTACGAGCGAAATCATCACGCTGCATGACGGGTCAAAGGGGAGCGTCTGGTCAGGGCTTGACGAAGCTAACCAGTTGAGAGAACGCTTCGGGGATGACTTTGACGGTGAGTATCTCTACAATTTGCTTGACAGATATCACAATGCCCAGGTTAAAAACGGTCGTTTCATTTACACAGGGCCTTACAACTCCAAGGGCAAAAAGTAAAACGGAACTTTGCCCCAAAAAAATGATTGAAAATTTTTTTTGAAAATCGGAAAAAATGAAAATGTCCGATTTGTTTACCCAAAGATCATGAAGGCGGAACAGCGTTTTAAACAAAATTTTAAGGCGCTGTTTTTCTTTTTGAAAACGAAAATTCATGAACGGGGGCGCAGGCGGGGTTTTTACATAATTTTGATTATTGGTATATTTCGAATAGATATATTTCTGCCCCGGAAAGCATGCGGAGGCATGCTCTTGCGGGCGGTGATTTTGGGGAGTGAGGCTTCTGCGGGTAGGCATGGAGGCAAGATGCCGGCGCCACAGGCGTTAAAGGTGTTTGGGGGATGGGGCTTTTGTGGGGAGCACCCTCAAAGACTCTTCGCTTACGCTCAGAGTGACGGAGTGGCGGGCTTCCCCTGCATTCAAAATGCAGGCGGATAAAATCATTCACCCGATTACGAAATCGGAGTTTTTTTGTTGAAACTCTGTGGAGCATAGCGACTTTCAGAGTTTCAGAAGAAAAATTCCAGATTTCGTTTTGGCAGCGTTTTTTCTTTCTTTGGTTGCGTTTCTTTCTTTTTGGTCGCAGCAAAAAGAAAGAAATGAACAAAACAGATTCTTACGCAACGGGATATTTCGCTTCATTCAGAGCGAACGCAACCCCCCGCAGGGACGCCGCCTTCCTCGAAAAATTAAGTTTCGTTACAATTTAACGGCTTTTTTTAAAAAAAGGGGAATTTTTTTTCTTCAGCGACTTATAATAAACATACGGGCAAACCTTTGATTTTACCCCGAAGGCGCCACCCAAAAATAGCCCGGGTGGGGAATTGCCCAAATCCAACGCTGGGGTATTATATTATTATACCTCATGAAACCTTGGGCGACGGAGACCGTCAGCGTCGGACTTTTACCCGGTCCGACCGGCGAAAAGGGGCATAGACATAACACATATAACGTCTACTATTAAAAACCTAAACAACATAGACAACAGAAAAGAGAGTGAAATTAAAAACTCTTGGCGCAGATTTCGAATCTGCGTTTTTTTTATGCAATTTCAGGGCGCCCGTACAGGACATTTTATGTCTTATTTTGCACTGATCGCACGTCATAATACTTCCTGAAATAAAAGAATCAGCGACATAATATGTCCTTTATTATGCAACGATAAGACATATTACTTCCGTTTTCAGGGAAATATACGCTGTTTCATGTCCTGTTTTGTGTCGTTTATAAGACATTACGCTTCGTAAACTCGGTGGCATGTGTCATTTTATGTCCTAAAAAATAAAAACCCCGACGGGCGGGGTGTTAGGGAGGGAAATAGACAAAATGAACTGTCAACAAAAGCTCCTGAGCCGCTGCGGTCACAGCCTCAAGGAATTGTCTTCGGGCAGAGGCTCGCCGATACCTGCAAAACGCCCCATTTGCAGCGTGCTGAAGTTCGAATAACAGCGCCGCACCGTGCCGCAGTCGTTATAATGCAGGTAAAAACCGCTTCCAAATGCGGGTACGGACGGCATGCGGTATTCAAAATCAATCGCCGACTCAAGCTTGCCAAAAAGCTTGCGCGCCTTCTCATTCGTCTTGCGAAACGAGCTGTAATTGTTGTTATAATCAATTCTCCGCATATAAAGCACGCTATGGCCGCATATCGAGCACTCTTCAAGCCAGTAAACCAATGCCAAACGATAGTTCTCGCCCGGTTTAAGATAGAAAAGCCTGCATTTTTGCATATGATTACAGCACATCAGCTGGGGCATACAACTCCCATCCTTCCTCTGCGGGCGTCTTGCCGTCTTGGGCGTGGAAACCCGCAAATCTCTTAGCAAACTCATTCTACCAACGCTAATATCCGCTGATAATCAGTATCCGCCTTATTAAAAAAAATTTTTATTAAAACCCTCCCTGCAATCCAATCCCCAAAAAGCAGAAAACACAAGCAATACGGCAGTATTAACAGAAACCGCCTCCCCCCTGCCCCGGCAAAAAGCGCGCAACAATGCACAAACCCGAAGCTAACGCCCCCGCAAAATACAAGAATCAAGCATAAAAACAGCTTAACAAAACTTCATATTTTTGCCGCACCTTTCGGAAGACAAAGCCCAAAAACCTTGCCGCAACAGTGTTTCCCTTTTATGCCCGAAACCACCCTCCCGCAGCAAAAACGCAATTTTTCCCCTTCACAGGCTTTATAGAAGCATAGGAGCAGTTATGTTAAAACTTACATCACAGCGGCAAAGCTTTGGCAAACGCCACATCGCAGAAGTTCCGGTTCTGAAAATTACGGACAACGGCGGCTGCAAGCGGGAAAACGCCGACCTCTTTGAACTCAACCCCAAAGACAAACACGACAAAGAATATTTCAACGACCTGAAAACCTCATGGCATGGCGAAAATCGTTTTCTCGGCGCAATTTCAAGCTTTTTCAATTTCTACAACAAACGAAATCCAAAAAAATTCTACACCCTCGAAACCCCTCAACAAGAAGCTATTTGCATTGCTCAGGTAGGCAAAACCGATGTGTTTTGCTCAAAACTCGATGGCATAAAATCGAAAAACCTCGCCACGCTTGATTATATCGAAACAAACCCGCAGGACAGGCACGAAAGCACCTCCCGCCGCTACAAACACGCAGGCGCCGCAATGCTTGCAGGGCTTATCGAAGAACTTCGCAGCGACGGAAAACAAGGGCTCTGGCTTGTTCCTGACGCAAAAGAATTTTTCGCCGACAGCGCATGTTTTACAAAATCAGACATCGACAACGC
>CAMMVF010000031.1 GCA_946500295.1 uncultured Clostridia bacterium | reverse complement strand
AGAAAAAGAAAAAAAAGTAGATGTTTAATTAAAATTAGAATGATTAATATTTAACAGGGTTAGCTGTGAGATATTTCTTAACCATCAGGGCTACCTTGAATACGATAGCATCCTCAAACTCACGAAGGTCAAGACCCGTGAGTTTCTTAATTTTTTCAAGCCTATATACCAGCGTGTTTCTGTGTACAAACAGCTTTCTCGAGGTTTCGGAAACATTCAGATTATATTCAAAGAAACGCTGAATAGTAAACAGAGTTTCCTGATCCAGAGCCTCGATTGAGCCTTTCTTAAACACCTCTTTAAGGAACGCCTCACAGAGCGTGGTTGGAAGCTGATAAATAAGACGTGCAATTCCAAGGTTGTCATAGCAGACAATAGTTCTCTCGGTATCAAATACCTTGCCTACTTCTAAAGCTACCTGAGCCTCTTTGAACGAGCGAGCCAAATCCTTTATTCCTGTTACAGGAGTTCCTATACCAACTACGCAGTGAGTGTAAAACTCGCTTGAGAGCGTGTCCACAATAGAGCCTGCAAGCTTCTCGAGATCCTTGGAGTCAATACCGGCCTTAATCTCCTTAACTAAAGCGATATCAGTTTCGTTAATATTTATAACAAAATCCTTGGTCTTATCCGGGAAGAGATTTTGTACCACGTCATAAACCGAGATATCTGTCTTAGTAGTGATTTTAATAAGCATACAAACTCTCGTAACGTCGTTATTGAAATGGAGTTCTCTGGCTTTAAGATAAATATCTCCGGGGAGAATATTGTCTAAAATTACATTTTTAATAAAGTTTCCTCTGTCGTATTTCTCGTCATAATACTGCTTGATGCTGGAAAGTGAAATAGCAAGCATCTGAGCATATTTCTGAGCTAACTCATCATTGCCGGAAACAAAAACTGCATACTCAGGGCGAGCAACATTATTTCCAAAGGACTTAAAAGTCTGGGAATTAATAACGAAGGGAGCTGCGGCAGCCAGTGTATCGGGAGTAATGCTTTCGATAACCTCACCTACCCTGCCAAGTTCACTGCAAGCTATTACCACTGAAGTTTCATCTACTACGCCTATGGTTCTGTCAATGGCATCTCCCATCTGATGAATTACACCTTGAAACAATCTGTTCGACATTTTATAATCCCTCAATTCTAAGATTCTAAATTTAATTAAATAGTAAAACCATATAAAAGATTATTCCTGCAATTTCAGTCAGAACAATCCTTGTTAATCACAATATACATTTTACACAAATTTTAGACAAATTGCAAGCTTTTAATAAATAAAAAATTGTTTTTTTCATTTTTATTCCCTCTTTTCACCGACATCGTAAGCTTTTCATCGCAATATTACACTGCACAACATATTTCTCATTTTAAATCTTCGCCTGCGTGACAAGCTCGTTTGATCACGCCTGCGACGATTGCAACCGTCGCAGGGGAGCTTTGCTCCTAAGGGTTTCGGTGGAGAATTAAGCCTCACCGAAAGGCTGAATGGAACCCACCGCCTACTCAGACGGGGGAGATCGGCGACTTGGATATAAAATTGAGATATTATATTATTATATCTGCGATTTTGTTTGTTCACGTTTAAGCGTTACATTTAAACTTGCAGACAGCAATGTATAATTACCAATGAAATTAACTCCATAAGAAAAACTGCAAAAATAAGAATCTGCAAAAACAAGCGACTCTAAAATTAAGTCGCTTGTTTTTTTGTTTATTCTATTACCCTTCTGATTGAGCGGTAGTTACCTATACCATAATCATGGGTTACCATGTAACCCGTCTGAGGAGCGTGAATTTTTCCGCCTGCGCCATCGTAAATAGCGACATGACCCTTATATACAATTATGTCTCCTGCGCGAGCCTCTTCAAGGCTTACCTCGCGTCCTGCATTAATCAGATCTGTTCTAATCCCCCAAAGGTTGTAGCCGAATTTCTCATAAATAGCGCAAACAAAGCCCGAGCAGTCAACTCCGCTCGTCAAATCAGTTCCGCCCCAAACATAGGGAAGCCATCCGACATACTTGTCTGCTTCTTCAACAACCGAAGCGGCAGTTTCGTTGACATCTACATTTACTGGAACGGTTACTTCATAAGTATTGGTAACGGTTACGTAGTTTTCCACTCCGGACACATCAACGGGACAACTAGCGGTAACCTTGCTGCCGTCGTTTGCCGTGGCAATTATCTCGCAGTCTCCGTTGCCAACCGGCGAAACATTGCCATTGCTATCTACTACCGCTACATTTTCATCTGTACTGGACCAGGTAACGCTCGTATCGGTAGCGTCGGACGGAACATACTCGAGTACTTCCAGCGTCTCTACACTGCCAAGCCCGTAGAATTTAATATCTATGTAATTCAGCTCAATTTGAGTGAGCTTCACCCTATCCTCTACAGTAACTTTACATTCCTTTTTGATATTGCTGCCATCGGTCGTAGCACAGGTGATTACAGCCTCTCCCGCAGATACCGCAGTTACCTTACCCTTTGAATCAACCTTAGCAACGCTCTCGTCAGAGCTTGACCATTTCAATCTCTTGTTTGCGGCGTCGCTCGGTCCGATTTCTGTCTTTATCGTTTTACTTTCTTTCAGCGTCAGCTCAAGTTCTTCATTGCCGAGTTTGAGGCTCTCTACCTCGGTGGTATCTACGGTAATTTCACACTTTGCTGAAGCTCCGCTGGTTTTTTCGGTACAAATTATATTGACCGTGCCGTTTTTCTTTGGGGTAACTGTTCCGTTTTCATCCACAGCGGCTATTTTTTCATCTTCGCTTTTCCATATATAGGCTGCGTCGTCAATCTCACTGCTGAGCATGGGAGTAAGCTTCAACTGCGACTTCAAGTCGGTAAATGTAAAGCTTTTCTCGTTCAAACTCAGGGTAATGCGACTAACATTAACCTCGCCGACCTTTTCGGCGGCTGACTTCAGTTCAAATGAACCTCCGTAAACAGACACCAAATTTCCGGAAAGCAGGGCGGTTACAGCGTTCTTATCTGCGCTGTACTCCAGCGCTGTGGGAAGCGGTGAATTGTTAAGAGCTTTAACCTCGCCCGCTGAAGAGGATAACCCTAACCCTGCCGCTGATATGATCAGTGCAGCGGCACCGGCAGCGACTAAAGTCAGATGTTTTTTACTCGACGACTTAATCTGATCCACCAAACGCGTTACATAAGGCAGCCTTGCCAGGCTGCGCACTTTTTCTTTTAAGGACATTATTACTCAACCTCTTTATTAGATTCGCCGCAAGTGCAATCACAATGTAAAACTGCACAAGTGTAATTATATATCATTTTTTTAACTTTGTCTTTAGTTTTTTCAAAAAATTCACAAAAAAGATTTACAAAATTGAGATAAACTTTTTGGAAGGTAAGTAAAAAATTTCTAATTTCAAATCTTTACCCCCAGTCATGTACAAAAAAACATTTGTTTTTTGTGCAAATTAGCAGAGCCCGCCGACAATCGGCAGGCTCTGCTAGACACATTATTCACTTTAAAAATTTTATCACCCAAGGCTTACATATTCCGCCTGTAGTCCGTCGGCATCTATTATTTTCCCCGCATCTGTGGAATCGTAGCCCTTAACGGTTTTTAACGAGGTACACCCTTGGCAAACGGTCTCAGGTGAACTGATTGTCTTAAGGCTCTGAGGGAGCTCAAGGGTTTCAAGATTGACGCACCCCCAAAAAGCTCCCATGCCGAGTTCCTCGACACCCTCGGGCAGCTTAACATCAGTCAATCCGCTCCCCATGAAGGCAAAGGTCTCAATTTGTTTGACAGTAGAGGGAATCTCAACCCTTTTTAAATTCGGACAGTTTGAAAATACGCCTGAGGGAATCACTTCCACTCCCTCGGAAATCTCAACCTCCTCGATTTCGCTCTCTCCCGGAAACGCCAAAAGCTGAGTTTTTTCCACATTCATCAAAACTCCGTTGTCGATGACAAAGTTTGAATTTTCCTCATCAATCTCTATCTGTTGAAGCTTGTTTGCCCCAAATGCGTTTGTTTGAATTTCCGTGACAGTGCTTGGGATAACGACCCTTTCCAACGTCTCGTCCGTATTGTAAAAGGCGTTAGAATTAATTTGAGTTACGGGCTTGCCGTCAATTTCCTCCGGAATTTCACAAACCGCTCCGCTGCCTATATACTCGTCGATAGCTATGAAGGAATCATACACATCGTATTGAAACTCATCGGACTGAAGCGTGTTTTCATAGTCGGACGAAGCTCCTGCCTTTATAGCATCAACACTGTCATCTCCACAACTGCATCCTGCAACAGCAGACATTGACAATGCTGCTATGCAAGCCACAGCAAAAAGCTTAATTTTAATACTCATACTAGTCACCTCACAGCTTTCTCTCACCCATGAAGGCAAGCGCCAACATTCCACTGCCTACATGAGCGCCAATTACAGGACCGATGTTTGCTATAATTATATCCTTTACAAGCCTCCTGTCCTTCAGCAGCTTTTTAAGCTCCTTTGCGTTATCCGGGCAGTTTGCGTGCCCGATAATCACGGTCTGCTCGGCTATGTCTTTCCCATCCGAAACAAGCCGGCTTATAAGCTCGGAATACACCTTTTTCTGCCCCCTGATTTTTGCCACAGCGGTAAGCTTTCCATTATTATCTACGGATATCAAGGGGCGAATTCCCAAAGCCTTACCGAAGGTGGCGGCAGCAGCTGAGATTCTTCCTCCCTTTTTGAGCTGATCCAAATCCTCAACCACAAACCAGTGGCAAGATTTCAGACGGTTTTCCTCCACCCATTTTGCCACAGATTCGATATCGCTGCCGTTTTGCCTTTTTATTGCGGCATTAAGCACAAGCACACCCTCACCGATTGACGCCGAAAGCGAATCAACAGCAATTATCTTTCTGTCGGGATATTTTTCTTTCAAATCGTTTATTGCAATCTTGCAGGTGTTGTATGTGCTTGACATTCCAGAGGTAAAGGCAATATACAGTATATCCTTTCCCTGCTTCAGCACAGGTTCAAAGCTGTCATTAAAATCCTTGTAATTTATCTGACTTGTTGAGCAGCTCGCCCCCTGCTTAAGCTTATTATAAAACTCAATACAGGAAATTTCCTTCTCGTCTACATTGTAACGGTAAAGCTGTCCGTCAACAGTAACACACATCGGAATAACCTTAATATCATATTTTTCGCAGCAGTCCATAGGCAAATCCAAGGTGCTGTCCGAAAACAGTACATATTCATTCATAGTTTATACCTCCGTCCCGGTTATTGTACCACAGATTGGGCTGTTTCACAACACACAGACAAAAATAATTCATCATATTATAATTAAATTCATACACTTCTTATGAAGGAAGAAACGAGGGTGTGATATTATGAGATGCAGAATCGTCGAACTGAGGCACAAAGAAGTTATAAGCGCGGGAGACGGCACAAGACTGGGCTTTGTCGATGATGTGGAGGTTGACACCTGCACGGCAAAGCTTGTGTCAATAGTGATCTACGGACGTCTGCGTTTTTTCGGCATAGGCAAGAAAAACGACATCACAATCTGCTGGGAAAACATAAAGCTCATCGGGGAGGACACCATACTGGTAGATTACTCCTGCCCGCCACGAAGAAAAAGACGGTTTTGTCCGCCGTTTTTTAAATAACAAAAGCTGCCGTCCGAGATTTTGGGCGGCAGCTTTTTAAATCTTTGCCTGCGTGACAAGCTCGTTTGATCACGCCGCCTACAGAGGCGGGGAAGATCGGCAACTTGGTTATAATATCGCAATTTAATTATGCCATTGGGTTTATGTCACAGCTTCAATCCCTCAAGATATCTCTCCGCCGACATTATACTCACCGCTCCGTCCGACACGGCCGTGACAACCTGTCTCAGCGGTTTGGTTCGCACATCTCCCGCTGCAAAAACACCGGGCAAGCTCGTCTTGCAGCTTTCGTCAGCCTTGATATATCCGTTATCATCACAATAGACTATGTTGCTGACAAGTTTGGAATTCGGAGTAATTCCTACAGCTATAAATATACCGTCTATCTCAAGTTCAGAGCTGACAGCCGTTTTTAAATTCCTGATTGCTGCCGAACTTACCCTGTCGTCTCCTTTTATCCTATCAACTACAGTATCCCATAAAATCTCGACATTTTCAAGCTTTGTGAGTTTATCTCCGAGGTACTTAGCCCCACGGAAGTTATCCCGTCGGTGAATTACATAGACCTTTTTACAAATCCTGCTGAGGTATATTGCGTCCTCTAATGCGACATCACCGCCGCCGACAACTGCGACCGTCTTACCTTTATAAAAAGCTCCGTCGCAGGTAGCGCAGTATGACACTCCTTTTCCGGCAAGCTCCTGCTCGCCCGGAACGCCCAGCAAACGATTTTTCGCCCCTGTTGCAATTATAAGGGCATTTGCTTCCAACACCTCTCTGCTGTCAAGACATACCTCCTTGTCAACGCCTTTATCCTGAACGCTTAATACAGAGGCGTTTATAAACTCCACGCCAAGCTCGTCGGCATGCGAACGGAACTTCTGCGCCAACTCAAAACCTCCAATTCCGGGCAGTCCGAGATAATTGTCAACATCGTTGGTATTAATAATTTGGCCTCCGCTGAGCGGCAACTGCTCAATTACGACAGCTTTAAGCATAGCCCTCTTTGCGTAAACTGCTGCCGAAAGCCCCGCCGGTCCCGAACCGATAATAATCAAGTCATACATAACCACACCTCATTTCCAGTTAATCACAGTTAAATTTTAGTATAAATCTCTCACCAAGTCAACGGTATAATTCCTTTGTCAAACATTGAGGTTGAAAGGTATCTCTCTCCCGTGTCGGGAAGAACCGCAACTATTGTCTTTCCCTTGTTTTCATCCATGCGAGCAAGCTTCATTGCCGCCCAGGCGGCCGCACCCGAGGAAGCTCCCACCAGTACACCCTCTCTTTTAGCTAAGATTGCAGCAGTATTCATAGCATTTTCATCCGACACCTTAATCACTTCATTATATATATCCGTATTTAGAGTATCAGGTACAAATCCGGCTCCAATTCCCTGAATTTTGTGCGCTCCCTTTCTCCCCTCCGACAGTACCGGTGAGGCTTCGGGTTCAACTGCAACAATCCGTATATCTGACTTTTTCGACCTTAAATATTCACCTGCTCCGGATATCGTTCCCCCTGTTCCGACTCCTGCGACAAAAATATCAATCTCTCCATTTGTATCCTCCCAAATTTCCCTGCCCGTAGTTTCAAAATGCACCTTAGGATTAGCCGGGTTCGTGAACTGTCCCAGAATAACAGCGCCGCTCATTTCCTGTTTCAACTGCTCCGCTTTTTTAATAGCGCCCGCCATTCCTCCGCTGCCCTCTGTCAAGACAAGCTGCGCGCCGTAGGCTTTGAGCAGGTTTCTGCGCTCTAAGCTCATGGTCTCAGGCATAACCAAAATCACTTTGTAGCCTTTGGCGGCGGCAATCCCAGCCAGTCCTATACCCGTGTTACCCGAAGTGGGCTCGATTATCACCGAACCCGGCTTTAACAAACCCTTTTGCTCTGCATCATTTATCATAGCAAAAGCTATTCTGTCTTTTACGCTGCCTGTGGGATTGAAGTACTCAAGCTTTGCAATAAGTTTTGAGCCAAGCCTCTCGGTTTTTTCCAAGTTCACAAGCTCCAACAGCGGGGTTCTTCCTATAAGCTCAGTCATATTTTTATACACCATATCTCATTCTCCATTCATTACATATAGTTTTCAAAACGCAGTGTATATAATTATTGTACAGCCCTTTCTCCCAAATATCCCCACAAATTTAATCTCTGCTCCTTTTCTCCTGATAAAAATTCACCATAAAAATCTGTAATATTGGAAAAGTTCTACATTAACTAAGTGCAAAAGGGTTTCAGATAGAATAATTGGGATTTTTTTCGTTACAAGAATATTTTTCTACTTTTGGTACAAAATACAGCATAAGTCATTGAAAGTACAGTAAAGACTAGCTAAAAATGTTGTGTATTTTATTTTAAAGTTACAAAATTATTGCAAATCAACAAAAATCAGTAGCAAGCTTGTAATATTTGCCGTTTGATTATTTCAAGAATTTGTTGTATAATTAACAACTGTGTAAGGAGGTTACATTTATGTCATTAACTGAACCACAGAATAACAAGGGCTTAAAGCGCCTGGTGGATAAGGTGAAAAACATAAAAATTAAATCCACCCATACGAAAATCATCACCTGTGCGCTGCTGGCAGCCACGATCGGAGTTACGGGAACACTGTGTATTACATCAAATCTCAACACTCCCAAAATGGTTGACCGTACATTGGCAGCCGGATTTTACAGTAACGCAATAAATCCGGAGTATCTGGAGGATGTCACCAGAGCTTATAATGAAACCGTACCAGCTACCGATCCGACACAGCCGCCTACTGAAAAGCCGACGGAAAAGCCCACCGAAAAGCCAACGGAAAAACCTACAGAAAAAGCAACTCAAAAGCCTACTGAGAAGCCAACGGAGAAGAAAACGGAGCCCGCAACCGAAGCTCCGACAGACCCTCAAACCGAGGTAGTTACTGAAATAATAGAGATACCTAAGGATACTCAAAATGTACAGGTAGGAGCTTCTGTAGACGGTGGAGCAAACGATACCGTCTATGAACCGGAAACCACCCCTCCCCTTACTGAGGAGGAAATTGCCAATAGAGACGAGTCCTATCAGCAGCAGTGGAACAACGGTTACCTTATTGCTATAGACAACCCCGACTACAACTACACTCCCAGAAAAATCAATCTCTCCGCCAAGGATCGTAATCTGGCTTATAGAATAGTCATGGGCGAGATGGGAAGCGAAGGCTTTGTCGGCTGCGCTTTAGTCGCTCAGGCAATCAGAGACACGATGAATCTTGAGGGCTACACCTCAATTCAGCAGGTAATTGATAACTACGGCTATGTCGGAAGTACAAGCATCACTCCAAATCAGGACAGCATTGACGCTGTAAACTTTATTTTTGACCAAAACGGCAGCGCCGCTCAACACAGAATTCTCTTCTTCTATGCCACCTGGATCAACAGCGCTTGGCACGAGTCACAAAACTTCGTTTGTCAGTATAGCTGTGTAAGGTTCTTCGACAGATGGTATTGATAAAAATTTAATATTATTGCTGTGTTATGGCTGTATCGACTTCCAATCGGTACAGCCTTTATTTTTTAAATCGTCGCAGCTGGGCTTTGCTCCTAGGGTTTCGGTGGGGGATTATACCTCTCAACCGAAAGACTGAATGTCCCCCGCCGCCTACACAGGCGGAGAACATCGGCAAATTGGTTATTAAAATCCGCCGTTGCGCTTGAAAATAATCCCTCTTTGGGATAAACTAATAGCATAAAATTTTGAGGGTGATACAGTGGAAAAAATCAATATAAAAGACGAATATCAAAAGCTTTGCGAGGAAATAAACTACCACAATGACAGGTACTACAACAAGGACAATCCAGAAATAAGCGACTACGACTATGATATGCTGCTGAGGCGGCTTGAAAAGATTGAGGAGGAACACCCCGAGCTTATCAGCCCTAACTCCCCCACTCAGAGAGTCGGCGGCAGGGCGTCGGAGAAATTCTCGGAGGTTGTGCATGCCGTACCCATGCAGAGCCTGCATGATTCTTTCTCGCACGAGGAACTGATGGACTTCGACCGCAGAGTCAGGGAAACCGTCCCTTATCCAGAGTATGTAGTAGAACCGAAATTCGACGGACTCTCGGTTTCTGTAGAGTATGAAAACGGAGTGTTGTCGAGAGCCTCCACCAGAGGCGACGGTGAAGTCGGCGAGGATATAACTGATAATATCCTCACTATAAAATCCCTGCCACACCGCTTAAATCGCTCCCTGCCCTATCTTGAGGTAAGAGGCGAGGTGTTTATGTCAAATCAGAGCTTTTTGGAGCTGACAAAGCTTCAGGAAGAAAATGAAGAAAAGCCTTTCAAAAACCCCCGCAACGCCGCCGCAGGCTCGCTCAGACAGAAAAACAGCGAAATAACAAAGCAGCGCAAGCTCGACATTTTCATCTTCAACTTACAGCAAATAAGGGGAGCTGAGCTTCATTCGCACAGCGAGTCTTTGGATTTTATAGCGCAGCTGGGACTACCCTCTCCCCCGTTTTACAGCCGATATAAAACCATGGAGGAAGCTATTAAGGAGGTAGAGCGTATAGGCTCGCTCAGGGGGCAGCTTCCATATCAGATAGACGGTGCGGTAATCAAAGTAAATGACTTTTCTCAGCGAGAGCTTCTCGGCTCTACTGCGAAATTTCCCCGTTGGGCTGAGGCATACAAATTCCCTCCCGAGGAAAAGGAAACCAAGCTTTTGGACATTGAAATAAACGTAGGCATGACAGGAGCGCTTACTCCTACTGGTGTGTTTGAGCCTATTACACTGGCAGGTACTACGGTCAGCAGGGCGGTACTCCATAACGAGGATTTCATCAGAGAAAAGGATATTCGCATAGGCGATTCCGTAATTTTGCGAAAAGCCGGGGAGATTATCCCGGAGGTCGTTGCACTAAACAAGCATGGCGAGAATACCGTGCCATTTGAGATGCCCTCTACCTGTCCCTCCTGCGGCAGCAAAGTGGTAAGGGAAGCAGGTGAAGCCGCAGTGCGCTGTACTAACACCGACTGCCCCGCTCAGCTCATGCGTCACCTCATTCATTTTGTATCAAGGGACGCTATGGATATCGACGGTCTTGGGTCGGCCGTACTTGAATGTCTGGTAACTGCAGGTATGCTCTCCTCCCCCGCCGATTTGTACAGACTTGACTACAAAAAAATATCAGAATTTGAAGGCATGGGCGAGCTGTCGGCGGCAAACCTCAGCGCATCCGTGGAAAAATCCAAGTCAAACGAGCTTTACAGGCTCATCTTCGCACTCGGAATCCGCCACATCGGTCAGAAGGCAGCAAAGCTGCTGTGCGATCACTTCGGAACTATCGAGGCTATAATGAACGCTGAGCCTTCCGAGATTGAGCAGATTGAGGGCTTTGGAAAGATAATGGCACAAAGCGTTTTTGATTATTTCTCGCTGCCAAAGACCAAAGAGCTCATCGACACGCTGAAATCCCTCGGCGTCAAGATGCCTCCGGCAGTATCCAGAGTACAGCAGGATAAATTCGGCGGCAAAACCTTCGTGCTTACTGGTACTTTAAGTACGATGAAACGCTCTGATGCTTTCAAGCTTATTGAAAGTCTCGGCGGTAAGACCTCCTCGTCGGTATCCAAAAAGACTGATTACGTCCTCGCCGGAGAGGACGCAGGCAGCAAGCTCACCAAGGCTCAGAGCCTTGGGATAAGGATTTTGAGCGAGGATGAATTTCTTGAAATGACCAAGTAGCAGGAACTAAAGTGGGGCTACAAATGTTTTTACGATTTAAAGCTTTACAATTTATCCTTTCTATGATAAGATTTTATTGTATTAACTCGTGAAACTGAATTTAATTTAGAGAGGATATGTAGTTATGAATTCAAAAATAAAAGACGAACACACCGACTTTCTCTTCAAAGCAATTTTGTCATTAAAAAACATGGACGAATGTTACTGCTTTTTTGAGGATTTATGCACCGTACCGGAGCTTAAAGCAATATCGCAGCGCCTGGTAGTTGCAAAGATGCTCAGTGAAAAATGCGTGTACAGTGAAATCGTTAAAAAAACAGGGGCGTCAACCGCCACCATCAGCCGAGTAAACCGCTCGCTGATTTACGGGAGCGACGGCTATGCCATGGCTTTTAGAAATATAGCAGAGGCAGAAAAGGCAGAAAAAAATAAAGGCAGCGAGGGTGACAAGCAGTGAGTACGGCATATACTGTTTTTGCACAGTACTATGACGAGCTGACGCAAAACGTCCACTACAGTGGGCGTGCGGACTATATTGAAAAGCTCCTCGAGCACTTCAATCACACCCCCGGACTGACTCTGGATTTAGCCTGCGGGACGGGCAGTCTGACACTGGAGCTTAAAAAACGCGGCTTCGATATCTACGGAGTTGACGGCAGCGCCGATATGCTCATGCAGGCTCAGAGCAAGGCGGCTGACGAGGGGATTAATATTCTCTTTCTAAACCAGCGCATGCAGGATCTGGATCTCTACGGCACAATCGACACCTGTATATGCACACTTGACAGCCTGAATCATATAATAAAAGCAGAAGAGCTTCAGCTGGCTTTTAATAAGGTTTCTCTGTTTATGAATCCCTCCGGGCTGTTTATTTTTGACGTAAACACCCCATACAAACACGAGCACATACTCGCCGATAATGTTTTTGTATATGATAAAAGGGACGTATTTTGCGTCTGGCAGAATACTCCGCTTGAAAATCTGACTACAAGAATCAATCTCGACTTTTTTGAAAAGCAAGGCGGACTTTACCGCAGATATAGCGAGAGCTTCTGCGAAAGAGCGTACACCGAGCAGGAGCTTAGGGCTATGCTTAAAAACTCGGGATTTGAGATTTTGTCAATTTACGACGAGCTTACGTTTGAAGCTCCAAGCAAAGATTCACAGAGAAACGTATATGTCGTTAAAAAAATTTAGAGGTATAACAGCATGGATAAAATCATAAGATGTATCACAACCGACGGAGCCGTAATGGTATCGGTAATAAACTCCACCGACCTAGTATATACAGCCAAAAAAATCCACTCAACCTCTCCCTCGGCTACTGCCGCTTTGGGACGGCTGCTCAGCGCCGGCTCAATGATGGGAGCGCAGCTCAAGGACAATGGCGCCTCGATCACCGTGCGGGTAAACGGTCAGGGACCTTCGGGAGCAATAATCGCCGTGGCGGACAGCAAAGGAAATGTACGCGGCTATGTTGAAAATCCTAACTGCGAAACCAAGCACTACACGGATAATAAAATCAACGTAGCCGCCGCAGTTGGCAAGGAAGGCTATATAGACGTAATCCGTGACTACGGCACGGGCGAACCTTACTCCAGCCGCACAGAGCTGATAAGCGGAGAGATAGCCGAAGATATCACTGCCTATTACGCACAAAGCGAGCAAATTCCCACGGCCTGTGGTTTAGGCGTGCTGATAGATAAGTCCGACGGCGAGGTTATGCTTGCGGGCGGATTTTTAGCTCAGCTCCTTCCCGGTGCCGATGAAACAGCTACAGATAAACTGGAAGATAGTCTAAACAAGCTTGAGCCGATGACGACAATGCTTGCCAAGGGAATGAGCGTAGAGGAAATCGCACGCACTGTACTTTCGGGCTTTGAGGTAGAAATAGTTGACGAGTATCCTGTACATTATGTCTGCTCGTGCAGTCGCGAAAAGGTTATAAACTCCATCGCCTCCCTGAGCAATGCAGAAATCAAGTCGATGATTGAGGAGGACAACGGAGC
The DNA here is from genome assembly GCA_946500295.1 of uncultured Clostridia bacterium. Lineage (GTDB taxonomy): Bacteria > Bacillota > Clostridia > Oscillospirales > Acutalibacteraceae > UBA7067. The sequence continues at coordinate 252 of CAMMVF010000031.1, read as the reverse complement.
TGAGGTAAGTTGCATTTTCTGCGGGAAAAAGTATATTTTCTCAGCAGATGACCTCGAGCAAATCATAGCTTTAAAGGGTGAAGGAAAAAAACTTTAAAAAAATTAAAAAAAGTGTTGACTTTTCTTCCCTGATGTAGTATTATAATAACCGTCGCTGATGAGCAACAGCTTGAAACCACAAGATGTTGTGAGGCGGTTTACATGGGAGCATAGCTCAGCTGGGAGAGCATCTGCCTTACAAGCAGAGGGTCA
>CAMMVF010000030.1 GCA_946500295.1 uncultured Clostridia bacterium | reverse complement strand
CGACTGGCGCAACAGAGGAGCCCACAGGTGCAACTGAAGAGCCGACTGGCGCAACTGAAGAGCCGACAGGCGCAACTGAAGAGCCGACTGGCGCAACAGAGGAGCCCACAACCGGTGGTTCTACAACTGGCGGTTCTACAACAACCGGCGGTTCATCTTCAACAGGTGGATCTTCAAGCACAACAGGTAAGGTTGCTACAGGAGACAGCACTAATGTAACAATGCTCCTCCTCATCCTTGCTGCTGCTGCCGGAGTTGTAGTATTTGCTCGCAAGAGAATCAACGAGAAGTAATACATTATTAAAAATTAAAATTTATAATTTCATTGCCAATAAGTGGAGGATATTGCAGGAAGTGTCCGAAGCTGAAACACAATAGCAGGAAAGCCCCTTCCGATTTTCGGTTGGGGCTTTTTGTCGGCTTTTTTAAATATTCTGAGGTAACTGAGTAACATAGGCGAGTAGATTATCGCAAATTTCGTGAATATTTTGGCGTGAATTTCAGCGTAAAATAAAGCTAGCGACGGGAGTATTGTCCTGTCGCTAGCTTTGCTTAGGGAAGTATAATTCCTCTGCCGATGAGATAAAATACCATTAAACTTCTATTCAGTTTCTTCCTCATTGTGTCGGATTATTGTACAGTCGGAGAGAGTAAAAGCGCCGTAGCCGTTGGTGGTGTCGGCTGAAATGGTTGTCCCAAGACTTCCCTCAACCTCAATATACTCTCCATCTGTAAGCGTTTCATCGGTAGAGTCCAGGCTTATCATATATTTTTGGTCGCCGCTTGTAATTGTAGCGGTGGCTATCTTATAGCCCTCTGTGTATTCGTTAACAGTATAGTTTGAGACTGTTCCGCTTAGTCTGTATCTTGAGCTTGCCAGGGTTGAGAAAAAATCATCTAAGGTTTCAACGTCAACTCCGGTTGCGTCGTGGTTTTTGCTTAAATTAGTCGTCATATCCTGCATGTCCTGCTGCAGGTTGTAGCTTGCTGCGTCGGCAGATGTGCCCGTGTTGCTGCTTGAGCTGTCTGTGTCTGACGAGCAGGCAGTGAGCGCCGCCGCCATTACAGTTACCGCCAGCAGCGCAGCGGTTTTTCTTTTCATTGGCTTTTCCTCCCAAAATTACTTTTCCTTAATTATACCATATCAGTAAGCTAAATGCATTAGGAAATAGTAAAAAATCTATTGCACTTATTCCCAAAACTCAGAGGTCAGTTCGTTCATTTCATCAATATCCGGAAGAGAAAGAATATCATTGTTTAAGCCTGCGCTGTTTTTCATTTGAAGTATATTCAGTACTGCATCGTCGAGCCGCTGCTCGCTGAGTTCGCCGTTTTTTACGGCGTTGACTATTGCATTTATTGTCTCATTTGCATTTTCATATTCAAAGCAAACCAACAGCATATCACAGCCTGCGTTTAGAGCCTTCACAGCAGCCTCGGCGGGGGTGTATTTTTCGGAGATGGCTCCCATGGTTAAATCATCTGTAAACACTACGCCTTCAAAGCCGAGTTCTCCCTTAAGAATATCGGTTACTACTGTTTTTGAAAGGCTGGCAGGCTCGTCGGGGTCGATTTTTTCGCAGAGAATGTGTGCAACCATTATCCCCTGTATTCCTTTATCTATAGCGGACTCAAAGGGCAGAAATTCCATCTTCTTTAGCTCCTCTAAGCTTTTTGTTACCACAGGAAGGCCATAGTGTGAATCAAGGTCAGTATCGCCGTGCCCGGGAAAGTGCTTTGCCACGGCTATTTCACCGGTTGACATTATCCCCTCAAGCTCGGCGATTCCGTAGGTGCATACCTCCTCGGCGGTTGTGCCGAAGGCTCTGTCGCCTATTACGGTGTTGTCGGGATTAGACCAAATATCCATTACAGGAGAAAAGCCCGTAGAAAGCCCGAATGACTTCAGTTGGCGACCAAGGTTTACTCCGGCTTTATAACAATATTCAGTATCCCCGCTTGAGGCTATTGAGTAGGCTGAGGGCATACTGAGCACATCGTCCGGCAGGCGGGTAACTCTGCCGCCTTCCTCGTCCATTGCTATCAATATCGGAATTTCTCCTGAGGCTGACCGAATTTCATTTGTAAGTGTAATCAACTGCTCTGAGTCTGCGATATTGGCGCTGAACAGTATCGCACCGCCCAGACCCTTATCTGCCAGGGCTTTAAAATCCTCGTCCACATATGTGTCCGCTAGCCCTGCCACTATAGTCTGAGCCGCCTTTTGCTCCAGGCTCATGCTGTTTAAAGTTATTTCTTCTTTGCCTTGTGTGGGCGTTTCGGTGGCGGTTGTGGTCTGCGTTTCACTGCTCTCGGCGGTGTTTTGTTGATTTTGGTTAAGATTGCAAGCCGTCAGAGCAAGAGCACAGGTGATAATAGCTGCTGCGGCGGTCAAAATAAACTTTTTCATAAACTCTCCTACTTTATCTTTGTTCCATTATTATACTAAATTTCACCGCCGCGGTCATTATTTTCTTGACAATAATTATATATTGCTAAAATTTATAACTGTGACGAGTTAAGTGTTCAATGTTAGTTCATATTCAGGAGAAAACTTCATGTTACAATAAATATAAAATGTATCTGGAATAATAAAATAAAAGGATGGTGCAAGATGGACAGAGAAATGGAAACTATTTTTAAGCTTGTCGAGGGCGGCACGAAAAAATATACCGAAAACGATAAAATTGACCCGGAGCTTTTTAACAAGCTCAATGTAAAAAGAGGACTTCGCGATAAAAACGGCGTGGGAGTTTTGGCGGGACTTACCACGGTTTCGTCAATCGTTTCGTCCAAGGTTGTGGACGGCAATACCGTGCCCTGTGACGGCAAACTCTCGTATAGGGGTTATGATATCAACGACATGGTGAAGGGAGCCGGCAAGGACAAGAGGTTTGGATTTGAGGAGGCGGCGTATCTGCTGCTTTTCAGTGAGCTGCCGAATAAAGATGAGCTCAACCACTTTAACGAGGTTTTGGGTTATCTTCGCAAGCTGCCGACTAATTTTGTAAGGGATGTAATTATGAAGGCGCCCAGCAGCGATATAATGAACTCGCTGACAAGGAGTATTCTTACTCTTGCTTCCTATGATCCTAAGGCAACTGATACCTCCATGGATAATGTGCTGCTGCAATGCCTGAAGCTCATCGCAGAGATGCCGATGCTTGCTGTGTATGCCTACCACGCTTATAATCACTACGAACGTGACGACAGTATGTATATTCATCGTCCGGATCCGAAGCTATCGACAGCGGAAAACATTCTCAGGTTGCTGCGCCCCGATATGAGCTATACTGAGCTTGAGGCGAAGGTGCTTGATATAGCCTTAATGCTGCACATGGAGCATGGCGGCGGAAACAACTCTACCTTTACTACCCACGTAGTAACCTCCTCGGGTTCTGATACATATTCGGTTATGGCGGCAGCGATGTCATCTCTAAAAGGACCCAAGCACGGCGGAGCAAACATAAAGGTTATGGAGATGATGAGCGACTTGAAAAACAGCGTGGGCGACACAGCCGACGAGGCTCGGGTCAGGGAATATCTCAAGAAATTGTTGCATAAGGAAGCGTTTGATAAAAAAGGGCTTATCTACGGAATGGGACACGCCGTGTACTCGCTGTCCGACCCGAGAGAGAGGGTCTTGAAGGGCTTTGTTGAACGACTTGCCGCTGAAAAGGGCAGGCAGGATGACTTTGAGCTTTATGCCGTGGTTGAGCGCCTGGCTCCAGAGGTAATCGCTGAAGAGCGCAGAATATATAAGGGGGTTTGTCCCAATGTCGATTTTTACAGCGGCTTTGTTTACAGTATGCTGGGTATCCCATATGAGTTATATACTCCGATATTTGCGATTGCCAGGGTAGTAGGCTGGAGTGCTCACCGTATGGAGGAGCTTGTGAATGTCGATAAGATTATCCGTCCTGCTTATAAGAGCGTGGCTGAACCGAGGAAATATGTCGCCCTCGATGAGAGATAACGCTCGAATTTATAAAATAAACAATATTTAACAGGCACACCGCCATGCATGGTTAATATTGCCGTGCGTGGCGGTGTTATTGCAGCTTTATTTGCTTGTAAGTGCTATTCAATAATTTGCTGTGCTCATTTATGTAGGGGTTTATCGGGAGATTTTTTATCTCCGTGCCCCATAAAGCGCTTAACACGCTTTGATAAATCCTCAAGCTCGTCTCTGGAAAGCTCCGGCAACCGCTCGAGATCGTCTATAAATTTTTCCGCACTTTCACGGGAGCGGATTTTAACGGTTTCAAGGTAGTAGCTTGTTATTATTCCGGGGATTAGGGCAATAATTAAAATTGAGTATATTGAGAGTATTACAGATAAAATCCTGCCGACGACGGTTTCGGCGACAAAGTCTCCAAAGCCTATAGTGCTCATTATGCTAAAGCAAAACCAAAGACTGTCTGGAATTGAGTTTATGCTAGGCTCAAAAATCGTAATAAGAATAGCGATTATAATTAATACAATCAAATAGCCCGAAAGCAGCTTGAGCGCTCCTGTCCTTTTCAGTACTCTCCAAATTATTCTGCTGTTTTTCATTTCAGCCTCCGTTTATTTCTCTGTCTTTAGTCCGAAAAGAGGGACGATACTTCCTATCAAGGCGGCAATCAGTACCCACACAATTACGTTCACATTGAAACAGAGCATTAAAAGTAGCGAAACCGCAATGGGCTTTCGCATGGTTACGCCTAAAAGTGCGGCGGTGACTACTCCCAGACAGAAGGCGGCGTTAAGCCCGGTGAGCAAAGATACGGCGTAACCTACGCTCACGCCGCAGAATATAACGGGAAAGAAATGCCCGCCCCGCCAGCCGGAGCTTAAGCAAACATTTGTAAGCAAAATTTTTATCAGACCTGTTGCAATTAAAAGCCAGGGCGCAAATTCCGAATATAAAGTGGGCATTTCTCCCATAGCTTCCTCGCCCGAGAACATTGTCATCGGGAGAAACGTACCTGAAATTCCCAAAAACAGTCCGCCCAGGGTTGTGCTTGGTACTATGCCGTATTTTGACTGGATTTTTCCGAAGCTGAATTTTGTGAATTTATTGCAGCAGAGATAAAGATAACCCAAGGCTATGCCGATTAAAGCTATAGGAATTGCCCAAAGTCGCTCTCGGTTTGTTATGTCAGCTGCGTCAATTCTCGGCATACCCAAGCCCCCGCCGAAAAGAGCGGTCAAGACCCAAAAGGTCAAAAGCGAGGTTGCAATGGAGATTACGTTGGATATTATTTTTGACCACCGGGGAATGACCACATCTTTGTCCTTGTCAATTCCCTCCTCGATAGGTGCAACCAAACCGAAAAGCGGTGCGCCGAAAATAACGCCGAGGGTAGAGCTTATTCCCATTTGCATGAGTTCAGGGATTTTGTTTTTGGCGTACTTCATATGTTTGCCTGCCCAATAGCACAGGCCGACTATAACCCCAGTCAGCCCTGCCTCGGGACCGATGCTTCCCCCAAAGATAAGCGGAAGCAAGGCGGCAAGGCAGACAAACAACACATTGTTGTAGGGATAAAACTTATCCCTCTTTACTTTTTTGAGGACTGTTTCCAACTCCTCGGGGTACGGTCCGATCTTTCTTTGGTAAAGCCCGATTATAAGTCCGCCAACTGTGCAAACTATCAGCGTGTAAAAGGGAAAGTTAAGCGTGTCGGGCAGAAAGCTCCATAAAAACTCGATTCCAAATCCCATCAGCTTTAAAAAGCTCCAGATAATGGCGGAAATAACTACACCCGTAAAAGCACAAAATAGAATATATATAAATCGGTTTATGTGTTTGTTACTACTCATTTTTACACCTCGACATCTGTATAAGTAAATGCTACCAAAATACTGATACTAAGTCAAGATTTTGATACAATAACGAGGAAGTATTATTGTTTGTATTTGCACTGATTGATTTTTAAGCAGCCGACGCTGCATATTTATATGTAAAATGGACTTATTTGCAAGTGATGAGCAGGGTAAATTCAAAATTAAAAAAATTTTCTGTTAAATTTTTGTCAAAGCCTTGTATTCTTGCCAAAAATGCTATATTATAATATTGCTATAATTTATAGACTAGCAAATTTAATTAAGATGTTTGAAAACACAGGAGGTAAATCATTATGTCAGTTAAAGTTGCTATTAACGGTTTTGGCCGCATCGGTCGTCTTGCTTTCAGGCAGATGTTCGGCGCAGAGGGTTATGAGGTTGTTGCTATCAACGATCTTACAGATCCTGCTATGCTCGCTAACCTGCTCAAGTACGACACAGCACAGGGCGGCTACTGCGGCAGAATCGGTGAGAATCTTCACACTGTAGAAGCAGGCGAGGGTTCAATCATCGTAGATGGTAAGGAAATCACAATTTATGCTAAGCCCAACGCTGCTGAGCTTCCTTGGGGAGAGCTTGGTGTTGACGTTGTTTTGGAGTGCACAGGCTTCTACTGCTCAAAGGCTAAGAGCCAGGCTCACATCGACGCAGGCGCTAAGAAGGTAGTTATCTCTGCTCCGGCAGGCAACGACCTTAAGACAATCGTTTACAGCGTAAACGAGAAAACACTTACAGCTGAGGACACAATCATCTCCGCTGCTTCCTGCACAACAAACTGCCTCGCTCCGATGGCTGATACACTCAACAAGTATGCTGAAATCCAGAGCGGTATCATGAGCACAATCCACGCTTACACAGGCGACCAGATGATCCTTGACGGTCCGCACAGAAAGGGCGACAAGAGAAGAGCAAGAGCTGGCGCTGCCAACATTGTTCCTAACTCAACAGGTGCTGCTAAGGCTATCGGTCTTGTTATTCCTGAGCTCAACGGCAAGCTCATCGGCTCTGCTCAGAGAGTTCCTGTTCCCACAGGTTCAACAACTATCCTCACAGCTGTTGTAAAGGGCAGTGACGTTACAGTTGAGGGTATCAACGCCGCTATGAAGGCTGCTGCAAGCGAGTCCTTCGGCTACAACGAGGATCCTATCGTTTCTTCCGACGTAATCGGCATGAAGTACGGCTCACTCTTTGACGCTACTCAGACAATGGTTTCAAAGATTGCTGACGACCTCTATGAGGTTCAGGTTGTTTCCTGGTATGACAACGAGAACAGCTACACAAGCCAGATGGTAAGAACCATTAAGTACTTTGCTGAGCTCTAATTTTTAAGCATTATTATTTATAAAGGAGAGTCGATGTTACATCGGCTCTCCTTTAAGCTTTTTAGGGAGAATAAAATTTTAAAAAGGGTTTAAAATCATTTCTGTTTTTGGTATAATAAAACAAAATATATTATTATGGCGTTTTGTACGCTTAGCTAATCTCGCTTTGAAACTGCATCGAGCTTTCAATGGGACTTTTCTGGTTTAAATTTCACAGAAAATCCGCTGACAGCCATAGCTTAAAAGGGAGCTTAGTTTAAATTAAGTCGAAGGGAAGGTTAAAGATGGCGGATAAGAAGGTTCGCACCAGATACGCTCCAAGCCCCACGGGCTCGATGCACGTTGGCAATTTGCGCACGGCTCTGTATGAGTTTTTAATTGCCAGGTCTCATGGCGGGACTTTTATACTTAGAATTGAGGATACCGACAGGGAGAGATATGTCGAGGGAGCGGTAGATTTAATATACCGCACTCTCGCCGCGGCAAAAATCACCCACGACGAGGGTCCGGACGTAGGAGGAGACTTTGGACCATATGTCCAGAGCGAGCGAAAGGATATGTACCTGCCCTATGCTCAAAAGCTCATTGACGAGGGCAAGGCTTACCGCTGCTTTTGTACCAAGGAAAGGCTCGAGCAGCTTCACGAGGACAGCGTGGGCGGAGGATATGACAGGCACTGTCGCGATATCCCAAAGGAGGAGAGCGACAAAATGGCGGCGCAGGGAGTTCCCTTTGTAATTCGCCAAAAGATGCCTCTTGAGGGCAGCACCACCTTTGAGGACGAGGTTTACGGAACTATAACTGTTGAAAACAGCGAGCTCCAGGATCAGATCCTTATTAAAACCGACGGTTACCCGACTTATAACTTTGCAAATGTAATAGACGACCATACTATGGGAATTACCCATGTGGTCAGAGGCTCGGAGTATCTTAGCTCCACGCCAAAGTACAATCTTTTGTATGAGGCGTTTGGCTGGGAAAAGCCGAAGTATATCCACCTGCCGCTGATAATGGGTAAGGACAGCGATGGCAATATTTCCAAGCTTTCAAAGCGTCACGGCTCTACAAGCTTTGAGGATTTAACCTCAGAGGGCTATCTGCCCGAGGCGATTATTAACTACATTGCCCTGCTCGGCTGGTGTCCCAAGGACAATCAGGAGATATTTACTATGGACGAGCTTATAAAAGCGTTTTCCATAGACGGAATAAGCAAGTCTCCGGCTATCTTCGATTATGACAAGCTTGAGTGGATGAACGGCGAATACCTACACAAAATGAGTGCAGAGCAGTTTTTAGAGCTTGCGGCTCCGTATATAAGGCAGGCGATTCCAGACGGACCTGTTGAGCTTAATAAGGTGGCTGCAATTTTGCAGCAGAGAGTGACAAGGCTAACCCAAATACCCGAGACGGTCGCTTTCTTATATGAACAACCCGAGTACGACAAGGAGCTGTTTGTAAACAAGAAGAGCAAAACCAACCTCGAAAACGCTCCCGGTATTTTGGAGATGGTTATAGACAGTTTAAGCGCCTTGCCAAGCTGGGATTATGACTCAATTCACGATTGTCTCATTAACCTTGCTAAGGAGAAAGAGCTTAAAAACGGCACGGTCATGTGGCCGGCAAGAATTGCAGTGAGCGGAAAAACAGTAACTCCCGGAGGAGCGATAGAGATTTTGGATATTCTCGGCAGGGAGGAGTCTCTTAGCAGAATGAAAAAGGGGCTTAAAAAGCTGAGAGCTTAAATTTACAGGTGCAGGAGGATTAATATGGCGGACGAAACAAAAGCAACCGAGGAGTGGGGCGGTAACTTCATCCACGATTTTATAGATGAGGATATAGCGCCGGGCGGTCAGTTTGAGGGCAAAACGGTACACACCCGTTTTCCGCCCGAGCCAAACGGTTACCTTCACATAGGTCATGCAAAGGCTTTGTGCATAGGCTTTGGCACAGCCGAGAAGTATCATGGGCTTTGTAACCTGAGAATGGACGACACCAACCCCACTAAAGAGGATGTCGAGTATGTAGATGCTATCAAGGAGGATATACACTGGCTCGGCTACGACTGGGGAGACAGGTTTTTCTACGCTTCGCAGTACTTTGAGCAGATGTACGACTACGCCTGCGAGCTTATTAAGAAAGGACTTGCCTATGTTTGTGAATTGACTGCGGATCAGGTTAGGGAAAACAGGGGGGATTTAATCACCCCGGCGAAAAGTCCATACAGAGACAGGCCGATCGAAGAGAGCCTTGATTTGTTCAAGAGAATGAGGGCGGGAGAGTTTTCGGACGGAGCAATGACGCTCAGGGCGAAAATCGACCTTGCCAGCGGCAACTTTAATATGAGAGATCCTGTAATTTACAGGATAAATCATATAAGCCACCACCGCACCGGGGACAAGTGGTGTATTTACCCGATGTATGATTTTGCACATCCGATAGAGGACGCCATAGAGGGAGTAACTCACTCGCTGTGCTCTCTTGAGTTTGAGGATCACAGACCCCTGTACGACTGGGTAATAGACAACACCTCAGTTCCCAGCAAACCGAGACAGATAGAGTTTGCCCGTCTCGGTATCACCAACACCGTGATGAGCAAGAGGAAGCTGAGAACTTTGGTCGAAGAGGGCTATGTGGATGGCTGGGACGACCCGAGAATGCCCACCTTGTGCGGACTTCGCAGAAGGGGCTACACTCCTCATTCAATCCGTGATTTTATCTCCCGCGTCGGAGTTGCTAAGGTGAACAGCACAATAGAATACAGCCTGCTTGAGCACTGCCTGCGTGAGGATTTGAATATGACAGCGAGGCGCACTATGGCTGTAATCGACCCTATAAAGCTTATAATTACCAATTATCCCGAGGACAAGAGCGAGGAGGTTGAGGTTGAAAACAATCCTAACAGAGCAGAGGATGGAACAAGGAAGATCACCTTCTCACGCGAGGTCTATATAGAGCGCGAAGACTTCATGGAGGAGCCTGCACGTAAATATTTCCGTCTTTTCCCGGGAAACGAGGTAAGACTGAAGTCGGCTTATGTTGTCAAGTGCACCGGCTGCAAGAAGGACGAGAGCGGAAACGTAATTGAGGTTTACGCAACCTACGACCCCGAAACCAGGGGAGGAAATACCCCCGACGGCAGGAAGATAAAGAGCACTATCCACTGGGTGGACGCAAACAACTGTAAGGACGCTGAAGTGAGGTTATATGACGATCTGTTTACAGTACCCGATCCAGATGCGGGTGACAAGGATTTCTTAGAATATCTCAATCCCGATTCTCTAAAGGTTATGAAAGGCTGTAAGGTGGAAAGCTCTCTCGGGCGGGAGGAGGTCGGCTCCTATCAGTTTATGCGACTGGGTTATTTCTGTCGTGACAGCAAGAGCTCAGACAAGCTTGTGTTCAATCGAAGCGTTTCCTTAAAGGACGGCTTTAAAAAGAAGAAATAAGGTCGCAGTGAGTTTCGGTGAAAATAAAAAACAAAACGGAGGTACAGACGATGAAAGTATTTGTAAAGGTGTTGTGGATAATAGCGGCAGTCGCCCTGATTTTGGCGGGTGCGTCCACATTCTTTAACCCACTGTCCGCCTTTGTTACCGTCAGCTATATTATAGGCGGAGTGCTGGTTTTGTCGGGTATAATCGGAATAATCGCCTATTTTGTAGGGCGCAACGTAATGCTCGGCGCAGGCTGGGTGCTTGCTGACGGAATATTGTCGGCAATATTCGGAGCAATGATAATCTTCGGCGAGTACAGCAAGGGATTTTTGGCTGTTTCAATCGGTATAATGGTCGGTATGTGGCTGCTTATCAGCGGTGTAAATACCCTTACACGCTCCTTTGATATGCACAAGCTAGGCGCCAGAGGCTGGCTGTGGCTTACATTGTGGGGATTGATATGTATTGCGGCAGGTGTTACGGTATTTTGCACGCCGGTTATATCAGCAGTCGGAATTTCCGGAATGACCTTGGGGCTGTCGCTGATTGTCGGCGGAGTGGCTATGCTTTTCCGCTGCCTGACAAGGGACATAGAGCTTTAAAGTGAATATAACTAATCGCAAGGCGGCAGGGATATTCTCTGCCGCCCGTTGACTTTTCGGGTAAGTGCAGGTATAATTAAAACAATCGTTTTAAAACATATGTTTTAAATAGGAGGGTAATTATGCCGCCCAAAGCAAAATTTACAAGAGAAGAGATTATAAATGCGGCTTTTGACCTTACAAGAGCGCAGGGGCTTGAGGCTGTAACAGCCAGAGCCTTGGGAGAAAAATTAGGCTCGTCGGCAAGACCGATTTTCAGCGTGTTTGAGAGTATGGAGGAGGTGCACTCGGAGGTTTTAAATGCCGCAAGGCGGCTTTATACCGACTTCATTAATAGAGGGCTTAGGCAAACCCCGGCTTTTAAGGGAGTTGGGCTTGAATATATCCGCTTTGCCATTGACGAGCCGAAGCTGTTTATGCTCCTTTTTATGTCTGAGAAAGAGAAAAAACCGAGTATTAACGGTGTTCTGCCTGTTATAGATGAAAACTATCCTGTGATACTAGACTCAGTAAAGGACAGCTATGGTTTTGACGATGAGCAGGCGGAAAGGCTTTACTGTCATCTTTGGGTTTATTCCCACGGAATTGCTGTGCTGTGCGCCACTAAGCTGTGCAGATTCACAGCCGAAGATATAGGAAATATGCTTAGCGAGGTCTGTGTTGCACTGATTAAGGAAATTAAGGGGGAGAAAAATGATTGAGATTAACAGCGTTGTTAAATCCTACGGAGGACGTGAAAACCGCTTTCAGGCTTTAAAGGGTGTGAGTGCGAGGATAGCCGATGGAGATTTTGTGGTGATTTTGGGAGCCTCGGGCTCGGGCAAATCCACGTTTTTGAATTGTTTATCAGGGCTGGAGCGAGCAGACAGCGGCAGCGTGTTATACGACGGAAAGGACATAACCAAATTATCGGACGGAGAACTGACTGCGTTTCGCCGTGAAGCGGTAGGCTTTATATTTCAGCAGTATTATCTGCTGCCGAACATGACGGTTGAAAAGAATGTGCGAATGGGAGCGGATTTGGCAGGCAATGCGGATTACCGTGAAATCATAGAAGCGGTTGGACTTTTGGACAAATTGAAAAAATATCCCGGGGAGCTATCGGGCGGCGAACAACAGAGAGTTTCGATTGCAAGAGCGCTTGCGAAAAAGCCCAAGGTTTTGTTCCTCGACGAGCCTACAGGAGCTTTAGATGAGCAAACGGGCAGGCAGGTGCTGGATTATATTATCAAGCTGCATGAAAAGCTGGGCTTTACTATTGTAATGGTAACTCATAATCAGAACATAGCAGATACCGCAAAAACCGTGATGAAAATGAACAGCGGGAAAATATCCGAAATTTATTCTAACGAAGCTCAAAAGACGGCTTACGAGATTGGATGGTGATGAGATGGTAGTCGGCATAAAGGACGTGCTTAAGCTAGTCGGGATTTCGATAGTCGTGTGTTGTGCGGTTTTTGTGTGCACGCTTTTTTTAAACTACAACTTAGATATTGTCGGAATAGAAGATGAAATCGTATCGGCTCAGGGTATGATAATGTACGAAGCTCAGATAGCCATGGGCAAGGTTGTCGTCGCTGTTTCGGGCGGGTGCCTCGCCTTAACCTCGGTTGTTTTGATTATATTTTATGTAAAAAATTATATTGATACCCACGGAAAAGAGCTGGGAATATTGAAGGCTCTGGGCTATTCAAGGCTAAGGGTTGCGAGAAATTTTTGGGTGTTCGGGCTGAGCGTGCTTGCGGGCAGTGTGGTAGGATATTTGGGAGCGTGGCTTTATCTGCCGAGCTTTTATAATGTGCAAAATGCAGAAGGGCTATTGCCCGAGTTTTCACCGCAGCTTCATCTGTGGTTAGCTCTATGTTTAACCGTAGCTCCAACCCTGTTTTTTGCCTTGCTGTCGGTGTTTTATGCGTTTTTAAAGCTTAAAAAGCCGCCGCTTGATTTGCTCAAGGAAATACAGGTGTATAAGGTCAAGAAATTCAAGCGAGAAAAAGAAGCACTGCCGTTTTTGAAAGACTTAAAAAGGAATACCCTCAGCGGCAGAAAAATACTGGTGTTCTTTGTTGCGTTCTCGGCTTTTTGCTTTTCAGCCATGACGCAGATGTCGATGTCAATGCGGGAGCTTGCGAGCGAGGACTTTGCGTGGATGATGATAATAATCGGGCTGGTTTTAGCGTTTATGAGCCTGCTGCTGTCGCTTACAAGCGTTATTAAGGCGAACACCAAAACTCATGCCATGATGAAGGTGTTTGGATATTCTCAAAAGGAATGTGCCGGAGCTATTTTGTCGGGGTACCGCCCGTTTTCTTACCTCGGATTTGCCGTCGGTACGGTTTATCAGTATGTGCTGTTAAAAATAGTGGTTGAGTTTGTGTTTGCCGAACTGGACGCTATGCCTGAGTACAACTTTGATTTCAAGGCGTTGATTATTTCATTTATCGCCTTTGTAATTGTGTATGAGCTGATAATGTATATATATTCTTTAAAGCTTTCAAAGCTATCTGTAAAGAGCGTAATGCTTGAATGATGAAAAGACGGGGCTGTCGCATTAAAAAGCTGATAAGTAATGAAAAAACTCTCAAATTTTAGCTTGGAACTGATTATAACAGACGCAGAGTAGTAAAACGTAGGCTGTTAAAGTTTAGGTCAAGCCTTTTTAAAGGCTTGCGGATTCCAAAGGCAGAGCCTTT
>CAMMVF010000029.1 GCA_946500295.1 uncultured Clostridia bacterium | reverse complement strand
GTAATCCTTTTAACTCCTACGTTCGCCTGCACTGCTCCCGTATAGCTTTGTGCCAATCTATACTTGCTGTCCTTTTTTTACTTTTTTCACGTTGGCAGTCTCAATCCTTTTAATTCCTACGTGCGACTGCACCGCTCCCGTATAGCTTTGTGCCATTCTATACTTACCGTCTTTCCAATACCTTTTGCCCGTTAAAACTCCCCTGCCTTTTATTACAGAGTCATCCTTTTAACTTTTGCTCGTTATAAAATTGTGCGAGACTCGGGGCACAACCCTAAGTCTCGCACAAACTACTTTAAATTCCAAAGCCGAAGGCTTTCCACAACCGCACGTTAGTGCGATTTCACATGCGCCATCGGCGAATATTTCACCTGCGGCTTGCCGCAGATTTCACCTCAGCGCAAGCTGAGATATCACTGCGCCTGTACAGGCGCAAATGTCGCTTGCGGCACATCATTTGCGCCAACGGCGCATACATCATTTTTAAAGCCGTAGGCTTTCCGCAGCCGCAGCCAATACTATTGATACCAGCTTTCCCGATTTTTTTAATTTACTCATTATAATCCTCCTCACAAAATGAGTTTGTTTCCATATTATAGCATCCATCACATAAGAAAATCAGTATATTGTTTTAGTAAATCAAATCAATTAAACAAATATATTTATCCTGTGCGCAAAAACAGCGCCGGGATAATCCCGGCGCTGTAATAGCTTTAATACTTATAAATTACTCCTCGTGCGCTATATCCGTCGCATTTGCAAGCGCAGCTGCGGGAGTGGGGAAGTTTTCCTCAATCTCAACATCGCTGTAGCGGTGCATACCTGTACCGGCAGGAACGAGCTTTCCGATGAGGACATTTTCCTTGAGACCGAGCAGCGGATCCACCTTGCCCTTGATAGCGGCGTCGGTCAAAACCTTTGTCGTCTCCTGGAACGATGCGGCAGAAAGGAAGCTTTCGGTAGCCAGCGAAGCCTTGGTAATACCGAGCAGAGTTTGGGTGTAGGTAGCCTCTCTGAGACCTTCCTCCCCGTTTTCGATTCTTCTTTGAATCTCGTCGTTAGCGGCATACAGCTCGCTTTTGTCTATAAGCGAGCTCGGCAGCAGTGCCGTGTCGCCCGGATCCTCGACTCTTACCTTCTTCATCATCTGGCGAACGATAACCTCGATGTGCTTATCGTTGATATCAACACCCTGCATACGGTAGGTTCTCTGAACCTCCTGAATCAGGTAATCCTGAACGGCGTCTGCGCCCTGAATGGCGAGAATGTCGTGCGGATTTTTCGAGCCTTCGGTTATCATATCTCCTGCCTTGAGCTGCTGACCGTCACGAAGCTGCTGACCATCTACTGTCTTTATGCTGAAGCCGAAGGGAATGAGGTAGGAGCGCTCCTCGCCTGTCTCCTTGTTATATACAACGGCGTGGAGATTGTTCTTAATCTCCTCGAAGCGAAGCTCACCGTCAATTTCACTCAAAATTGCGAGGTGCTTGGGCTTTCTCGCCTCGAACAGCTCCTCAACACGGGGAAGACCCTGTGTAATATCCTCGGCAGATGCGATACCGCCGGTGTGGAAGGTACGCATCGTAAGCTGTGTACCCGGCTCGCCGATTGACTGAGCGGCGATGATTCCGACCGCCTCGCCGATTGTGACGGGCTGACCGTTTGCAAGGTTAGAGCCGTAGCACTTGCGGCAAACGCCGTGCTTAGCGCGGCAGCCGAGAATGGAACGGATCTTTATCTTCTTAACTCCTGCACCGACAATGATGTCGGCTTCCGCCTCGCCCATCATCTTGTCCTTAGATACGAGCACGTTGCCTTCGTCGTCCGTAAAGTCCTCGAGCAGGTAACGTCCGATGAGTCTCTCGTGCAGGCTCTCGATAGGCTCCTTGCCGTCGCTGATGTCGAAGATTTCGAGACCCTCGTGGGTGTGGCAGTCGTCCTCGCGGATGATAACCTCCTGAGATACATCGACAAGACGTCTTGTCAGGTAACCCGAGTCTGCTGTACGCAGAGCTGTATCGGCAAGACCCTTACGAGCACCACGGGAGGAAATAAAGTACTCCATGATGTTCAGACCTTCACGGTAGTTAGCCCTGATCGGGATTTCGATTGTCTTACCCGAGGTGTTGGCAATAAGTCCGCGCATACCTGCGAGCTGACGAATCTGGCTCATACTACCACGAGCTCCCGAGTGAGCCATCATATATATCGGGTTGTAGCGGCCGAGGTTGCTCTCGAGCGCCCTTGTAACCTTATCAGTAGCCTCGCTCCAGATGGAGAGAATCTTTGTATAGCGCTCCTCGTTGGAGAGAAGACCCAGATTAAAGAGATTTCTGACGTTATCTACGTCAGCCTCAGCCTTTTGAATTATCTCCTTCTTAGCAGGCGGAATCTCAGCGTCGATAACGGCTACAGTGATAGCGCCCTGAGTGGAGTACTTGTAACCCTGAGCCTTAATGTTATCGAGTACAACAGAGGTAGTCTCTGTGCCGTGTACCTTGATGCACTTATCGACAATCTGACCCAGCTCCTTTTTGCGAACGAGGAAGTCGATTTCGTACTTAAATTCATTTCCGGGAACGCTTCTGTCAACAAAGCCCAAATCCTGAGGAATGGCTCTGTTGAAGATAATCTTTCCGACGGTGGTTTCTATGATACCGTGTCTCTGCTCTCCGTCGATTTCGACAAAGCGCCTTACCTTTATCTTGGCGTGCAGGCTCACTACGCCTGTCTCATAAGCCATGATGGCCTCATCGACATTGCGGAATATCTTGCCCTCGCCCTTTTCTCCGTCCTTATCTATAGTAAGGTAGTAGGAGCCGAGAATCATATCCTGAGTAGGAACAGCCACCGGACGGCCGTCGGAGGGCTTGAGCAGGTTGCCTGCGGCGAGCATGAGGAAGCGAGCCTCAGCCTGAGCCTCAGCAGAAAGCGGAACGTGAACCGCCATCTGGTCGCCGTCGAAGTCGGCGTTGTAAGCGGTACAAACCAGCGGGTGAAGCTTGAGCGCTCTGCCCTCTACAAGCACAGGCTCAAACGCCTGGATACCGAGACGGTGGAGAGTCGGGGCACGGTTCAAAAGCACCGGGTGACCCTTGATTACAACCTCCAAAGCGTCCCAAACCTCGGGCTGTGCTCTCTCGACAGCCTTTCTCGCAGCCCTTATGTTCTGCACCTTGCCTGTTTCGACAAGCCTCTTCATTACAAAGGGCTTGAACAGCTCGAGAGCCATCTCCTTGGGCAGACCGCACTGGTACATTTTCAGCTCAGGTCCTACTACGATAACCGAACGTCCCGAGTAGTCAACACGCTTACCCAGAAGGTTCTGACGGAAACGTCCCTGCTTACCCTTGAGCATATCAGACAAAGACTTCAAGGCTCTGTTGTTAGGTCCTGTTACGGGGCGGCCTCTTCTGCCGTTGTCAATAAGGGCGTCAACAGCCTCCTGTAACATTCTCTTTTCGTTTCTTATGATTATATCGGGAGCTTCAAGCTCCAAAAGTCTTTTCAGACGGTTATTTCTGTTGATTACACGGCGGTACAGGTCGTTTAAGTCGCTGGTCGCAAAACGTCCGCCGTCGAGCTGTACCATCGGGCGGATATCCGGCGGGATTACCGGAACCACGTCGAGTATCATCCACTCCGGGCGGTTGCCGGAGGTGCGAAAGGCCTCGACTACCTCGAGTCTCTTGAGGATTCTCGCCTTTTTCTGACCCGAAGCGCCCTCGAGCTCGCTTTTGAGTTCACTTGAAAGCTGCTCAAGGTCGATTTCCTCCAAAAGCTTTTTGATAGCTTCCGCTCCCATGCCTGCTTCAAAGTCATTTTCGTACTTCTCGCGCATTTCGCGGTAGTCCTTCTCGCTGAGAATCTGCATCTTGGTCAGACCTCTGACCTCGCCGGGGTCGGTTACGATGTAGCTTGCGAAGTACAGAACCTTCTCAAGAAGCCTCGGGGAGATATCGAGCATAAGGCCGATTCTGGAGGGGATACCCTTGAAGTACCAGATATGGGAAACCGGAGCTGCAAGCTCGATGTGACCCATTCTTTCACGTCTTACCTTTGAGCGTGTTACCTCAACTCCGCACTTGTCGCAGACCTTGCCCTTGAAGCGGATTCTCTTGTACTTTCCGCAGTGACATTCCCAATCCTTGGTAGGTCCGAAAATGCGCTCGCAGTAAAGACCGTCTCTCTCGGGCTTGAGGGTTCTGTAGTTGATGGTCTCGGGCTTTTTTACCTCGCCGTAGGACCACTGCCTGATTTTATCGGGAGATGCAAGACCTATTTTTATTGATTCAAAAACATTAAATTCCATTTACAAAAGACCTCCCCTATTATTGCTCGTCGCTGCCTGCACCATCGCCGTAGTCGTCAAACAGGTCGTTATCCTCAGAGTAGAAGGACGAATCATCGAGCATATTTTCATCATCGTTATCGTCGTCAACTATATAGCTGTCAAGGGTAGCGTCAGTGGCAACTGTCTCTCCCGGCTCAAGCTTCTCATCGTCAGCAGCTACCGGCAGGTCGTTATCCTCGTCAAAGTCCTGACGCAGGTCAATCTCCTCGCCGTCTTTATCGAGAACCTTAATATCAAGCGCAAGGGACTGAAGCTCCTTGACAAGCACCTTAAACGATTCGGGAACTCCTGACTTGGGTATATTCTGACCCTTGACTATCGCCTCGTAAGCCTTAACTCTGCCCACTACGTCGTCAGACTTGATTGTCAATATCTCCTGAAGTGTATAGGCTGCACCGTATGCCTCGAGCGCCCAAACCTCCATCTCACCGAAGCGCTGTCCGCCGAACTGCGCCTTACCGCCGAGAGGCTGCTGAGTAACGAGTGAGTACGGACCTGTGGAACGTGCGTGGATCTTGTCGTCTACTAGGTGGTGGAGCTTGAGGTAGTACATATAGCCGACTGTGACGGGGTTGTCGAAGTACTCGCCCGTTCTTCCGTCCTTAAGCCAGGTCTTGCCGTCCTCGCTGAGTCCTGCCTGCTTAAATGCCTCGAAAATGTCAGACTCGTGTGCGCCATCGAATACCGGGGTCATTATGTGCCAGCCGAGAGCCTTGGCGGCGTAGCCGAGATGAACCTCGAGCACCTGTCCTATATTCATACGAGAAGGAACGCCGAGGGGGTTTAACACGATGTCCAGCGGAGTACCGTCGGGCAGGAAGGGCATATCCTCTACCGGAAGGATTCTCGATACAACACCCTTGTTACCGTGGCGGCCTGCCATCTTATCGCCGACAGATATCTTTCTCTTCTGTGCAAGGTAGCACCTTACCACCTTGTTTACTCCGGGCTGAAGCTCGTCGTGGCTGTTTTCCCTTGTAAACACCTTTACATCTACGACAATACCGCTCTCGCCGTGGGGAACACGCAACGAGGTATCTCTTACCTCTCTGGCCTTCTCACCGAAGATAGCTCTTAAAAGTCTCTCTTCAGCGGTAAGCTCTGTCTCTCCCTTGGGAGTTACCTTACCTACAAGGATATCTCCTGCATGAACCTCTGCGCCGATGTGGATAATGCCGTTTTCGTCGAGGTCCTTTAACATATCCTCGCCGACCTGCGGAATATCACGGGTAATTTCCTCAGCGCCGAGCTTGGTGTCACGAGCCTCGATTTCGTATTCTTCTATATGGATAGATGTATATACATCGTCTCTTACTATCTTTTCGCTTATCAATACGGCGTCCTCGTAGTTGTAGCCCTCCCAGGTCATAAAGCCTATAAGGGCGTTTTTACCGAGGCTTATCTCGCCGTGGTCGGTAGCGGGACCGTCTGCGATTACGTCTCCCGCCTTGAAGCGCTGACCCTTTTCTACTACCGGAATCTGGTTGAAGCAGGTACCCTGGTTCGAGCGCATGAACTTGGTTATCTCAAGCTCCTCTACCTTGCCGCTGTCATACTGAACCAAAACCTTGTCTGCGCTTACGCTTAAAACTACGCCGTCATCCTTTGCGAGCACGCAAACTCCGGAGTCAACTCCTGCCTTGTACTCCATACCTGTGCCGACAATCGGAGCTTCCGTTTTAAGAAGCGGAACTGCCTGACGCTGCATGTTCGCTCCCATGAGGGCGCGGTTTGCGTCGTCGTTTTCAAGGAAGGGTATCATCGCCGTAGCAACGGATACAACCATCTTAGGCGATACGTCCATGAAGTCGAACTGGTCAGCCTCAAGCTCGACAAACTCATCGCGGTAACGACCGTTTACCTTCTTGTTCACAAAGCGGTTATTCTCGTCGAGCGGTTCGTTAGCCTGAGCTACAATGTACTCGTCCTCGACGTCCGCTGTCATGTACACGGTTTCGTTTGTTACAACTCCCGTTTCCTTGTCCACACGGCGGAAGGGAGCCTCTATAAAGCCGTACTTGTTTATCCTGGCAAAGGTTGCAAGGTAAGAGATAAGTCCGATGTTCGGTCCTTCAGGGGTCTCAATCGGGCACATTCTGCCGTAGTGACTGTAGTGAACGTCACGAACCTCAAATCCTGCGCGGTCTCTGGAAAGTCCGCCGGGGCCGAGAGCAGAAAGACGGCGCTTGTGGGTAAGCTCAGCCAGAGGGTTAGTCTGATCCATGAACTGTGAAAGCGGAGAAGAACCGAAGAACTCCTTGATAGCCGCTGTTACAGGGCGGATATTTATAAGGGAGTTCGGGGAAAGTCCGTCAGTATCCTGAGCCTGCAGGGACATTCTCTCTCTGATTACTCTCTCAAGTCTTGAGAAGCCTATTCTCACCTGATTTTGCAGCAGCTCGCCTACAGAACGAATACGGCGGTTGCCAAGGTGGTCGATATCGTCGGTATAGCCAACGCCGCTGGCGAGGCAGTTGAAGTAGTTGATGCTTGCGAAGATATCGTCGATTGTAATATGATTCGGAATAAGCTCTGCACGTCTGGCGGCAAGCTCCTCCTTGAGAGCAGTCTCATCATCGCCGCAGCTGTCCAAAATATCGCAAAGCACATTGAAGCAAACCTTCTCGTTGAGCCCGCACTCGGCCTCTGCATCGAAGTTTACATACTTTGAGATATCTACCATTCCGTTGGAGATGACCTTGATCTCCTTGCCCTCTACGTCCAGATAAGCAATATTTACTCCGGCGTCCTCTATCTCCATAGCCTGCTGCTTATTTATAACGTCTCCGGGCATAGCCATAACCTCGCCGGTGCGGGGGTTGACTATCGGCTGGGAAAGCTTGTTTCCCCTTAATCTGTCGGCAATGCCGAGCTTTTTGTTGTATTTATATCTTCCGACTCTGGACATATCGTAGCGTCTCTGGTCGAAGAAGAGGTTATTTATATGAGTCCGTGCGCTTTCAACCGTCGGCGGCTCGCTGGGACGGAGCTTGCGGTAAAGCTCGAGCATTGCCTCCTCGGTGTCCTTGCAGTTGTCCTTTTCTATGGTGGCGAGGATTCTCTCGTCCTCTCCGAAGTAGTCGATTATCTCGGAGTCCTTGCCAAGACCCAAGGCACGGATGAAAACAGTGATCGGAATCTTTCTGTTTTTGTCGATTCTGACATAGAAAACGTCGTTTACATCGTTCTCATACTCAAGCCAGGCTCCCCTATTCGGGATAACTGTATTTGAGAAGAGCTTCTTGCCCGTTTTATCATATTCCATCTTGTAGTAAACGCCCGGTGAACGAACAAGCTGAGATACGATAACTCTCTCAGCGCCGTTAATAACGAAGGTTCCGCTGGGGGTCATAAGGGGGAAGTCGCCCATGAAGACGTTAGATTCCTTGATCTCGCCCGTCTCCTTGTTAAAAAGCCTAGCCGTAACACGCAGAGCAGCGGCGTAGGTAGCATCCCTCTCCTTGCACTCAACAACGCTGTAATTCGGATGGTCAACATCCAAAAAGTAGTCCACAAAGTCCAAAACAAGGTTTCCGTTGTGGTCGGTGATGCCTGAGACATCATCGAAAACCTCTTTCAGCCCCTTTTCCAAAAACCACTGATAGGATTTCTTCTGCACCTCGATGAGGTTCGGCATCTCAATGACCTCGTCGATTTTTGCAAAGCTCATCCTCTCCCTGCTGCCAAGTTTAACAGGCTTGACATTTACCATTGGGCGTTCACTCCATTCCAAAAAAGTTATTTATCAGCCTAAGGCACACCGCCGCCGTCAAAAACCTATCGGAAAAGCGTGGATAGAATTAAGCGAAATTTGAAGAAAGGACTTGATTTTTTGTTGCTTCTGTGCTAATATTTCCGCATAAGGTTTATATCAGGGGTACTCTATGCCATTATGTTGCATTTTACAAGTATATCTCAATCCAGCCTAAATGTCAATGTTTTTGCAAAAAAAAGTTTAAAATAAGCCTGTTTTTAACATATTTAAAGCCGCACTCACGTGCGGCTTTGTTTTTAGGGTTTTATTATACACCCGGCTAAGTTGGACGATTTGTGCCAATCGTCGGCAGTCCTCCCCGGCGACGAACACCTTCACCTGTGAACATCAAAATTCAATCAAGCGCCCGAGGTCTGGCAAGTCTGTACGACGCTCACAGCGGAAAAAGGGAGAACACATAGTAAATTATACCGTAAATCACCGAAGCAAGCGTACCGTAAACTATGACGGGGCCTGCTATTATGAACATCTTTGCGCCAAGCCCGAGCACATAGCCCTCGGACTTAAACTCGATAGCCGGCGCTACGACAGAGTTTGCAAACCCTGTAATCGGGACTAAAGTACCCGCTCCGGCGTGCTTTGCAATTTTTTCATAAAGCCCCAGCGCCGTGAGCGCAGCACCCAAAAACACCAAGCTCACCGACACAGCCGAGCCGGCGCTGACCTTGTCAAGCCCCATAGCCTTAAACACGTTGAGCAGAGCCTGCCCCAAAGCACAGATCCCACCGCCGAACAAAAACGCCTTAAGACAGTTTAGAATAATCGGACTGTTCGGGGAGGCTTTCTCGGTCATCTTTGAATATTCCTGCTTAGTTACCTTCATCGACTTCACCTCGGGAGTATTATTCCCGATTACAAATCTTCTATACGCAGGCGGTTGTGGAAGCGGCACGCGGCTTGGAATTGAAGTAGTTTGTGCGTGATTTTTGTGCGTGATTTAGGTTATATTGTCTGAAATTCGCACAGGCTAAAAACGAGCAAATATAAAAGTTTAGGTCAAGCCTTTTTAAAGGCTTGCGGTTTCCAAAGGCAGAGCCTTTGGTCGCTGCAGCGGCAGCGAAATCCCCTTGCGTTTAAGCGCTCGACAGGGGGTGAATTGTTCGGCTTTGCCGAACAAGAGGGGGAAGCCTGCAAGAGAGGCTTTCCCCTGCACAGGCGCAAGCGCAGTGATATAGCGGCAAATGCCGCTTTCGTTCTACGTTCGCCTGCACTGCGCTCGTATAATTCTGTGCCAATCTAAACTCTCTGTCTTTCTATTACTTTTGCTCGTTTTTAACTTGTTTGGATTTCGGGCAATAAAATCAAAGTCACTATCAAACTACTTTAAATTTAAATCGCTTTGCGATTTTCTTTACTGCGCTAAAGCGCAATTTCACATTTGATTCATCAAATATTTCACTTGCGCTTTAGCGCAAATTGCACTGCCCGATAGGGCAATTTCACTGCGGCTTTGCCGCCAGTGCTTGTCACCCCGAAATCAAATGGAGCTGCCACATTGGCAGCTCCATAATTTTGCTTTATTCTTTGCTTTTCTTTTCCGAAAGCGATAAATTTACAAGCGGCAATATCTTTTCCGGGCTGTCGGGCAGCAACACTATGGTTTGCTTGAGACAGCTGAGCTTGTAGCCCTCGGTAACATCGCCGATTTTGAGCATTTCGCTTGTGGGAAGCGGCTCGTTTTTTGAAAACGCCTTTGAGAGTATGTCCGGCGTTGAGAGCCCGTCTCCCCTGTCAATACCACCGATAACAAAAATCAGGTTGCACTCGCACAGGCTTTCGTTTATCTTCTCGCCGAGCATCTCGGGGGCGTAGGCGCTTTGCACCCTCGTGATCTTGTATTTTTTCCCCTCCAGCGCCGACCTTAACGCACTCTCACAATAGCCTGTTTTTCTGGAGGAGTAGAATATTAAATTACAGTCCATACTATCACCGCCGCTTATGGCACATCTAAGATATTGACCTCGCAGGTCAACGTCAAATTATTGCTCGACTTAACAGTTATCACGGCATGACCCGGCGAAACACCGGTCACAAGTCCGTTTTGATCGACCCTTGCCACCGAGGGATTGCTGCTCGACCAGGTGAGGCTCTTGTCGGTGGCATTGGACGGACTCACCGTCGCGGTGAGCTGGATAGACGTACCTTCGTAAAAATCGTATCCCGAGTAATTTATCGACATCTCCGTAACCGGCTGATGAACCGTCACCTTACATCTGGCGACCTTGCCGTTTTTAGTCTGGGCGGTTATCTCCGCCGTACCCGAGCCCATGGCGTACACCACGCCGTCTGCATCAATATCGGCTACCGCCACATTCGAGGTAGTCCACTTGAGGGTTTTGTCCGAGGTGTTGTCGGGGTTCCAAATTACGGTCAGTCGAGCGGTTGAACCGATACTGTCGAGCGTCAGCTCATCATAATCGAAGCTGATGCTCTTCTCCTTAATGGTGGAGCTCGAAGAAGACGACGAGGAGGAAGAGCTGTTTCTGTTTTGAGCCGCCGCCGCATCGGCTGCGTCGTGCAGGGTGAAGGCTCTTTCATAGCCCTTGAGGTCGCCCTCGCCGTCGTACCAGTCTATCTCCCCTGCCTCATAAGCCTGAGAGAAGCTTGTGACCTTTGGCTTGGTACCGCCGTTTGAGCTGTAGTAAACGTCCGGCCACAGCGGGTCGGGGTTGACCCTTGCCTTATCGAGGTCGATATCGCCGCTCTCACCGGGGCGGCATTTTCTCGCAACGACCACCGTTCTGAATTCGCTGTATTCATACGAGCAGGTGGAAAGCGACAAAAGCTGGTCGTCCTCGTTTACGTCAACCGGGCAGTCGATAAGGGATCTCTCCCTGATGAGGTAAACATAGTTCATAAACTCGGCGTCCGAGTTAAACGAGCCGGTCAAATAATCGAAATACTCCCCGTGCTCGTCAAGGGTGTTGGTTTTGTACACAGCTATTATTTTCCAGTCTGCATCTCCCTCGGGGGTATCAAAGTATATAACAGGGTGCTCCTTGTAATAGTCCAAATCTCCGCTGTAGATTCCGTAGCCCATGAGGTTTTGGAACATTCGTCCGTCTCTCATGTGGTGGCCGTGGATAATGACATTTTTAGCGTCAACATCACCTTTACTACGGTAGTCTATGAACAGGCTGCCGTAGCCGGAGTAGTTACCGTATACGTCTTTGTAGAGATAATACTGGTCGTCGATATCGTCTCCTTCGTGATAGAGCACGGGGTAGTCGATCTGAGTATCCGGTATTGTAAGCCAAGCGGCTATCTCGTCATTAATTTCCTTTATGCTGTCCCAATCTTTGCTGGATTTTGGCGTTTCATCTACTTCTCCGTCAGCGTCTGTCGGCTGCTCGTTTACCGGGACTCTGGGCTCGGTAGTCGAGATGGTATCTCTCAGTTCATCCACCATGCTGTCGTTGAGCATCGGCTGGATAACGAGATAATTTATCAAAAATCCGGCGGTGATTATGAACGTCAGGCTCGCCGCAATCAGTATCAGCTTTCTTATCACCTCAGCCGGGCGGTCGCCCTTCATCGGTATAACGCTCTTTATAAATCCGCCCTTTTTCTTCTTTTTTCCGTTTTGCCCGTCAATCACCTGAGTTATCTCATAGCCGAGCCCCATCTCGCCTAAAGAGTCAAGGGGAAGCGGAGCTCGCAGCGACGCAGAGTCCAAAGCCTCCTTTATCATCTCCGCAGCCGCAACCCCGCTGGCCGAGGAATCGGGCAGAGCGACTATGCGCAGCTTGCCGTAGAAAAAGCAGTACGCCTCGCACCCCTTTCCGACATCCCCTAAGGACACGGCGTTTGAACGGCTTTGACCGTTTGATTTTAATTCTTGCAGCGGCTGAGCATCATCGGCTTCGCTTTTCTCCTGATTCAACGAATTTATATACTGCTTTGCAGGCGTGAAATCCGGGCTGCAAAGCTGACATAAGGTATTATAAAGCTTGCCTCCGCTCTTTTGGTCGTTTCCGCCCAAAACCACCACTGTATCTATATTGTCGCTCGACGTCTTAGTGGCGGATACTGCCCGAAGCAGGCTTTCGGGGTCGTTTTCGACGTCGTTTGTATAAAGAACATGGAATTGCCTGCGGTTAAGCTCGGTCATAAGCTTGGGAAGCCCCTGCTTGAGCTCCTTGCCGCCTTTTCCTCCTCTTATTGAATAAATTCCTATATTCATCGTCAATTCTCCTTGTATAGATCAAATCCGATTTTAGTTATCTTCACGCCTTCAAGCGCCTCGTCTATGAGAGACTGTGTGTCGAGCTTATCCTGAGCGAGGCGGACATATTTTAAAACCGGGCGGGTGCGGGGGTGCTTTGGCGTAAAGACCGTACAGCAGTCCTCGTACGGCTCGATTGAGGTTTCAAAGGTGTCTATTTTTCTCGAGATTGTGATAATCTCCTCCTTATCCATACCGATCAGCGGCCGGAAAACCGGGATTGAGCAGACTTCGTCGGTACAGGCGATAGCGCCGATGGTCTGGCTGGCTACCTGACCGAGGCTCTCGCCGGTAATCAGAGCCGAGCACTCGGTCCTTTCGGCTATCCTCTGAGCTATCTGCATCATAAACCGCCGCATTATAATCGTAAACAGCTCCTCGGGGCAGCTTTGAAGTATCTGCTGCTGAATCTTCGCAAATGGCACTGTGTACATTATCATTCTTCCGCTGTAACGTGAGACTATCTCGAGCAGCTTTTTCACCTTTTGCTCGGCTCGCTCACTGGTATATGGCGGACTTGCAAAGTGGACGGCTGTAAGCTCCACTCCCCTTTTAGCCATCATATAAGCTGCCACGGGGCTGTCGATTCCTCCGCTGATTAAAATCGCCGCCTTTCCTCCCGTGCCGACCGGGATTCCCCCGGCTCCGCGCTTGGAGCGTCCGTGAACATAGGCCGCAAAGTCTCTTATTTCCACAGTTACAGTCAGCTGCGGGTTATGCACGTCCACGTGAAGGTGGGGAAACTGCTCAAGTATGTATCCTCCCAACTCGGCGCAGATTTCGGGAGATTTCATCGGAAATTTTTTATCGGAGCGCTTCGCCTCAACCTTGAAGCTCTCCACCTGCTCAAGCTCATCTCCCAGATACTCGGCGGCAACCTGCTTTATATCGTCTATATTTTTCTCCGCCCTCGCCGCTCTGGAGTACGCCGCTATGCCGAACACGGTCTGTATTCTGCGCTCAGCCTCGTCTATATCGGAGTTTGGAGTTGTGGGTGTTACATAAATCGTAGATTGAGCTGTTTTGACCTTAAAACCGCCCAGCGGGGCGATTCTCCGCTTAATATTTTTAACCAGTACCGCCTCAAAGTTCCCTCTGTTCAGTCCCTTCAGGGCTATTTCGCCCAGCTTAATGAGAATCAGTTCATTCATATATGCAATTCCTTTCGGTTTAACTCTATTGTTTATCAGCGGCGCACCAGTTCCTTAGTCGCCTGAGATATGGCTTCACAGAAATACTGCGCCTGCTCAAGTGTGCTGTACTTTGAAAAGCTCGCCCTTATTGCGGAGTCGGCTCTTGCTTTACTCAAGCCCATTGCGGTGAGCACATGACTTGGTTTGCCCTTTGCACAGGCTGAACCGGATGATACATATATCTCCCTTTCCGCAAGGCAGTGGAGCATTGTCTCGCTCCTTATACCCTCTACCGAGAAATTGAGTATATATGCAAGTGCGTCGTCGGGCGAGTTTACATACACCCTCTCAAGCTGCGACAGTTGGCTTTTTATATAATCCCTTATCTTCGCAACCTCATCTGCGGCTGAGTAATCTGTTTCCTTCACTGCCGCCGCGAACGCCGCTATTAAAGGCACGGGCTCGGTGCCGGGTCTGATTTTTCCCTGCTGTTCGCCGCCAAAGTGCTGAGGGCTCACTCTCACCCCTCTTTTTATATACAGCGCGCCCACTCCCTTTGGTCCGTGAAGCTTATGGGCTGAAACCGAGAGCAGGTCAATCCCCGCCCTTTCGGGATTTAAGCGTAATTTGCCGTAGGCCTGCACGCAGTCGCAGTGGAACACCGCCGGGGCTTTTTTCCTCTTTATAACCCTTCCGACCTTATCATAAGGCTGAACTGCTCCCGTCTCGTTATTAACCGCCATGAGGCTTACCAGAATTGTCTTTTCATCTATCGCTGACTCCAAGTCCTCGATTTTCACCTTGCCGTTTTCATCGGGATTAAGATACACTACCTCAACCCCCCGTCTCTCAAGCTCCTTACAGGACTCCAAAACCGAGGAGTGTTCAATCGCTGACGTCACCACCCTGTTTCCGAGTCTGCGCCTGCTCTGTGCCGCCCCGAGCACGGCGAGGTTATTCGCCTCCGTACCGCCGCTTGTGAAGAAAATCTCCCTGTCCGAAGCTCCCAGACTTTTGGCTATCGTCGAGCGTGCGCTTTCAACCTCACGCTCCGCCTCAAGTCCGAAGCTGTGCAGGGAGGACGGGTTTCCATAACAGCTTATCATCATCTCATACGCCTTATCCGCAGCCGCTTTGCACACCGCTGTGGTTGAGCTGTTGTCAAAATACACCTGCATACGCTCTCTACTCCTTCTCTATCTTATCATTATACACGATTCACGAACTTTATCAAACCAAAATCACAAATTTAACAATTTTTTAATCCTACGTTCAACTGCACTGCTCCGGTATAAATTTGTGTCAATTAAAAGGCTGTGTCCTTTTTTGACTTTAGCCTGTTTTCAGCTTGCTTCCTTTTACGAGATGAGTAATCCTTTTTCGTCCTACGTTCTACTGCACTGCTCCCGTGTAAATTTGTGCCAATTAAGGGCTTGTATCCTTTTAGAACTTTTTTCACGTTGGCAGTCTTTGTCCTTTTTCAACAGAGTAATCCTTTTTCGTCCTACGTTCTCCTGCACTGCTCCCGTGTAAATTTGTGCCAATTAAAAGGCTGTGTCCTTTTTTGACTTTAGCCTGTTTTCAGCTTGCTTCCTTTTACGAGATGAGTAATCCTTTTTCGTCCTACGTTCTACTGCACTGCTCCCGTGTAAATTTGTGCCAATTAAGGGCTTGTATCCTTTTAGAACTTTTTTCACGTTGGCAGTCTTTGTCCTTTTTCAACA
>CAMMVF010000028.1 GCA_946500295.1 uncultured Clostridia bacterium | reverse complement strand
TTTTATTTTTTTTTGTGTGTTTTTTGTTTTTTTTGTTTTTTTTGGAGGAAGGCAGAAAGGAGGGGGGCGGCCGCGCCCCTTAGCAAGCAAGGCTTGCTTGCAACGGCGCTCGCCCGCCCCGAAAAGTGGAGGCAGAGATTTTATTTTAATTTTCTATTACCTTTTTCATCGCCTCAAAGGTTTCGTTGCTTATGACGTGCTCCATTTTGCAGGCGTCCTTTACTGCCACCTCGGGATCGACCCCGAGCGATATCAGCCACTGCGACAGCGCCACGTGGCGCTCGTACATTCTCTCAGCTATCTCCTGCCCGGGCGGGAGCAGGGTTATGTAGCCGTCGCTGTCCATTTGTATGTAGCCGTTTTCCCTTAGATTTTTCATGGCTACGCTTACGCTGGGCTTTGAGTATTCAAGCTCGTTTACTATGTCAATAGAACGAACCATGCCCTTTTTCTGAGCTAGCATTAATATCGACTCGAGATAGTTTTCAGCTGATTCGTGTATTTTCATCTTTCTACACCCTTACCATTGTATAAATTTCTGCATAATTATACCATATTTTCGGGTTGTATTTCAAGATATTTTAGACACAATAAAATTTATGTGTCGCTTGACAAATTATGGGAGTAGTGCTATCATATTATCAGTTAGACAAAGCTAACTTTAGACCCGATTTGACATCGGGTCGGCTATCTGAGCTTGAAACGGGTGGTGTGGTATGATGCCGTTATTGCTGGCAAATGCAGGCGAAGAAAACATTATAATGCGGGTAGGAGGCAGCCGTGAAGTAAGGCAGCACCTTAACGACTTGGGATTTGTCGCCGGAGCTAAGGTCGAAGTAGTCTCATCCTTGGCGGGAAATCTGATTGTCAACGTAAAGGGTACCCGTGTTGCAATCAGCCGTGAGATGGCAGGAAAAATTATGATATGATTATTTAGGAGGAGTTTATGAAAACGCTGAGACAAGCCAAAATCGGCGATACGCTTACGGTCGTGAAGCTTCACGGCGAGGGGGCAGTCAAGCGCCGGATTATGGATATGGGCATAACCCGAGGGGTAGAGGTGTATGTTCGCAAAGTAGCCCCGCTGGGCGATCCTGTTGAGGTAACTGTCAGAGGCTACGAGCTTTCGCTTAGAAAAGCGGACGCCGAAATGATTGAGGTGGAGTAATCCGCTGATTTTTGCCATACAGTTAGCCGAAACTAACAGATTTTGAAGGAGGATTAATATGGAAATTAAAATTGCTCTGGCGGGTAATCCCAACTGCGGTAAAACTACGCTGTTTAACGCCCTGACAGGCTCGAATCAGTTCGTGGGCAACTGGCCGGGGGTTACGGTGGAAAAGAAGGAGGGTAAGCTCAAAAAGCACGACGGAGTAGTCATTACGGATCTGCCGGGAATTTACTCCCTGTCTCCCTACACTCTTGAGGAGGTGGTTGCCAGAAACTACCTTATTCAGGAGCGCCCCGACGCTATTTTAAATATTATCGACGGAACTAACCTTGAGCGCAACCTCTACCTGACCACCCAGCTTACCGAGCTTGGAATCCCGGTTGTAGTGGCGATTAATATGATGGACGTTGTGAAAAAAAGAGGAGATAAAATCAACGTCCAGGCTCTTGCAAAGCAGCTCGGGTGCAGGGTGGTGGAGATTTCCGCCCTAAAGGGCACCGGGGTTATGGAGGCTGCTGAAGCCGCCGTAGTCGCAGCAAAGGGAGAAAAGACGATACCCCAACATAGCTTTTCAGGAACGGTGGAGCACGCTCTCGGTCATATTGAGGAAGCTACAGTGCATAACCTGCCCGAAAATCGGCAGCGCTGGTATGCTATAAAGCTGTTTGAGCGCGACGACAAGGTTCGTGAGCAGCTCAACTTGAGCAAATCGGTGCTCGACCATATTGAAAATGATATCAAGCTGGTTGAGCAGGAGTACGACGACGATGCAGAGAGTATAATCACAAACGAAAGATATGCTTACATAGCCTCGATAATCAAGGGTTGCTACAAGAAAAAGCAAGGTAAAAAGCTCACTACCTCGGATAAAATAGACAGGGTGGTTACAAACCGTTTTGCAGCCTTGCCGATATTTGCAGTGATAATGTTTTTGGTTTACTATATTTCAGTCACCACAGTAGGCACAATAGTGACTGACTGGGCCAACGACGGAGTTTTTGGAGACGGCTGGCATCTGCTGGGAATAGGTCAGTCGGAGTACGAGGAAAGCTCAGAGGAATATACTGAGGCAGCCGACATAGTAAACGCCTTCATAGAAAGCTCGGAGGAGTTTGGGGTCGATTCCGAGTCGGCCGCCATCGCTATTGACAGCGAGGCGCAGGACTTTGACCCGGCCACCGCTAAGTCCGCACTTTTAAGTTTTACGTCTCAGTTTAGTTCAACCGACGAGGTTTCATATACCGTGGTTGACGAGGAGACAATGGCGGACGAGGAGCTTACCGCTACCGGTGCCGACCTTGTACAGGCGGCGGACGTTTTGGAGGAATATGAATTTGCCGAGCCGGCTCCTGCCGGCTACGGAATTTATGTGCCGGGTCTTCCCGTTTTGATAGAGGAAGGGCTTACATCAGTAAACTGTGCCGATTGGTTGCAAAGCTTGATCCTTGATGGTATAGTAGGCGGTGTAGGCGCTGTTTTGGGCTTTGTTCCTCAGTTGTTCGTGCTCTTTATCCTGCTTGCAATTTTGGAAAGCTGCGGTTATATGGCTCGCGTCGCCTTCGTGCTCGACCGTATCTTCCGCAAGTTCGGTCTTTCGGGAAAATCGTTTATACCAATGCTCATCGGCACGGGGTGCGGAGTTCCGGGAATTATGGCGTCTCGCACTATTGAAAACGAGAGAGATCGCCGCATGACCATAATGACAACCACCTTCATACCCTGCGGAGCCAAGCTGCCGTTTA
Source organism: uncultured Clostridia bacterium (assembly GCA_946500295.1). Classification (GTDB taxonomy): domain Bacteria; phylum Bacillota; class Clostridia; order Oscillospirales; family Acutalibacteraceae; genus UBA7067. The sequence goes on along the minus strand of CAMMVF010000028.1, from coordinate 12,610 downwards.
TCGCCATGATAGCCGGAGCTTTGTTCGGCGGCGCATGGTGGGTGGCTCCCTGTGCGTACTTCATCGGTATCGCCGCAATAATTATCTCGGGCGTTATGCTCAAGAAAACCAGAATGTTTGCGGGAGACCCGGCTCCCTTCGTTATGGAGCTTCCCGCTTATCATCTGCCCACAGCAGGAAACGTGTTGCGGTCAATGTGGGAGAGAGGCTGGTCGTTTATCAAAAAGGCAGGTACGATTATCCTTTTGTCGTCCATACTCCTGTGGTTTCTGCAGGGATTTGGCTTTGTGGACGGAAGCTTTACAATACTTGAAGAGGGTCAGATCGACTCAAGTATTCTCGCTGTCATCGGAAACGCCATCGGCTGGATATTCGCACCGCTCGGCTGGGGCAACTGGCAGGCGGCAGTGGCGTCCATCACAGGGCTTATCGCCAAGGAGAATATCGTGGCTACAATGGGAGTTCTCTACGGCAGTACAGGCACAGTATATGCAAATCTTGCAGCTTCGTTCACCGCTGTCAGCGGATTTTCCTTCCTTATATTCAACCTGCTGTGCGCTCCCTGCTTCGCCGCTATGGGCGCTATCAAGAGGGAGATGAACAATGCCAAGTGGACTGCGTTTGCCATCGGCTATCAGTGCGTATTTGCCTACGCCGTCTCTCTGATAGTTTACCAGTTTGGCACGCTCTTTACAGGAGGCTTTGTTGCCGATGCAGGAAGCATTATCGGTTTAATCTGCGCTGCAGCCGTGCTTGCGCTCATTATATTCATGCTGCTGCGACCGTATAAGGAAGCTACAAGGCTGGAAAAAAGGGTAAGTGTTTGAGGATATTACAATATTTACGGAGTGATAATATGCTGGAGTTTTTGATTTCCAACTTGGCGACTATTATAATCGGCGCAGTTATTTTGGTCGCTGTGATTTTGATAATATTAAAGCTCAGACGTGACAGGAAAAAAGGCAAATCGGGCTGCGGCTGCGGCTGTAAGGACTGCCCGTCCTCGGGCGTTTGCCACAAAGCCAAATAAACAGAAAAATAAACAAAGCCGCCACGGAAGTTCCGGGCGGCTTTCTTCATTAGCAACGGAAATATAGAATGATTATTGACAAGATGTTAAATTTGTGTTAATATGCCTGAGTAACTGTAAGGTATATTATTTTTTAGGAGGAAGAACATGAAGAGTATTAAACTAAGGGTTCTGGCAATTTTTGCGGCGGTAGTAATGGCTTTATCACTTGCTTCTTGCGGCGGATCTAACGGCAAGGCTTTTGCTTCGGTTCAGGAGTATATCGAATCTCCCGAGATGGTCGATGCCATAGAGGAAATCTCAAGCTCATTTGAAGCTCAGGGGCTGGCTGTAGATGCTTACGCTGAAGGAGACTGTCTGGTTTACGAGTACCAATATACACAGCAGTTGGAAATGGGAGAGGACTCCGTGCAGATGCTTGCTGACAGCGTTGACGATATGGCCGACACAGTTCAGGAAAATCTCAAGGAAATCAAATCAATTGTCGATGTTGAGAATCCTACCCTCAAATATGTTTATCTGAATGCTGACGGAGCAGAGATTTATTCCAGGACATTCACACTCGAAGAGTAATTGAAGAGTAATTAATGTATTATTTAAACTAAACGAGAACGCTGTGCGGTTTTAGAGTCTGCACAGCGTTTTTATATTTACTTTACAGCCTTTACATAAGCGTCAATCAGGGACTGTATCTTTAGCGCTTACTCAAAACAGGAGATAGCAAAAAGACCTGCTTCTCTCGTAAAAGGAGCAGATCTTTTAACGTGAAAAAGTCAAAAAAGGACAATTACCCTTAATTGGCACAATTTTATATCATAGCTGTGCAGGCGAACGTAGGGAGGAAGTGCCTTCGGCACTCTCGCTGTAGTTGCCGATGAAGGAAAACTCCGGCAGCTCCTCGGAGAGGGCGCACATTAAATTCATGACGTGCTCTTCCCTGACATTGCCCGTAAAATCGAGATAGAATAAATACTCAAAGCTCTTGCCCGGCAGCGGTCGTGATTCAATCTTGGTCAGGTTCAGCCCGTGGCTTGCAAAGCGGCACAGCACGTTGTGAAGCGAGCCCGTGACATGGGGCAGGCAGAAGCACAGGCTTATCTTGTCTGCGTTTTCGGGTATGTAAAGCTTTTTTGAGATTACTATAAAGCGGGTGCTGTTGTCCTCGGAATTTTGTATTCCCTTTTTGAGCACCTTCAGTCCGTACTCACGGCTTGCCTGTTCGGAGCAGATTGCGGCGCAGCTCAGGCGCTTTTCCTCGGCGACGGCACGAGCCGCCACGGCGGTGTTTGAAAACGGCACAGCCTTGAGCTTGTTGTCGGCTATGTAATTTGAGCACTGCGACAGCGCCTGAGGGTGCGACCACACCTGCTCTATATCCTCAAGCTCGCTCTGCTTGAGGGCGCACAGGCAGTGATTTATCGGCAAATCCAAAGCCTTGGTGATGTAAAAGCGGTATTTTAAAATTAAATCATAAACATCGCCGACCGAGCCAGCCGAGGAATTTTCCACGGGCAAGACCCCGCAGTCGGCGCGACCCTCGTCAACCGCTGCAAACACATCCTTCCAGCTCGGGTAGAAGTCCGGCTCAACGCCCGGAAACAGCACGGTCGCCGCCTCGTGGGAGTTAGCTCCCCTGATTCCCTGGCAGGCTACCCTGAGCTGGTCAGGGGGAAGGGAGGGCTCCTTTTCGCTGTTTTTAAGCAGCGCCCTCATCTCCTTGCCGCTGCCGACTATATCGTGCTGTAGAGCACGGGACAGCTCCATTATTGAGGCGAAAAGCTGCCTTGCGGCATAGCCGTACTCTCCGCAGGAGTGCTCGACATTGTCGAGTATCTCGTTTTCCCTTTCGGTGTTGAGTATGGGAAGATTGTTTTTAAGCTTGTATTCGCCGACCTTGCGCGCGCAGTCCATTCTGGCTTTGAAAAGCTCTATGAGCTTACGGTCGAGCTTGTCTATTTCCTGCCTTATCTCTTTAAGCTCCATCTCCTACACCTCCGCTCAATACAGGTTTACAAGCGCTATGGCAAGCGCTGATTCTATAACAACCGACGCCCTGGAAACTATACAGGGGTCGTGCCTGCCGTGAACCTCTAAGGTTGTGTTTTCTTTGGTGCTTAAGTCAACGGTGTTTTGCACCTGAGAAATCGAGGCTGTGGGCTTTATCGCCGCACGCATTATTATCGGCATACCCGTGGTTATGCCGCCGAGGATTCCGCCGTTGTTGTTTGAGCTTGTGATTACCTTTCCGTTTTCATAGCGGTAGGGGTCGTTGCTTTGACTTCCCCTCATTTTTGTAATGTTAAAGCCTGTGCCAAATTCAACTCCCTTTACTGCGGGAACTCCAAACATTATCGAGGAAACAAGGCTCTCCACGCCCTCGAACATCGGATTTCCAAGCCCCGGCTCAAGCCCTGTGGCACAGCACTCTATAATTCCGCCGACGCTGTCACGGTTCATTCTTGCATCCTCAATCAAAGCCCTCATCTCGGACTCTACGCCTTCGTTTATAAGAGGGAAGCTCTTTTGATTCAATCGCTGTATCAGCTCATCGTCGATTTTTACCGGATTAAAGGGAGCGTCGTAAATCTCCCCTACGGAGCTGATGTGCGAGGCTATGGCAACTCCCCTTTTTTTGAGCTGCTGGCGGCAGATTGTACCGGCGAATACAAGCGGAGCTGTCAGCCTGCCTGAAAAATGACCGCCGCCCCTGATGTCGTTAAAGCCGTGGTAGCGTATATATCCTGTATAATCTGCATGACCAGGTCTCGGCTTTGTCATCAGGTTACCGTAATCCTGCGAGCGGGTGTTTGTGTTTTCAATCATACAGCAGATTGGTGCGCCCGTTGTCACTCCGTTTAAAACCCCGGAGAGGATATTCGGCTTGTCGGCCTCCCTGCGAGGAGTAGCCGCAGGGTCCTTGCCCGGCGCTCTGCGCCCCATATTAAGATATATATCGTCCATATCAAGCTCAAGCCCCGGCTCAACTCCGTCAATCACAACTCCGATGGCTGCGCCGTGGCTCTCGCCAAATATAGATATTTTTACTCTGTTTCCCCAGCTAGACATATCTCCACCTGCCCTATCTGTAATTATTCTTTTATGATACCGCCGAGTTTTGAATATTCATCAAAGTAACTCGGGTAGCTCTTGTTTATGCTCTCTCTGTCGGTAATTACCGTATCGCCCTGACAGCGAAGCGCCGCTACGCTCAACGACATCACTATCCTGTGGTCGTTAAATCCCTCGGCACGACCGCCCGAAAGCTTTGGCATACCGTTAATAATAAGTCCGTCAGGGGTGATTTCCACCCTGCCGCCGAGATTGTTAATTCCCTGAGCTATAGCGGTAAGGCGGTCACATTCCTTAAATTTAAGTCTCTCGGCGCCGAAAATCACCGTCTCGCCCTCGGCAAAGGCGGCTGTAACCGCCAGTATCGGTACTAAGTCGGGAATCTGCCTTGCGTCGATTTTTATGCCGTAAAGCTGAGATTTCCTCACTGTGACGCTGCCTTCTCCGACTTCTACCACGGCACCGAAGCGCTTAAACAGCTCTATGCACTCCATATCGCCCTGAGCTGAGCTTAAATTAAGCCCCTCGATTCTGACCTCGCCGCTAAGCGCGCCTCCAGCCATGAAAAACGCCGCCTGCGACCAGTCGCCCTCGCAGATGTAGTCGGTCGGGGAGTAGCTTTGTCCGCCGGGAATTTCATAGCCCTGCGGTGTTTTTATTATTTCCACTCCGAAGCGTTTTATTGTATTTATCGTCATATCCACATAGCCCGACGACTCCAGAGGGGAGGTCAGGCTTATGCGGCTGTCGCCCGGAAGCAGGGGCAGAGCGAATAAAAGTCCCGTGATAAACTGGGAGCTTATGTTGCCGGGCAGGGAAAACTCCCCTGCTTTTAGCTGACCGCTGATTTTAAGCGGCAGTCCGCCCTCGGTTTCGCATTTTACTCCATTTTCAGGTAAGCAGTCCAGATACACCCCGATAGGTCTTTGCGGAAGCAACCCCGAGCCTGTAAACTCGGCTTCAACTCCGCCCAAGGCGGCAACCGGAATGAAAAACCTCAGTGTAGAACCGGATTCACAGCAGTCGAGTCTTGCGCTTTTGCCCGAAAACATCGCAGAGCCGTCTATGGTCAGCGTCTTGCCCTCCAGGCTTATCTCGGCTCCAAGGGCTTTGGCGCAGCCGATGGTGGCGTTTATATCCTTTGAGAGCTCTATGGGGGAGATTACGCTCTTTCCCTTTGCAAGTGAGGCGCAGATTATCGCCCTGTGTACGTCGCTTTTTGACGGCGGCACTGTGACAGTTCCCGAAAGAGCCGAGGGGGAGAGGGTTATATCAGTCATTCTTACAGCCCCCTTTTATAAAGGAGTAAAGCTCGTCCTTCCTGAGCTTTTTTGTAAAGCTTGAGCCTATTTTGTCAATCAAAACCACGTTTAGGCTGTCGCCGCTCGCCTTCTTATCGCCGAACGCTCCGTCCGTTATCGTCTTGAGCGGGGTTGAATCGCAGCAGGGAAGGGAGTATTTTTTTAGCAGGGAGGATATTCTCTGCGCAGTGCCTGCTTGCGTAATGCCTGCGCTCTCGCTCGCATTGGTCATCATCACCATTCCTATTCCCACTGCCTCTCCGTGGGTGATGCCGGTGTAGGAGTACGCCTTTTCTATTGAGTGACCGAGGGTATGGCCGAAGTTTAATAACATTCTCTCTCCGGCTTCGTGCTCGTCCCTCTGCACGACGTCCCTCTTAATTACTACGCAGTCGTAAATTATCTCGTCGATTATGTCGGCGGCGTTTTCGCGCTCGAGCCTTGCGAAAAGCTCTTTGCTCTTTATGCAGCCGTATTTGATAACCTCCGCCATGCCGTCTGAGAAAAAGTGAGGGCTTAGCGTGTTCAGAGTGTCCGGGTCGATAAGCACCGCCGACGGCTGCCAGAACGCTCCGACGAGGTTTTTGCCCTGAGAAATGTCAACGCCCGTCTTGGCGCCCACCGAGGAATCTACCTGAGCGAGCAGGGAGGTGGGGATCTGTACGAAGTCTATGCCCCTTTGGTAGGTTGCAGCGGCAAAGCCCGCCATATCTCCGGTTACTCCGCCGCCGAGCGCTATGATGATATCCTTTCTCGAAAAGCCGCTGTCGGCGAGGTCGGAGTACATTTTTGAGATTGAGCTAAGGCTTTTCGAGCCCTCTCCGGCGGGGAAAATGTGGGAGTAAACCTCAACCCCCTGAGCCTCGAGCGAGGATTTTACAATGCCGCCGTATATTGGGAATACATTGGTGTCTGAAATTATCATCGCCTTGTTTCCCCTCATCAGCGGGCGGATGTACTCTCCGCAGTGGTTCAAAATTCCCCTGTCAATCAGTATTTCATAGCTTCTGTCGGAATTTACATTTAGCTTTTTCATCAGTCGAGGCTCTCCTTAATTTCTCTGCTTTTTTGCAGGGTTTTGATAAGCTCGTCTCTGTCCGAGGCGTTTATTTGATCTCTAATCAGCCTGAGATTTTCTATCAGCGTGTCAATCTCTTTTGTGAGCGGCTCACGGTTTTCCATGAAAAGCTCGCTCCAAAGCTCTGCGTTGATCTTCGCTACCCTCGATACGTCACGGTAGCTTCCCGCTGAAAATCCGTGGTGGTTTGAACACTGCGGGCTTAAAACATAGGCGCAGGCGAGAACGTGGGGGAGCTGTGAGGTGTAGGCTATCATTCTGTCATGCTCCTCGGGCGTTGTAAAGCGGTAGCTCGAAAAGCCGATGTCGTTTGCGAGCTTGCACAGGACCTCGACCCTTGAGTACTGCACGTTTCCGGGAATGACGATGAAGCTTGCGCCCTTGAACAAATCGGGATCTGCCGACTGAAATCCGTTTGTCTCCTTGCCCGCCATAGGGTGGGAGCCTATAAAGGTGAAGCCGTGAAGCTCGGCTAAAGCGTCCATCTTAGGGCAGATTGCGGATTTTATGCCGCTTGTGTCCGTGACTATGGCTCCCTTTTTAATTTTGTCTCCGTGTTTTTCTATGTACTCCACGGCAAGCTCCGGGTACAGTCCCAAAATTACAAGGTCGGCATTTCTCAGGCTCTGTTCCGAGCCCATCTCGTCGATAGCTCCGCACTTGTAAGCTTTTTCAAGAGTCGCCCTCGTTCTGTTTATGCCTATAACATAGTGATCGGTGTATTTTTTTATGGCCATAGCCATAGATCCGCCTATAATGCCTAAGCCCACAATTACTATATTCATTCTTTTTCCCCTTTAGTCACCCTAATCTTATTTGTTCGCCTGAGAGTTCAGGTAGTTTTTAAGTCCGAAAACCGACTTTGCCACATGGTCGAATTGCTTGGGTGTAAGTGACTGGGCGCCGTCGCTGAGTGCCTTCTTGGGGTTGTTGTGTACTTCGATAATCAGTCCGTCGGCTCCTGCCGCTACCGCCGCCATAGACATGGACTCTACCAGAGAGCTCTTGCCTGTGCCGTGGCTCGGGTCAACTACGACCGGCAGGTGTGAAAGGCTCTTGAGTACGGGGACCGCCGAGAGGTCGAGGGTGTTTCTGGTGTAGGTCTCAAAGGTTCTTATGCCTCTCTCGCAGAGGATTACGTTGTCGTTGCCGCCTGCCATGATGTACTCGGCGCTCATCAAAAGCTCCTCTATGGTTGAGCTGAGACCTCTTTTGAGCAGTATGGGCTTTTTGGTTTTTCCAAGCTCCTTCAAAAGCTCGAAGTTCTGCATATTTCTGGCGCCGACCTGGATAATATCTACATTTTCAAACATATCAATGTGAGATACCCTCATAATCTCCGTGACTATGGGCAGACCGGTTTCCTTTCTGGCTTCCTTGAGAAGGTCAAGTCCCTCTGCTTTGAGTCCCTGAAAGGCGTAGGGTGAGGTTCTCGGCTTAAATGCGCCGCCGCGCAGTATCTGTGCTCCCGAGGCCTTTACGTCCCTTGCAATCTCGCAAATCTGCTCGCTGCTCTCTACCGAGCAGGGGCCAGCCATGATTGTCAGCGAGCCGTCGCCGATTTTCAGTCCGTTTGAAAGCTCTATTACCGTGTTTTCGGGGTGGAATTTTCTGTTTGCTTTTTTGTACGGCTCCTGAACTCTCCTTACCTCATCGACTATGTCCTGAGCCTTGATGTAGTCGATGTCAATGGCGGTGGTGTCTCCGATAAGTCCTAAAACTGTGGAGTGCACCCCTTCCCAGATATTCACCTTAACGCCATAATCTGAGGTGAGCTGATCTTTAAAGCTTTGTAACTGTTCCTTGGTACATTCCGGCTTCAATACTATAATCATAAATATACATCCTTTCATTTGGGCTGCTCCGGTTTCCTGTCGCATAAAAAAAACGGAGCGCAAGCCCCGTTAATTTGCCTAATATAGCGACAATAAAACTACCTCTCAGCAGCTAAAACAGGGCAGGGCAAAGTGTTTCGGCTATAAAAGTAATAGCCGAAGTAAGCGCTGTCTGTAAATCGTGCCGAATAAATGTTGAGCATAGCCTGTCTCCATATCAATATTTTACACTAGATATGATAATACGAATCACGTGGTTTGTCAAGGGTTCATCGCTTTAAAGTGCAGAAAATTTTGGTTGACTTTTGACAGGCGCTAAAATGGTAAATAATTTGACTTTTTATCGACAAAATATTATAATCAGTATAAAAATGCAAAATCTCGGGCGGATGTGCGCCGACGGTCTCGGTGCAGCCGCATATAAGAGGTAATATATAGATGAAGAATTTTTCAGCCAGAAAGCTCGTCTTGTGTTTGGCGGATATGTTTGTCGCCTGCATCGGCTGCTTTCTTTCCAACTACATGCTGTTGCTGCTTACAGACGGTCAGCGTTCCTTAAACAGCTCCGAGCTGGTGGTTTTTACCACCTTGTTTATAGTACTGACTGCCGCAGGGCTGCTGCTGAGCGGCGCTTACAGCAAATACTGGAGATATTTTAAGCTAAGGGACTATTTGTCCTGCCTTTTGGGTACGGGAATCAGCAGCGTTTTCGTACTGCTGATAACCTATCTGATATACCTGCCCAAGGGACCTGCGTTTTCCTTTGTCACCCTTTCCTTTATAACTATAAGCATCGGAATAATAGCGTTTCGATTCTTTTTTAGAAAGACGTTTTTGCTGCTGACCGATCACGGTCAGATAGAGATGAAAAAGCGCACGATGATAGTCGGCGCCGGCGAGGCGTGCAGGATGATACTGCGTGAGATTGAAAGCGCCCGTCTCGACCCGAACAACCCCTCGAACCAGTATCTCCCAGTCGTAATAGTTGACGACAACCCCAAAAAGCTCCACACTGAAGTTATGGGAGTGGAGGTCAAGGGAAACTGCGAGGATATAATAGAGCTATCCAAAAAGGAGAATATAGATGTAATCCTCTTTGCCATTCCCTCCTGTACCGAGGCTCAGCGCCGGTATATTCTCGATTTATGCTCGGAGACAAGCTGTGTTATCAAGGTTGTGCCGTATCTGAGCGAGCTGTTTTTGGACGAGGAACAGCCAAAGCTCATGCATCAGTTCAACGACATCAAGGTCGAGGACCTGCTCGGTCGTGACCCCGTGACCTTTGACAATGAGGATGTAAGGAAGATAATCAAGGACAAGGTCTGTATGATAACCGGGGGCGGCGGCTCTATTGGCAGTGAGCTTGCAAGGCAGATAGCCGTTTACAACCCCAAGCAGATTATCATAATTGATATATATGAAAACAACGCCTATGATATCCAGCAGGAGCTTTTGATGGATTACGGCAAAAGTCTCGACGTGGTTACGCTGATAGCCTCTGTGAGAGACAAGGAAAAGATGAAGATAATCTTCGAGCAATACAAGCCCCAGCTTGTATTTCATGCGGCGGCTCACAAGCATGTGCCGCTGATGGAGACCTCGCCCGAGGAGGCGGTAAAAAACAACGTCATCGGAACCTACAACGTCGCCTCGCTAAGCGAGTTTTACGGTGTGGAGAAATTTATGATGATATCCACCGACAAAGCAGTAAATCCAACCAATATCATGGGAGCTACAAAGCGGTGCTGCGAGATGATAGTCCAGTACATGGCGCAGTTTTCCACCTCGAAAACCGCCTTTATCACCACACGATTTGGAAATGTCCTCGGCTCAAACGGCTCTGTCATTCCGCTTTTTAAGCGGCAGATAGAACACGGCAGACCCGTAACCGTGACCCACCCGGAGGTTATAAGGTATTTTATGACCATACCCGAGGCTGTGTCGCTTGTGCTTCAGGCGGCGGCAATGGCAAAGGGCGGCGAGATATTCGTGCTCGACATGGGCGCTCCGGTGAAGATCACTACCTTAGCGGAAAACCTCATAAGAATGTACGGCAAAGTACCGTATAAGGACATCAAAATAAAGTTCACGGGACTTCGCCCCGGCGAAAAGCTCTATGAGGAGCTTTTGATGGACGAGGAGGGGCTGAAAGCAACGCCCAACAAGAAGATTTTCATCGGCAATCAAATTCATATCAACGCAGAGGACTTCGTAACCAAGCTCGAAAAGCTTGAGGACTGCGCCATAGCCAACGACCCGGACGACACCGTGGCGGCTTTGCATGATATTGTGCCAACCTTTAATCACAAATGAGGCAACTTCTCAATAAAATATAATGGAAAACCAGCAGACAGAGGGCTTAAAAGCCGCCCGATAAAACGGTATGGAGGTAATAATATGTGTGGTATAGTAGGTTATGCAGGCTTTCGCGATTGCAGCGAGGTGCTGATTCATGCGCTGACCAAGCTCGAGTACAGAGGCTATGACAGTGCGGGAATAGCTGTGTTTGATAACGGCAAAATCAAGGTGTGCAAGTCGCAGGGAAAGCTTGAAATGCTCAAGGCTAAGATGGAGCGTGAGGGCAGACCTCAGGGACATGTGGGAATCGGACACACTCGCTGGGCGACTCACGGAGAGCCTTCAGATGTGAACTCTCACCCGCACAGCGGAGCGAAGGTGACAATAGTTCATAACGGCATTATCGAAAATTACAGGGAGTTAAAGGAGTTTTTAAGCTCAAAGCAGGTTAAGTTTGTCAGCGAGACCGACACCGAGGTGGTGGCTCAGCTGCTGAATTACTACTACGACGGCAACCCGCTTGATACTATAATCAAAACCATAGGCGAGCTTGAGGGTTCGTTTGCGCTGGGTATAGTTTTTGAAGATTTTCCGGAGCAGATATATGCTGTGCGCCGTGAAAGCCCACTGATTGTAGGCGTCGGCAAGGGTGAAAACTACATAGCCTCCGATGTACCCGCCATACTCAAATACACAAGGGACTACTACCTGCTCGACCACGATGAAATAGCGGTACTCTCAAGCGAGGGAGTGACTATTTACGACGAGCATAAAGAGGTAGTTACAAAGCAGCTCATGACAGCCGACTGGGACGAGGACGCGGCTGAAAAGGGCGGCTATGAGCACTTTATGATAAAGGAGATACACGAGCAGCCGAATTCTATAAACATGACGGTAAAGCCGAGGGTTGAGGACGGCTTGCCGAACCTGAGCGAGTGCGGAATAACCCATGAGAATATCAAGAATTTTAAAAATATCTTTGTAGTTGCCTGCGGCACTGCAATGCACGCAGGGATGGTAGGAAAATATGTAATAGAGAATCTTGCGAGAATTCCGGTAACCGTTGATATAGCCAGCGAATTCCGCTACCGCAACCCGATAGTCGGAAAAGGGGATTTGGTGATTATAATTTCACAGTCGGGCGAAACAGCCGACAGCCTTGCGGCGCTGCGGCTTGCGAAGTCGCTGGGGGCCAAGACCTTGGCTATAGTCAACGCCAAGGGCTCGACAATCGCCAGAGAGGCGGATATGCTCATCTACACCCACGCGGGTCCGGAGATAGCGGTAGCCTCCACCAAGGCTTATATAGTCCAGCTTGCTGTTATGTACCTGTTCGGCTTTGAGCTTGCGCTTGCAAAGGGAAGGATAACCGAGGAAAAGTGCAGGGAGCTTACTTCCGCGTTGCTTGATACGCCCGAGCTTATAGAAAGCATACTCAAAAACGATTTGGAAAAGTCGCAGTACATCTCGACCCAGCTGATAACAGCCGACAGCCTTTTGTATATAGGCAGAGGGCTTGACTATGCGCTCAGCATGGAGGGTTCGCTGAAGCTCAAGGAGATAAGCTATATCCACTCTGAATCCTATGCAGCCGGAGAGCTCAAGCACGGAACTATCTCGCTTATCGAGCCTGGAATGCCCGTGATAGCGGTTGCTACCCAACCCGAGCTTTTGGAAAAGACTGTAAGCAACGTAGTGGAGGTAAAGTCCAGAGGGGCAATGGTAGTGCTGATTACCAGAGAGGACTTTAAAATAGACGAAAACGCCTACGATTATCGCATTGATATCCCCGCAACCGATGATACTTTGATGCCGATGCTTGCGGCAATCCCGATGCAGCTTGTGGCTTACTACACCTCTGTATTAAGGGGCAACGACGTAGATAAGCCCAGAAACCTCGCAAAGAGCGTAACGGTGGAGTGATGCGCCTGCGACGCAAGCGCAAGTGATATAGCGGCTTGCGCCGCTGTGAAATCTGCGGCAAGCCGCAGGCGAACGT
>CAMMVF010000027.1 GCA_946500295.1 uncultured Clostridia bacterium | reverse complement strand
TCAAGACAGCTCATTTATTATATCAACCTTAGCTTTAATTGTCAAGGGCTTTTTTGAAAAAACTGAAGAATTTCGACGAATAGGCTAACTTCTTCCTTTTCTCTCGGCATAATCCACTTTATTAAGGGAAAACTGGAGGTACAAATATATTACAGGTGATATTTATGAAAAGGAATTACGGATATTTAGCTCTTATTTTTATTCTCATCTTCACTTTACTCTTTGTCCAAATTTTATCAGTCGCAGCTCTTTCAAAACAAGGCAGTCGAGGCGACGAGGTGACGCAAATTCAAACAAAGCTTTCCGAGCTCGGCTACTACAATGGAAAAATTGACGGCATATTCGGCTCGGGCACCAAGAGCGCCGTAATAAACTTTCAAAAGGACAACGGGCTCAATCCCGACGGTATCGCCGGGAGCAAAACCCTGGAAGCTCTCGGAATAGCCTCCGGCAGCTCGAACGGACTGTTCACAGACAGCGAATTTGCACTACTCGCCAGAATAATCTCAGCTGAAAGCCGAGGAGAGCCCTATGAGGGTCAGGTAGCAGTCGGGGCTGTAATTCTCAACAGGATAGCTCACCCCTCGTTCCCCAATACTCTCTCAGGAGTAATCTACCAGCCGGGCGCCTTCAGCTGTCTTTACGACGGGCAAATTGACGAGCCCGTAGCCGCCAGCGCAGAAAAAGCCGCCCGTGACGCCATAAACGGCTGGGATCCCACAGGCGGTGCAATATACTATTATAATCCGAACACGGCTACAAGCGCATGGATATGGTCCCGTCCGGTTCTCGCGGTAATCGGCGCTCACAAGTTCTGCTCATAAGCTTTGCGGCAACGCCTCTCCACCGCCTGTTCTATCAAGCAGTCATCACAGCCAAGCGCAGCCTCCCGTCGTTTATCGAGGCGCGCAGCCGCTTCTGCTTGCCCTTTAAATATCTTCGCCTGCGTGACAAGCTCGTTTGATCACGCCACCTACAAAGGCGGGAACATCGGCGACTCGGTTATATATTCTGGTGTGTTATCTCCAAAAAGGCGCAGCCCATTCCGGGGATAATCAGTTTGCCGTCCACGAGCTTCGTGCCTGCCAGGCAGATTCCGTTTCGATATCCCGGAGGAACGTCGATAGCGGCGTTATTTTCATCTGTATTAAAGGCGCAGAATATTGCGGTCTTACTGTCGTGTCGTATATACGACAGCTGTTTTCCTGAGGAAAAGGCGTTTATCATCTCTCCGCCGGCAAGTGCAGAGCAGCTCTTCCTGATTTTTCCCATGGTCTTGTACCACTCGAGCAAAGCCTTATCCTCCTTGCCCCACGGGAAGCAGGCTCGGTTGAACGGGTCTCTGTAACCCTCCATTCCGACCTCGTCTCCGTAATATACACAGGGGAAACCCGGGAGAGTGTACTGGATACCGACCGCTATCTTTAAAAGCTTTATCCCCTTGTACCTCTGTTCGGGGGTGAGCTTTTGTTCAGCCTGCCACTGTCTATCTCTGCCGTTTAGCGGCTCACCTGCCAAAACCGTGAGGATTCTCTCGGTATCGTGCGTTCCGAGTATATTCATCAAAACATTTAAAACCGGCCTCGGATAATTTTCGACAAGCGACATTATCCTATCCATTATCTCCTCGGCAGGAGCACCTTTGATGTAATCAATTATAGCCGCCCTAAACGGATAATTCATCACGCTGTCAAGCTGATTGCCGAGTAAAAATTTCCTCCTGCCGCCGTAGCTCTGCTTTGTAGAGGCGTCCTCCCACACCTCGCCTATCACAAGCGCCTCGGGGCTTTCCTCCTTGGCGGCTGCGCGGAGATTTTCTATAAATCGGTCGGGCAGCTCGTCAGCTACATCCAGCCTCCAGCCGCTGCTGCCGTCTTTGAGCCACTTGCGCACAATTCCGTTTTCACCGTTGATATATTCGTTAAACTCGGGGTTAGTTTCATCGACCTCGGGCAGGGTGTAAAACCCCCACCAGGAGTTGTATTGGTTCGGCCACTGAATAAAGTTGTACCAAGGGTAGTAAGGGGACTCCTGAGAATTATACGCTCCCAGAGTTTCGTACCGCCCGGAACGATTGAAGTAAACGCTGTCGCTTCCGGTGTGGCTGAACACGCCGTCATTTATAATTTTTATCCCTCTGCGCTTTGCCTCAGCGCATAAATGGATAAAATCCTCCTCCGTGCCGAGCGCCGGGTCTATCTTGCTGTAATCTCCCGTATCATAGCGGTGGTTTGAATACGCTTCAAATATCGGATTCAAATATATACAGGTAACTCCGAGCTCCTCAAGGTAGGGCAGCTTCTGTTCTATGCCCTTTAAGTCACCCATAAAGAAGTCAGAGTTGGTTATCTCTCCGTTATTGTTCGGTCTCCATTCGGGCATCTCTCCCCAGTTTTCTCTTATTGTTTTGTCGGGGTATATATTGTCCTTTTTCTCGCCGGAGTAATAAAATCTGTCCGGAAATATCTGGTACATTATACCGCCCTGCGGCCACTCGGGAGTTTTAAAGCCCTTTTTGTAGCAGGTAATCTGCCAGGATACAGATCCCGGCGAGCGGTCTAGGACCGCCTTTTGTTTTGGCGTGCCGGGATTCAGGTAGCGATCGCCCTGGTTGGTCTTGAGCCTGAAATGATGCCAATAAAGCCCGATTTTCTCCGCCTTGAAGTGGCAGTCCCACATCTCAAATTCATCGCTCGCCATTCCGCACCAAAACATACTCTGGCAGGAAAAATCAGCGTCGGTGTCATACTTCACCATCAGCTGAGCGCAGTAGCAGCCGAGGCTTCTGGGAAGAATTATCGCAAAGTGGATATCGCAGCCCTCCTCCACGGCTCCCTTAGGGTTTCTGTAAAAGGTGTTCGTCGAATCAAACAATTCATTTGTGTACAAGCCAATCCCCCGCTTCGCAAGTTTTTTACAGAGCTTAAACGCTTTATCCCATTTAACTATAGGTTCATCTGTACCTGATTATACCTCAACACAGGTGTATTTTCAAGCTCGCCGACAGGCTTTAGCAAGCCGACAGAAAACCCGACAAATCTATTGTCTTTTCTCTAAATTTAATATAAAATATATTCATATATTAAATTTGGAGGTAGAACAAAATGAATCCATTTTATCAAACCACACCACAGGTCATGTCGCCATCGCCTGCGGAGCACCTGAAAAAATATTTGCAAAAGCCGTTGATTATGACTATCGGCGTGCTGTCAATTTTTCAGATGTTGATCTCCGCTACATTCTCCATTCTTTTATCTTACTTATCAACAAGCCCCCTTTACTCCTCATACACCACCCAGGCCGCTGCTGCTCAAAACGCTGTAATCCAGTACGCCTCAATCGCCATCACTGTGATTTTCTCCCTGCTGTACAGCTTTTCCTATGTGATAATGTATAGTCAGGCTAAAAAGGGCAAAAGTCCCACCGGCGCCATCACAGCTTTGCAGGTGCTTTCGGTTATAAGCCTTGTATTTTACATAATTTTATTAATTCTTTTCACCCTCGCTGTGGTTATAATTTTCGCAGGTATTGGTTTCGCCTCGACAAGCCTTTTCCGTACGTACGGCGACGCAGTATATAATATTTCTATGTCAATAGTATTGGTGTTGGTCTCTGTAATAGAGGTGATTTTAATAGCCCTCCTCTTCTATCCCATAGCGCTCGTAAGGCTTTCCTTCAGCGTTAAGGGAATCCTGACCGGCCGCAGCGACACGGTTAAAGGCGCAAGCGCTGTCGGAGTGTACAACGTAATATTTTGTGTTTTCGCCTGTATTGCCACATTAATTATACTGATAGGCTTTCTGGCAACTCTAACCGAGGGCAGAAATATTATCAGTATCTCCATTAACGGCAGGTCTTTAACCGGAACGGACGCAATCCTCATGCTGGGGATAATGCTGATAATGCTCATCTTTGCAGTTGTCACCTTTATCATAAAGGCGAGAGCCGCCTTCGGGCTAAAGCGCCACATGAACACCTTTGCGGCTTTCGGGAATATCGGCTCGGGCTATAATAACCCAAGCCAATACGGCACGAATCAGCAAAATTATAACCAGTACGGAGATCAGTACAACAACCCGGTCGGCGGCTATCCGCAAAACAACGAACATCAAAGCAACCCTACAGACAACAACCCATACGGCGGAAATTACTAATAATAAGCTCACTTTTGGCGCAGAGAAGGACTCTGCGCCTTTTTTGCGCCGACCTCAGGTAAGCCGCAAGGTCACAATTTCTTAACTTATACAATGTTGTTTTCAAAACGCCGCTATGCTATAATATATACCCATATACTTAATACCTAAAAATTATCTAAAAAGAGGGCAAAATGAAAAAGAAAGATAAAAAATCTTTACAGGGAATCACCTGCCCCGCACCGCAGTCGAGCGGCAATGAAAAAAAGAGCAAGACAAAGAAACGAAAACGCTCGCCTGCCAAAACAATAATCGGCTTAATACTTTTGATTGTCGGGCTTGCGGTTCTTTTTTACCCGGCCATGGGAAACGTCATCAGCTATTTTCAGCAGATGTCGGTAGTTGCGGAGTATGAGCAACAGGTAGCCGCCATGCAGAAGCAGGAAGTAGAGGAGATAAAGGAATTTGCCATAGAGTACAATAAGTCCCTCGGTCAGCTCACCCTGCAAGACCCCTTTGCCGAGGAAACCGAGCCCACCGAAGAAGCAACCGAGCAGAGCATAGACGACTATTACAAGGCTCTGTCGATAAACAACGACCAGATGATGGGTTACATAAAAATCCCCGCCATTACGCTGACCTGCCCCATCTATCACGACGCAACCGAAGTTCAGCTTCAAAAGGGAATCGGACATCTCAAGGGCACCTCGCTGCCGATTGGCGGTTTGGGAACGCACTGCGTGCTCACCGGACACACTGGAATCCCGGGAAATATGCTTTTTACCGATTTGGACAAGCTCGTGCTCGGCGACCGCTTTTACCTGCACGTTCTGGACGAGGTACTGGCTTATGAGATTGATCAGATAAAAGTGGTAGAGCCGAGTGATGTTTCCGACCTGCAAATCGACAGAGAGCAGGACTACTGCACTCTCATTACCTGCACGCCATACGGAATCAACTCCCACCGTCTGCTTGTTCGAGGCCATCGAGTGGAGTACACCCCGGGCGAGGACGACTATGAATCCGGCACAATAACCACCACCGACGCCGAGGGCAACACAATAACCAAACGAGTCGATGGCGGAAGCGACGCTGTCAGCGTGCTCGGGCTGTTCACCGTGCCCCGCTGGGTACTGTGGCTGATGATTCCAATAGCAGCGTTACTGATAATCCTGTTAATAGTAATAATTGTAAGAAAATCACTTCGCCGCAAGCGCAAGTCGGAGGAATCGCTTAATGGAAACGGAAGAAAAGAAATCACGGAAAAAACCGAACAGAATAAAAAAGACGAGCAAGGGCAGGATGAAGAAAAGTAAAAAGCTCTTTATTACCGGCGTCGCCCTTCTGCTCGCCGGAGTCTGCGTAATGTTTTATCCGAATGTTGCAAAGTTTTTCACGGGGCTTGAACAGCTTGATCAGATCAACGATTTTAATCAGCACTTAGCCAACACAGGCGCTCTGGAGTACCCGACCGACCCTGACTCGGAGGATTCGGAGAACAACGAGTACTCGGACACCCCTTTATTAAGCGGTGACGAAATAGAACAACAGAGTCAGAAGCAAGGCTACGACCCCAAGCTCTTAGCCAGGCTCTACGCCGAAATGGTAAAATACAACCATGAGCTTTTCGAGTCCGGCCAACAGCTTGTAGATCCGTTTTGCTACGAGCAGGAAAGCTTCAACCTCGCCGAATACAGCGTTTATGATTATATTTTCGGCTATGTAAGCGCTCCGTCAATCGACCTGAATATGCCGATATACCTGGGTGCAAGCGCCAACAATATGTGGCTGGGCGCCGCCCAGATGACGGGAACCTCAATGCCGATAGGCGGAAATAACACCAACGCCGTGCTCGCCTCGCACCGAGGAGTTATTAACAAGACAATGTTTGACAATATTGTATTTTTAAACGAGGGCGATTCAGTGTATATCACAAACCTGTGGACTACGCTCGAATATAAGGTAGTCAAAACCGAGGTTATACTCCCCACCGAATCGGACAAGGTAAAAATCCAGCCCGGAAAGGATATGCTCACCCTGCTGACCTGCCACCCCTACGGCTACTCGGATTACAGATACGTCGTTTATTGCGAAAGAGCCTGATGAGTCTCATACAGCAAACAACGCCCCGACAAGACATCAAAAATTCGCCTTGTCGGGGCGCTTATTTTTTAATATTACTTGCCAAAGCTGACAAACCATTCTACGGTTTGCGGGTCATAGTGCGAGAAGAAAAGGCTTTGAGCTGTGTCGAGGGCTTCTATCGCCTTCATCTCCTCGTCGTTTAAAACAAAGTCAAATATATTCAGGTTTTCCTCCATTCTATCCTTGCGTACAGATTTCGGAATAACCACCACTCTGCTTTGAACCAGGAATCTCAGAGCCACCTGAGCTACGCTCTTGCCGTGAGCCTGACCGATTTCCTTTAAGGTTTGATTGTTAAAGAAATCGTTTTTGCCCTCTGCAAACGGACCCCACGATTCTATCTGAGTGCCATGCTTTTCAAGCACTTCTCTGGCAACCTTTTGCTGCTGGAACACATGGGTTTCAACCTGATTTACGGCGGGAACGATCTCGCTAAATCCGGCAAGGTCAATATAGCGGTCGGGATAAAAATTGCTCACGCCTATCGCCCTTGCCTTGCCCTGCCTGTACGCCTCCTCCATAGCGCGGTAGGTGCCGTAATAATCGCCAAAAGGCTGGTGAATCAACAGAAGATCCACATAGTCGCTCTGAAGCTTTTTAAGCGACTCGTCGATAGATGCCTTCGCCTTGTCATAGCCTGCATTGCTAATCCACACCTTTGTTGTGAGGAAGATATCCTCTCTTGGTATTCCGCTCTTTTTCACCGCAGCGCCTACTCCTTCTTCGTTTGCGTATGCCTGTGCGGTGTCGATTGAGCGGTAGCCGACGCTCAATGCGTCCGACACGCAGCGCTCACATTCTTTCGGGTCTACCTGATAAACACCGTAACCCAAAATCGGCATTTTCACTCCGTTGTTAAGTGTTACATACTCCATGGTCTTACCTCCGTTATTTATTTTTTATCTCGTCAACCCATTTTATTATCTTATCCTCGGGTGTTTTGAGCGTTTTGGTATCAAAGCGTATGTCGAGCCCTCCGCGAAAATCCGCACCGGCGCAGGCATTTTGAAAATCCTCTATCGTGTTTCCGAGCCAGCCGCCATTGGTGGCAAAGGCATACACTGCCTTTCCGCTCAAGTCAGCATTGCTCAAAAAGGTCTTCATCGCCGGGGCAAAGGTGTACCACCAAACGGGAGAACCTAAAATCACCGTGTCATAAGCAGACAAATCAACCGATAACGGCTTGATATCCGGCATAAATCCCTTATTAACTTCACGCTGACCCTGGTTTACGATGTCATTATAGCTCCCGGTGTATTCCTGCACGGTTTCAATCTCTGCCATGTCTGCACCGAGCCTGTCCGAAATAAGCCTTGCTATCCTCTTAGTATTTCCTCCGAGCGAATAATAAATTACTATAGCTCTCATTCACCATAGACCTCCTTCGCCATTCTAAACGCAGCCCAAGCCTTTGGCCAGCCTGCATAGAAAGCGAGGTGAGTAAGCGCCTCTGACATCTCCGTACTTGTTACCCCGTGATTTTTTGCATTTTGAATATGAAATTTCAGCGAGGAGTCCAATATACCGCTCGCCATCAGCGCCGAAACGGTGATAAGGCTTCTATCCCTTGCCGAGAGCTTATCCTCCCTCGACCAAACCTCACCGAACAAAACGTCGTCGTTAAGCTCTGCAAATTTGGGAGCAAGCTCTCCCAGCTCATCATGTCCCGCAGTTACCTTAGCCATATTATCAACTCCATTTCGTGTTTATCAAGCTTAATTAAAAATAAATCTCGGGGAAGCCATTGTCCGTCATACAGCGCACAACACCAGTAAAAGCCTATTAAATCTCACACAACCCATCATTATCTTTATATACAGCCTGCTCTCGCCTGCGCTGTGGTCTCAATGCGGCTCCCCCGATTCTTTTAAGCGGTCAGTTATACGAGCTTTGAGTATTCCTCATCGCTCACAGGCTCAAGCCACTCGTTTGAACCGTTTTCCGAGGGCACCTCAACCGCAAGATGTGCAAACCAGCTGTCCGGCGCTGCACCATGCCAGTGCTTTACCTCGGGCGGAATATTTACTACATCTCCGGGGTGAAGCTCCCGTGCAGGTTTACCCCACTCCTGATAATAGCCGCGTCCGGCTGTGCACAGAAGAATCTGTCCGCCGCCGTGGTGAATGTGCCAGTTATTGCGGCAGCCGGGCTCAAAGGTCACGTTGCCTATTCCGACTTGCTCTGTAGTGAGCATGTTTAAATAGCTCTGACCTGTGAAGTACTGTGCAAACGCCTCATTTTTCTCTCCCATCGGGAATACGCTTAACTCTTGCTGTTTCATTTTGCTTCTCCTT
Organism: uncultured Clostridia bacterium; assembly: GCA_946500295.1. GTDB lineage: Bacteria > Bacillota > Clostridia > Oscillospirales > Acutalibacteraceae > UBA7067. Next base: position 8,852 of record CAMMVF010000027.1, on the reverse strand, counting down.
TCAACCACTTTTCTATGTCTGCTTTTGCTGTATCTACCCTTGCTCCATGTATGGCAAGGCCTTTTTTTACTGTAGAGTGGGGACACAACCTCTTTATATCGCTCTCGCTAGTGCCCATTCCGCTGCCCTCATTGGTGCAAAACGGATAAATTGTCTTGCCCGAAAAATCACAATTCTCTAAAAGCGTGAAAAGCTGCATGGGCATAGTCCCCCAATAATTCGGATAGCCGAGATAGATCTCGTCGCAGTTTTCAAGCCCTTCGGGGTAGGCCACTATCTCAGGGCGAGCGTCCCTCCTTTGGTAGTCCTTAGCCTGCTCTATACACTCCGAGTAATCCTCAGAGTACGGACACAGCGGCTCAACCTTAAACAGCCGTGCTCCCGTAAGCTGCGCCACCATCTCGGCAGCCTTTTCGGTGTTGCCCTTATCAAGCCACTTTATTTCTCCGTTGACATAATTGAATCCTGCTCTGGAAAAATATATGACCATTGCCGACATTTTACCGCCTCCGTTCCTTTGTTTTTTGTACTTTTAGTATACCAGAAAACAGCTTGACAGGGAATTCCCAAAGGGTTACAATAGCATCAACCAAAAGTTTATACGGAGTGATACTATGTATGACCCTCTTCTCGATACCTTTATATGCGTTGCAGACTGCGGAAGCTTTAACAAGGCGGCGGATAAGCTCTATCTCTCGCCTACCGCCGTAATGAAGCAGATGAACACACTTGAAAAGCGGCTGGGAATAAGCCTGATAAACCGCACCACCCACGGTATATCCCTGACTGCGGGCGGTCAGTCGATATACAAGGACGCAAAGGCTCTGATTGCCGCCGCCGGGGAAGCTGTAAAGCGAGCCAGATTTGCCGCAAATGCACAGCAGAGGGTGTTGCGGGTAGGCACCTCGATGCTCAACCCCTGCAAGGCATTTATGGATATTTGGTACAAGGTCAGCGAGCGGTTTCCGAATTTTAAAATTCAAATTATACCTTTTGAGGACAATCACGAGGGCATACTCTCGGTAATAGACCAAATAGGCGAGAGCTTCGACTTTATAGTGGGAGTATGCGATTCCACAAGATGGCTTGACCGCTGCAATCTTTACGCCCTGGGCAGATACAAAAAATGTATCGCCGTACCCACCTACCACCCGCTGGCAAAAAAGTCGAAGCTAAAAATCACCGACCTTTACGGCGAAACCCTGATGATGGTCAAACGCGGGGACTCCCCTCTTAACGACACTCTCAGGGACGAGCTCGAGATAAACCACCCACAGATCAAGATTGAGGACACGACCCAGTTTTACGATATCACCGTATTTAATCGCTGCGTCGAAAGCGGAAAGCTGCTGCTGAATATAGAGTGCTGGAGCGACATACACCCCTCGCTCAAGACTATTCCGGTGGACTGGGACTTCACCATTCCCTACGGACTACTCTATCCGCTCAACCCCAAGGAGGACATCACGGAATTTTTAAAAGCAATCTCAGATACAAGGCAATCATAAAATCATAGCCTAAAAATACTTAGAGCCTGCAAAGTAATTTTGCAGGCTCTGAATTTTTTAGAACAGTTTAGCCAAGTCACCGATGTTTCCGCCTCTGTAGGCGTGATCAAACGAGCGCGTCACGCAGGCGAAAATTTAAAAAATTCGGCGAGGTGTGTTAGCCACATCTCGCCGAATATAATCTTATTTTATTGATAGCAGAAGTACATTCCGCCCTCATAGGCGTAAACTCCGCTTCCCTGAACGAAGCCCGCCTGATAAATTACGTTTGAAGGTAAAATCCTGTATCCCTCCAAAAGCTTTTTCGCGTTTGCATAGCATCTGTCGATTGCGGCTTTTGTAATCGGGTCATTTGCGGTCGGGATTTTTACCCCTGTCCACGCCATTGTTCCATAAGCATAAGGTCTTGTGATGCACTCTCTTATGGTGTCGGGGAAAGCGGGGTTGGCAACATGGTTCAATACAACATTTCCAACCATCAGCTGAACTCTGTCGCTTATCCACGAAGCGCCCGCCTCCTGCCATATAACCGCTGCAAGACAAAACAGGTCGTCGTCCGTATAGGTTTTGGGCTTATTTACCGTCACACGGCAGGTTGCCGTCTTTCCGTTGTAGGTTTTAGCAGTAATTGTAGCTGTGCCCCAGCCCTTTGCGGTGACTATTCCGTTTTTGGTGTTGACCTTTACACCCTTTGTGTTATTGCTTGAATAGGTCACGCTGTATGCGCCTGTACCCGAGGGCAACACTCTGTTCAAATCGAAGGTATCGCCTATATCCATGGTTAATTTAGTTTTGTTAAGGGAAACCGAGGTCGGTGCGTTCAATACCTTCACACGGCAGGTGGCTGTTTTTCCGTTGTAGGTTTTCGCCGTAATTGTGGCTGTGCCCCTGCCCCTTGCGGTAATCAGCCCGCTTTTGGTGTTGACCTTTACGCCCTTGGTGTTGTTGCTTGAATAGGTCACGCTGTATGCGCCTGTGCCCGAGGGCAGCACCCTGTTCAAGTCGAAGGTCTCGCCGATTCCCATTGTTATACTTGTTTTGTTAAGGGAAAGCGAGGTCGGCGCCTTCAGCACCTTTACACGGCAGGTGGCTGTTTTTCCGTTGTAGGTTTTTGCTGTGATTGTGGCTGTGCCCCAGCCCCTTGCTGTGATTATTCCGTTTTTGGTGTTGACCTTTACGCCCTTTGTATTGTTGCTTGAATAGGTCACGCTGTATGAACCGCGGTCCGAGGGCAGCACCCTGTTCAAATCGAAGGTCTCGCCGATTCCCATTGTAAGGCTGCTTATATTCAATGCCAAGGAAGTCGGAGCTTTCTTTACCGTTATTTTACAACTGCTCGTACTTCCGTTTTCAAGCGCCGCTGTTATAGTTGCGCTGCCAACGCTTACTCCTGTAATCTTGCCGTTTGAATCTACTGTCACAATTTTCGGATTACTGCTGCTCCAAGACACACTCTGAAGCGGATTATTTGAATTTGTGATTACAGCCTGAAGTGTGCAGCTCTCTTTTACACCGAGCGTCATAGAGGTTTTATCTATTGAAACTTTTCCGGTATAATAATTATTGGCCGACTCATAATGAGCTGCCGTAGCTTCCTCTACAGTCAGGTTCTCGGGTAAACCGTTATCGCTGTCAACTGCAGCCGACACCGTAGATAACGTCGTGATAGCGCTCATCACAACCGCAATCGTCGCCGTCATAACTTTTTTGGTACTTAAAACCATAAAACTCAGAGGGTAATCTCCCTCATCGCCTCCTTTATACAAGTGTAAAATCCATCGTCAATTTTTAACGACGTGCACTATTGTAACCGACTGTAACAATTTTGTAAAGTTTCAAAAACGCCTGTCCAACGGCAAAAAAACTCAGTAACAAGCGTTTTTTTAACAGTTTATTAAAACTTTTTTGATACCTTTTCCCTACAATCGGGTTACAAGGACGTAATCATTTGTATAAAAGGTCAAAATACCGAAATTAAAATAGTTTGTGCATTTGTAACAATTCCTAAGAATTATAAGGGCAATTTCGTTGCTTGTGCGAACAGCTTGTTATTTTTTTAACAATATACTCCGATAATTAAAATCAGCGCCACCCTCTGATATTCAGCTCGTTTTTATTTACAGCTCCGGTTTTACACATCAAAAATACACAAGCGCTAACGCTCAGCAAAACCAAAATCACCGTGCCGAAACCGCTGTGCAAAAAGGGGAAAATCCTCTGTACAAGCGAGAGCAGCAAGCAGGGCAGGCAAGCAGACACCAGCGGCTTTATCACCCAATTTATCGGCTTAAAATCCACTCTCGCCACCTTTATAAGTCTGAGCATACTCAGTCCCGTGTTGAGTATTCCGCTGATAAAATAAACCGCTATCAATCCCTTTACCCCAAAAAACGGCAGTCCAAACGCTATCAGTCCTACCCGAACCGCAGAATCTATTATGTTATACCCCAGATAACGAAGCTGCTCGCCCAAGCCCTTGAGCATACCGTCAATTACGGCGTCAAGATAAAACAGCGGCACTATCGGCGCAAGCAGCCTGATATACACTATAACCTCCCCTTCGGTAAACAGCAGCCTGCCTATTCCGTCGGCAAAGAAAAAGAATATCGCCGCTGCCGGAGCGGAAAACAACAGTGCAAAGCGCAGCACCCTCTCGGTCATATACCTTATAGACGCCTGCCTGAGCCTGGCTGCGGCGTCTGTAAGCTCGGGTATCATCAATGAGGAAAACGACAGCAAAAACGCGGCGGGAAAGGTCAGTAGCGGCATGGCCATACCGGCGATAACTCCGTATTTTGACAGAGCCTGCTCAGAGCTGAAGCCAAAAGCTGTAAGCCCTCTGGGAATCAGCACATTTTCAGCTGCGCTCAGCCCCGTGCGCACGGTTGACGAGAGCGTGACCGGCACGCCTATAGATACCGCCTTTTGGAAAAATCCCGTCCCCCTACCGGGTCTTACCCCAAGCTTGCCCACATCTCTCCTGTATAAAATATAGGTATATAAAAACGAAATCGCCTCCGCTCCCGTAGCGCCTATGGCAACCGAACAGCAGGCGTACTCCACCCCCTTGTTTGCAAGCGAAGATGAGATTATAACAAAAATCACTATCTCCGCCACCTGCTCCAAAAGCTGCTCTCCGGCGTTTATATATGCCTTTCGTCTGGCGAGAAAATATCCCCTAAAGCACGCCGAGCCCGCCAAAAACGGCAGCCCCAGCGCCATTACCCTCAGCGGAAGTCCCGCGCGGACATCGCCCAGAACATATTGACTTATCTCACCTGAAAATATGTACAGCACAGCACAGGAAACCGCGCTCAACCCCAGCGCCGTGTAAAGCCCCAGAATCGTAAATCTCCGCCCTCTGCCCTTATCCCCCTTTGCAAAGCACTCCGTTACCGTCCTCGTGGTAATCAGGGTAATTCCCGAGGTGGAAAAAGTCACACAAAAGAAATATATAGTACAAATCAGCTGATAAAGTCCTATCCCACTCGAGCCTATGGCGTTGGACATATAAACCCTAAATCCAGCTGCCATCGTGTGCGTAAGCAACGCCGAGCCGGTCATTATTACGGCGTTTAATACAAATCTCCTTTTCACTGCCTTCCTCCTTGTCCTTTTCTCATCTCTTTTTAAGCATATGCGTTTAAAGGGAAAAATTTTACTGCAAAGAGGAAAATAGCTTGAAAGGTCAACAATAATATATTAGTATAGATATGCAACCGCACAATGTGCGGTTAAAAAGTTATCAACACTAAAATGTGGAAATGTGGATAAAGGAAGGGAGCTTATGAGAAAATTACTTAAATACCTCAAGGGCTACAAGCTTCAGCTCACCATCGGTCCTGCGTGCAAGCTGCTGGAAGCTATATTTGAGCTGATCGTCCCCCTTGTAATGGCGGATATTATAGACGTAGGAGTGGCAAGCGGCGACACCGGCTATGTGATTAGACAGGGGGGAGTGATGATTCTGCTCGGGGCGGTAGGTCTGTGCAGTGCGCTGGTCTGCCAAAAAAGCGCCTCCATCGCCTCCCAGGGCAGCGGCACTAAGCTGAGGAATGAGCTTTTCCGGCACATCAACACCCTCTCCCACGCCGAAATCGACAAGATAGGCACTCCGTCTCTCATTACCAGAATGACAAACGACATAAACCAGCTCCAATACGCCGTGGCTATGCTGATAAGACTGGTTATAAGAGCTCCGTTTTTAGTAATAGGGGCTATGATTATGGCCTTTAGCATAAATCTTCAGCTTTCGCTGATTTTCCTCATAGCTTCACCCGCCGTCGCCCTTGTTTTATACCTGATAATGAGCCGCAGCGTGCCATTTTTCAAGCTCATCCAAAAGCGCCTCGACAGGCTGTCGCTCATCTCCCGAGAGGGGCTGTCCGGAGCGAGGGTAATAAGGGCATTTTGTAAAGAGGATAAAGAAAACGCAAAATTTTACAAGGCAAACGACGAACTCGCCTCCACAGCTCAGAGCGTGGGGCTTCTCTCTGCCGCTCTCAGTCCGCTGACCTATGCGATAACTAACCTCGCCATAGTGGCTATAGTCTGGTTCGGCGGCGCTCAGGTAAACTCAGGTGATATGCAGACGGGTGAAATCATCGCCCTTGTAAACTACATGACTCAAATCCTGCTTGCAATGGTGGTTGTGGCAAATCTTGTCGTAACCTTTACCAAGGCTTCGGCAAGCGCCGCAAGGGTAAACGAGGTGCTCGAAACAAAGCCCTCCATCACAAGTGGAAGCAATACCGAGGTAGCTTTGAGGGAGGACTGCCCGATTATTGAGTTTAAAAACGTGAGCTTTGGCTACGGCGGAGAATATGTGTTGAAAAATCTCAGCTTCAGCATACAAAAGGGAGAGACGATAGGTATAATCGGAACTACGGGCAGCGGAAAGTCAAGCCTCGTAAGCCTGATTCCAAGGTACTATGACGCAGACGAGGGGGAGATAATCCTCGGCGGAGAGAACGTCAAAGCCTACCCCCTGCACCAGCTAAGAAAGCTTTGCTCGGTTGTAATGCAAAAGTCCGTTCTTTTCTCCGGCACTATAAAATCAAATCTTCTCTGGGGCAAGAGGGGGGCAACCGACGAGGAAATTACCCTTGCGCTGAAAACCGCGCAGGCGCTCGAATTTGTAGAAAAGCTTCCCTTAGGAGTTGATACCCCAGTAGCTCAGGGCGGCAAAAACTTCTCCGGCGGACAAAGGCAGAGGCTTTCAATCGCCAGAGCCTTAGTAGCCGGCTCACCGATATTGATTCTCGATGACAGCGCAAGCGCCCTCGATTTTGCCACGGACTCTGCACTGCGCAGGGCGATAAGGGAAAACACCGAAAACGCCACTGTATTTATCGTATCGCAGCGGGTAGCCTCTGTAATGGACGCCGATGAAATCATCGTACTCAAAGACGGCGTTATGGAGGGACTTGGCTCTCACTCAGAGCTGATAAAAAATTGCAGCGAGTACAGGGAAATCTGCCTTTCACAGCTCAGCCGCGAGGAGGTGGGCGCATGAAAAACGCCGGCGCAATTAAGCGAACCCTCAAATACACATCAAAATATAAAAAATCCCTGATTGGAGCCTTTATCTTTGCGATTATAAGCGTCTGCCTTACCCTGCTCGGTCCTGTACTCACGGGCGACGCAATAGACTATATAATAGGAAAAGGGCAGGTGGATTTTTCGTCGGTAGGGAAAATCCTTATCGGACTTGCCCTAACAACGGCGGGAGTTACCGTTTTTCAGTGGCTGATGAGCCTGTGCATCAACAGGGTAAGCTACCTGACAGTACGGGATATGCGCACGGACGCCTACAAAAAAATCGGCAATGTGCCGCTTTCCTACATCGACTCAACCCCTCACGGCGATATAATCAGCAGGATAGTCAACGACATCGACTCGGTAGGCGAGGGTCTGCTTCAGGGCGTAACCCAGTTTTTCTCGGGAGTAATTACCATACTCGGCACAATCGGATTTATGATAGCCATAGATATTAAAATTGCGATAGTTGTCGTTCTTGTCACACCGCTGTCGCTGATAGTTGCGGCGGGGATTTCCCGATTTTCCGCCAAGATGTTTTCAAAACAACAGCGAATGCAGGGCGATATAAGCTCCTTTGTAGAGGAAATGATAGGCAACCAAAAGGTAGTAACCGCCTTTTCAATGGAGGACGAAAACCAAGCCGAGTTTGAAAAGCTCAATGAAAAGCTTTATTACTGCGGCAAGGACGCTCAGTTCGCCTCCTCCCTTGCCAACCCCTCCACTCGGTTTGTAAACGGCATAGTCTATGCCGCAGTCGGGGTTATCGGCTCGCTCAGCGCCATAGCAGGGGGACTCAGCGTGGGACAGATATCCTGCTTCCTCACCTATGCCAATCAATACACCAAGCCCTTTAACGAGGTCACAGGCGTAATCACCCAGCTCCAAACAGCCATTGCGGGAGCGGCGAGATTTTTTGAGCTTATAGACAGCCCCGATAAAACCCCCGACAGAGAAAATGCCAAGGAGCTTACTAATATAAAAGGCTCTGTAGAATTTGAAAACGTCTGCTTCTCCTACTCCCCTGAAAAGCCCCTTATTCAAAACTTTAATTTAAACGTTGTCCCGGGCAGCCGAGTTGCGATAGTCGGACCGACGGGCTGCGGCAAAACGACCTTGATTAATCTTTTGATGAGATTTTACGACGTAAAAAGCGGCGAGATAAGAATCGACAACACGCCGGTGACCGAGCTTAAAACCCAGAGCATCCGCCAAAGCTTCGGAATGGTTTTACAGGACAGCTGGCTGTTTGAGGGAACGATAAGGGAAAACATCGCCTACGGCAAGGAGGATGCAACCGAGGACGAGATAATAGCGGCGGCAAAGGCGGCATACGCCCACTCCTTCATCATGGCTCTGCCAAAGGGCTACGACACCGTGATATCCGAGGACGGCTCTAACCTCTCTCAGGGGCAAAACCAGCTGCTTTGCATCGCCCGGGTAATGCTCTCAAACCCGCCTATGCTCATTCTGGATGAAGCGACAAGCAGTATCGACACCCTGACCGAGCAGAGAGTGCAACTGGCCTTTGACCGTCTTATGAAGGGCAAAACGAGCTTCATAGTCGCCCACCGCCTGTCCACAATCAAGGAAGCCGACACCATCCTCGTGATGAAGGACGGAAACGTAATAGAGCAGGGGCGGCACGAGGAGCTGCTTAAGCTCGGCGGCTTTTACTCCACGCTGTATAACAGTCAGTTTGCAAAGACAAAATAATTTTGGGGCTGTCACAGTAACAGCCCCTTTTTCGTGGGGAAGCCTCTCTTGCAGGCTTCCCCCTCTTGTTCGGCACAGCCGAACAATTCA
>CAMMVF010000026.1 GCA_946500295.1 uncultured Clostridia bacterium | reverse complement strand
CATTAGCTCAGTTGGCAGAGCACTTGACTTTTAATCAAGGTGTCCGGAGTTCGAATCTCCGATGGGTCACCAGAATATACACGCCGGATTTGATTTGTTTTTAGTCAAATCCGGTTATGTCTATTAGCTTTGCATAATTAAACACTTAGATGTAAATGTTTATTACAAGTGTTTAGTTTGATGAGTAAAACTTAATTTAATAATGGGCTATCGCCAAGCGGTAAGGCAACGGACTTTGACTCCGTCATGCGCTGGTTCGAATCCAGCTAGCCCAGCCAGAAGGGGTGGTTTTTACCACCCCTTTAAACATATCTGTGCATCTTTGCGTATGCCCAAAATGTCTCTTAAATGCCGTTTTGGGCATTTTTTGATTTTACAAGTATATACAGAGTATGTACAAAGATATTGGCGTTGCATTACTTTTTCTTGTAATTATCAGCTTTTTCGCTATTCTGTGTTAACAGTTTCAATACATAACCCTTTTGTTTTAAGTATTCTTGTTATAACAAGTCGCTGATGTCCCCCGTCACTGTAGGCGGCGTGATCAAACGAGCTTGTCACGCTTTGTTCCGATTTAAATTTATATATTAAAGCTCCTCGCTTTTGAGGAGCTTTTCTTTTATATGTTATCTCACGATTTTCTACCCTCAGCTTCAAACTTTTTCCTTAGCTTCAAAAGCGCCTTAGTTTCTATTCTCGATACATACGACCTTGAGATATTGAGCTTTTTTGCCACTTCACGCTGGGGGAGGGGATCACAAAAATTTAACCCATAGCGCAGTATAATGATTTTTCTTTCCCTGTCCGTAAGCTCAGTGTTGATGTACTCCTTTACCTGAGCGGATTTCATTTTTATATCCAACTCATCTACTATATTTTCCTCACACGACATAATGTCCATCAGGGTCAGAGGGTTTCCATCTTTGTCAGTATCAATAGCCTCGTTTAACGATATGTCCTGAGATCTTTTTTTCTGTGAGCGAAAATACATCAGAATTTCATTCGCAATTCCCTCCTTGCGGCTCTCCACAGCCGTCAAAAGAGTTTGAATTTATGTCTTCAATAATATTGTTCAAATTCTCTTTTTCTTCTGAACCAAAAAGATAAATATGAACCTGTTCGCCGTCCCATACAACACGTTCAATAAATGTTCTGAGGGCTGCTCGTTTTTCTTCTATACTCATAACATCAAATGTTTTGCTAAAAGAGGCAAGCAGTTCTTCAAGTAGATTAAATTCAGTAGCTGACATAGAATTATTTCCCGTGATTTTTTCTAAATCATCAATTTTATTGATTAACTCCTTGTTTTTGCAATCAAGCTTTGCAATTTCTTTGTTTATATAATCATAGGCAGGAGTATCGCTTGATTTTGCCAGAGCCATTACAAGTGCTTCAATTTGTCTTTGGTTTTCCTCATATTCGTTTTTATAAATGTCAAGCTGACTGTTATATTCGCTGTTGTTTGACAAAAATTCTTTTTCTGTCTGTTTTAATTGATTGATAAATTCAGAACTATCTTCAGATAACTTTTTTATTTCTTCACATACCAGTCTGTCAAGAGTGTTACCATTTGGATTTTTCATCTGACAATTATGCATTCGGCTTTTTTCTTTGGTTTCACAAAGATAACTGTATATCTTTTCACCGTTTGCATTAAGTCTTTGACTTTGTTTTGGTCGCATATAATTTCCGCAATTTCCGCAGTATAATAATCCCGATAAAAGAGCAACATTGCTTTTTGGCTTTCTGTATGATTTTGATTTATTCTGTTCTAATAAAGCTTGCGTTTTAACCCAGTCGGCACCGCTTATGATAGGTTTGTGCTTACCAATGGCTATAATCCATTCATTCATATCACGCACTTTGTTTGCCTGACCAGTTTTTTGCAAGGTTTTATTATACGCTATTATTCCGTATCTGCCGTTAAAGTCATCTTCATTTGCGTAAACATCAACATTTAAATTATTAAAATATTCAAAAGAGTCTTTATCAGCAGCCATATAAACAGGATTTTGTAGGATTCCTTTTATTGTAAATCGTGAGAAATTCTTTCCGTTTTTAGTAGTAATATGATTCTGTAAAAAATATGTTTCTGTTTTAGTTAATGAGTTAGTTTCAAGAAAAACTTCAAAAAGTTGCTTTACTAAAGCAGCTTCATTTTTTATTAGGTCAAGTTTATATGCTTTTCGTGGTTTACCATCAACAGTTACACTGCCAACAATCGGAATACTGGTATATCCTGTTGGAGGAACCCCTCCAAGCCATTGTCCTGTTCTTGCAAGCTCGTGCATGTTATCTCTTATTCTTTCGGCTATTGTTTCACGCTCAAGCTGTGCAAAGACTGAGGAAATATACATCATAGCCTTTCCCATAGAACTACTTGTATCAAACTGCTCTTTTATAGATACAAAGGCAACATCATATTCTGCAAATTCGTCAATCATACTTGAAAAGTCGCTTATTTTACGGCTGATTCTGTCAAGTCGATAACAAACAACGGCTTTAATTTTTTTATTTCTTAATTCGGACATCATTAACTGAAATTGAGGTCTTTTAACATTGCCTCCCGAAAAACCTTCATCTTCAAAAATAATAATATCTTCGTCTCTCACATTTTCATTATGAGTTTGTATATAACGCTTACACAATTCAATTTGATTGGCAATACTTTCGCCCTTACCTGTAAATTTAGATTTTCTTGAATAAATTGCAAATTTTCTTTTATCATTCTTGTATCTCATTTCAAACCCCTCTTTTGTATGTGTTTATTTAGTTATATATCGTTGCGGCTCTTATTGTGTAAAAAATAATAAGGAAAAAGCGAATTCGCTCACCTTTAACCTTATTATAAATCAAAATGCTATAAATTGCAAAAAAATCTTTACAAGTTGTCGAAAATAATATAAAATACTTACATAACGCAGTGATGAATTATCACATAAAGCACTAAGGAGGTACAAAGATGAAGGGGAAAACTAAAATGATTGTGGCTGGAATAACTGCAGTTGGTACCATAATTGCCGCTGTATGTGGCGGATATTCTATCGCAGAAATCAATAATAGTAATTCTAACTCTAATTCAGTTGTTGTCACTGTAAATGGTGAAACAGTTGATGTCACTAACTCTAATTCAGAGGATTTACAGGAAATTATCGATGGATTGGAACAGGATAAAAAAGATTTGACAGATGAGAATGATAAATTATCATCAGAGATTGAAAACTCCGTTTCGGCAAGTTTGAAAGATGTTAAATTAATTATAGATGGAGTGGATTCAGGGATTAGCTCTAAATCTTCAGTTGCTGTAATAAACAACGAAAATTATTATTCAGAATCCTTTGTTAACGAATTAATTGAAAACAAGGATTTTAGTGTCGATTTTGATAGCAACAAAGCGTATCTAGGCGATAAAAAAGTGGAAAGCGCAAAACTTCTAGATGTTTGCCCAAACCCTGTAGTAAGTGATGACTATGGAGTTCAAATATTAAGCGACACAATTTATATGAGTAGCGAGCCATATTATGAGGGATTTAGCATTCATTCAACATACGGTAAATATGCAATATTTAACATTAAGGGCGGATATAAGAATTTAAAATTTTTAGTTGGTCATATTGATGAAACTAACATGATATCAGGAACACTTAAAATTTATCTTAGCGATGATAGCGGTAACTTTACTAATTCGCCCGTGAAATCAATTACAATAAATCCTGAATCATTACCGCAAGAAGTTAGTATTGATCTTAATTATGCAAAGCAAGTCAAATTTGAAATCACAGCTAATAGCGGATTTGCAGAATGGGGTATCGTTAATCTATACTTAGATTGAAAATTATCCTAAAGTCTCTTCGCCCTTTTCAAACAACATCTCATTTATCTCACAAACGCCTTTATTATTATTTATTCCAAATAAAATCATACTGTCTCTCATGTTTTTAGGATACAAAGGCATAAGTCCTGCAAGCTTTAAAAGCCCGTTCGTCTCATCCACGGACAAGTCCATCCCTATTGCAAGACAAATTAGCTTATCTCTTGCCGGAGCGGATTTAGTTCCTGAAAATATCTGATAAGCATAGTCGCTACTCAACTCTGCTTTTTTAATGACGTCTGACTTTTTAAGCTTCTTTTCTGTAAGTAATTCATGCAAATGCTCAGATAAAGATTTATCAATCATGAATTCTCTGTTTTGCTTTACAAATTCATCAAAGCTTGCCGCCCCTGAAAGCTCCTTTAATAATTCAGTTGTAGATTTTGTTTTCATTTTGCTCATTTCCTTAAATTGTATTTTCATAAATAGTTTAGCATGCTATAATTAAATAAGCAATATCAATATGGAGCAAAATTTATGTACGATAACTGGATTGACAATGTATTAAAAGAGCAGTATCAATTTGTTAAGGTGCTTAAGAAATCAGAAAAGTCGTTGATTATTCTTTACCGCCACAAAGAATTAGGAAAAAGACTCGTTAAAAGGTCTGTGCAGGGTACAGGAGAGGTTTATTTTGTTTTGCGGAGCCTTTCCCACCCCAATATTGCAAACGTATATGACGCTGTTAAGACCCAAAACGGCGTTACTGTGCTTGAAGAATACGTCGATGGTCAAACGGTTTATGAATACCTGAAAGATAATTTATACTCCCCGATGGGGGTGAAGAGAATAATTTCTGAATTATGCAATGCTCTTGATTTTTTACATTCAAATAGGATAATACATAAGGATATAAAACCTGAAAATGTCATGATTGATAGCTGCGGAACGGTTAAGCTCATTGATTTTGACGCAGCAAGGATTTACAAGCCCTTTCAAGGTAAGGATACATATATGCTCGGAACACCCGGTTATGCTGCTCCTGAACAGTACGGAATAAATCAGACTGATGCTAGAACGGATATTTACGCTCTAGGTGTGTTGATGAATGTCATGCTCACCGGTGAGCCGCCCGAAAGAAAGCTATACAAAGGCAGGTTAAAAAAGGTAATACTTAAATGCACGCAAACCATTCCGGATAATCGTTATCAAAGCGTATTGGAGCTTAAAAATTCTTTATAAGATTGTGCTGACAGCACAGGAAAATAAAACAACCATTGATTATAATTTGTAGTATAAGGAACAAAATTTGTCAGTTATTTACAAATTAATCAATGGTTGTTTATTTTTTAAATAACGAAAAGTGAGGTAGAACTTATGAAAAGGACAATTTCTGTGATATTAGTAATGCTTTTAGCGGTCAGTGCGGCAGGCTGCAACAGTGAAATGTTGTCTAGCAGAAGAGATAATGATAGCAGTTACTCTTCATATTACGATGAAGACAGAACAAAAGACGAAGTATCCGAAACAGTGGATAATAGTCAAGAATACGAAACTGAGGTTTTAAATGTTTTGAACACTACAAGCTATATTGATGACATTGATCCTTCCTATGTGGAATATGGACTTTGTTCTGATATTACATACGGTCAGTTGCTTGCATCTATGTTTGAAAGTCCGCAAATCGAGATAAGCAAAAGCAGTGAAAACATTTTCTCTGTAACCGTAAGCGGTTCATACAGAGACACACCGGGAGGGTATTGCGTAAATGACGGTAATGCTTATCTGACTGTGGATACCGAATACAAGACCTGCGACCTGACCGGAGATCATTATTATTTATCCGCAGCAACATACTTTGCTCTTAGTGCAGGCGGATTTTATTGATGTCGTAACCATTAAATTTTAATGCGGCGCATTTGCCTTTAAAAACACCTTTCCCTGCTCTAGATACAGGCGTTGCTGTTCATCCGTCATTGAGCGAAAAACTCTGAGGAGCTCGTCCTCTAAAAAGCTTTCGCTTTTATCCGAATGTACATTTAGAAGATAGTCGGTTGTCACATCAAAATATTGAGCCAACCTTTTCAGGGTTTCAAAGTCCGGCTCACTGCTGCCCTGAACATATCCCCCCATAGTCGAGGGCGCTATATTTAAGTCATTTGCAACACGTTTTTGAGTCAGATTTCGCTCTTCTATTAATAAACGCAGTTTATCGCTGAATTTCAAATTACTCACCTCAAAATAATTTTAAGGGAAATAAGGCATAAATGTAGGAAAATACTAAAAACTCGTTGACACAACGAGTTTTTAGGTTTATAATGTAGAAAAACACAACATAATTTAATGCTCGTTTTGAAATTATGTTGTTGATATTTATATTATTATTAATTTTTTAGGAGGTTTTAATTATGGCAGTTTGGGGAATTGGTTCATGTTTTGAAGAAAGAAAAGAGCAGCTCGATAATTTTATTAATGGTGAATTTGTGTGCCTTGGGTGGCGCAGAGAAGAAAAGCCTGAGTATTTTAAAATGCTGGAAGAGATTAAACTTGGCGATATTATTTATGTAAAAAGTTACTTTATTCCTACTGAACCAATGACAGTAAAAGCAATATGCGTTGTAACAAAAACTCTAAGAAATTCAAATTCTCACAACGGTTACGAGCAATGTGATAATGAAATTGGTGTTAAATGGCTAAGTACGAATTTAAACAAAAAAATACCCATTGATTCTATGTTTAAAGAAAGAAAATCAAGCATATTTAAAGAAAGCAATTCTGCCATAATAAGAGATATTTTAAGCTTATTGTAACATTAAATATTCATAGATATTAGGAGGTTATAATTTATGAAGTATTGTAAAAAGTGCGGTCATCAGCTCATAGACTCTGCTATGTTCTGTTCGGAATGTGGAGAAAAATGTGAAGATACAGATACTTCTGCTTTTACAAATGATGTTGACATGAATAATACTATACCGCCGTCAATGAATTTTGATAATCAAGAAGCGATAGCTGTTGGCAAACCACGCATGAGCAAGAAGAAAAAAATCATTCTAATATCATCTATTTCTCTGTTGCTTGTTGTATTGATAGTAGTAGGTGCAATTACAGTGCCAATGCTGATGTCCGGCGGTGCTCCTAAAATTATTTCCATCGACAAAGACACCGCTGTGTTTGATATGAGCTTTGAAGAGTTTAAGAAAGGCTACAATAACTCCATAGAGCCGGTGTTTAACGCATTGTCTATATATTCGTCTATAGATTTAGACGAATATAAAGTCGAATTTAATAATGATGATAACTGGTATTCTTGGGAAGAAAATGACACTGTATGTCACAACTGGACATATCAATACAATGATTCATTTTCATATGACATAGTTGTTAATGTGGACAAGGATACTCAAAAAGTAAAAAGCATTTCATCACAATCTTATTCTCAGGAGCTTATAACAAAATTGATACTGTCTTCTTATTTGTTATACGGAGAGAATGGTATAACTGAAAACTCTGAAATTTTATATAATTTTATATTTTTCTTGCACGAGTTGGAATTCAGCACCTATGACTATACGGCGTTAAAAATTGATAATCTCTTAATATACCCATATGTTATAAATGATAGGTCTAATCCTACATATTACTTTTTAGGAGCTACCGAAGAAATATTGGAAGATTTCTCAGACGAGGTATTAGTTTTAAGTCGAGAAGACCTACCAAAGCTTGATAAGGCTTTATCTGCCAGATATGGACTTGAGTATGAGTGGCAGACAATGCCGGATTAATTATAATTGTTAAAAATGAGGAGATATAATGCCATATTGTATTAAATGCGGTTCTGAGTTAAAAGCTGATCAAAAATTCTGCATGAAGTGTGGAGCTCCTGTATCAAGCTCATCTAACCCTATGATAAGCTCTCAACCCAAAACACAACCAAAATCTAAATGCTCAAACTGTGGCAAAGACCTAAAACCGTCAGATAAATTTTGCATTAATTGCGGAAAACCGGTACAGTTTTCTAATCGGGCACAGGCTAATGGACAATTATCGCTTGGATATCAACAGCAGATTCAAGTACCGTTGCATGGAGATAAAGGAAAATCAAAAAAGAAAATAATATTGATTTCTGCTATTTCTTTAGCTCTTGTAGCTATAATTGCGGTGTCGGGATTTATGCTTTTGCCGGAATTAATTGCTAACAATAACACTGATGAAGCTTCCGGCTCTGTTTCTACTACATCTGAATCAAATTCTAAAACCAATTCAAATATAACATTAACCGAACCTCAAACGCAGCCGTCAACCGCCCCCCAAACCGAACCTCCAACTGAACCGCCCACCGAAGCACCAACAAACCCCGACTACTACGACCAAAAGGTAGAGGTAGTCTCTTCCGGCACTAATGCAACCCTTACCCTTTATGAATGGCAGGAGGGCGAATGGAAAGAGCTGATGTCCACAAACGCAACTGTTGGTCAAAACGGCGTAGGAACAAACTATGGCGAGGGTACAAAGATAACGCCCGAGGGCACATTTGACCTGGGATTTTGCTACGGACTTACACAACCGGACACCAAGCTTGAGTTTGTAGAGCTTGAATATGGTTCAATATTTGTATCTGATTCAACCTCACCATATTATAATTGTTTAACTTCCAAAGCAAATTTTAGTGGTGCGAATATAGAAGATACATATACACAATTCGCTGAACAAAACAAATATAACTACAACATTTTTATTGAGCACAACGGCGACGGAAAAACCCCGGGCAGTGCCACTCCGGGTATGGGCTCTGTTATAACAATATGCGGGTATAACGGTACGCTTAAACCCACCTGGGGCTGTGTGGATATCTCTACCAGCGCAATGACCGAGCTTTTATCTTATCTTGATTCCGACAAAAATCCGGTAATCATTATCTCGTAACGATAAAAGCATGAAAAATAGAAATTTACATAACAGAAGCATAGCAGCCGTGATATTCTGTGTTACAATAATTATTGTAGCGGTTATAGCTATTGTAATCTTATATCAGCGTTTTGATGTTGTTCCGGCTAGTACACAACTCACTCATCAGTCATACTCCACTTTTCTCACTGAGTTGGAGAGCCATGAGAGTATAATTGATGAGGATACTTCTCCTTCTGTTACAGAATCTGATGATTATACTTCACCGCCTACCGAACAGACCAACTATCCCTCGTCAGCGCCCGAAACTGAACCTGTAATTATTTCTCAGCCCGAAGAATTATCTTCGGCTGCTCAAAGTGTGGGCTTTAACCTTAATGATTTAACAGCTCAACAGATTATTCTAGTACGCTCAAACGGGAGCAGCGCTGAAATTTCGATGTATGAGAAAAATGGCAACGGACAGTGGATTGATATTGGCTTAAGCTATGATGGATATGTTGGAAAAAACGGAGTAGATATAAAATCCATGGAGGGCGACAATAAAACACCATTTGGTATTTTTCCGATTGGCGATATGTTTTATATTGATACTATGCCGGCATCAGGACTTAATAGCTTTCAAATCACAAACGATACATATTGGGTCGATGATCCGAACTCTGTTTATTATAATCAACGCGTAGAGGGGACAGGCTCTAAGGATTGGAACAGCGCTGAGCATATGATAAGCTATTATGCAAGCTATAAGTATGGATTCGTAATTGATTATAATGTAGATCCGATTGTTCCGGGAAAAGGCTCGGCTATTTTCTTCCATGTTGGTTCAGCGCCAACAGCCGGTTGTATAGCTGTATCGGAAGAAGCCATGCTGAGCTATCTTCAAGCCTTGGATAAAGACAAAAAACCATATATACTTATAATTTAGCTGTTTTCAAAATCACCTGCTTCTGTTATAATTAACATCAGAAGCAGGTGATTTTATGTCCACAAAATTCTGTCCTCAGTGTGGCAAAGAACTTCCGCAGGAATCAGTTTTCTGCCCTTACTGCATGACAAAGTTTATTGAAACTAAAAAGCCCGATGCTTATGCAAAGACTAAGAAAAAACCGGTTTTGATAATTTTAATAATTGCCATAGCTGTTTTAGCTGTCGCCGGCATAATTGCGTTTGTTGTATCAATTTTGCCGAGTGGTTCACAGCCTGATCAATCCGCCTCCACTATTGCCGCTACTACTGAAAATGTTGACTATAGCAGATATATAGGGTTGTGGTGCGACAAGGGAAAAACTGAGGATCAAATTACCTACGATGGCGGCAATTTGCTTGAAGTTGTATCTGTAAAGGATGATGTAATACGTTTTAACTTTACTAAAATTTCATCTCCGGCTAACAATAGGATTGCACGCTTAGATAATGTAGCTTGTCAAGTTATTGACGGCGTCGGCACCTTCAGCTTTGATGATGACAACTGGCAAAACAGCGGTACAGGCAAAATCAAGCTGACTGAAGATGAAATTTATCTTGAAACCAATATAACAAACGCAAGCGAGGACGCTATGTGGGATATTGGCGGGAGCTTCTATCTGTCGAAGTCTGAAAGCTCAACTATAGATTTTGAAAGCTATACCACTCTTGGAGCAGACTTTAACAGCGTTAAAAATCATTTTGGGGAACAAACCGCCGATGTTCAGACCGCTGCTGATAAATGGAATATATATTCATTCAGCGGCTTTAGTGTTACAACTTTAATTGAAACAGATGAAATAGTAAGCATAAACGTTGATTATGCCTCATCTCTTTCAAAATCCAATGTTTGCTATGGTAGTATAAACGGCAACAGTACATATGATGATGTTTACTCAAAGCTTGGTGAGCCTACTTATAACAGCTTGTCTGCTGGGAATGTATCATATAATATAGCCGGGGGAAGCGTAGAATTTAAATTTAATGATAATATGATTGTGACAGGGTTTAATATCACAGCAAATGACACACATTAATTAAATCCAATTATATAGTTCAATATTAAGCTCCTCAACTTTGAGGAGCTTTTGTATAGCTATCAAAATGTCTTAAATGATGTTTTGATAGCTTTTTTTATTTGCAAAATTTTTCATAATTTATTTGAGGGCAATGAGATTTTACTAACAATTTTGTCAGCCTCATCAATTCAGGCTTAAAGGTAAGTCACTGTATTTATATTTATTTTTACGCTTCAATTTCTGAAAATAATAAAAGTTTAGTTGATATTAAAATTTTTAGCTGTTTTTAGAGTTGTATTTCGTTATTAATTATAGAACATTGAAAGGAGTCAAAAAAATGAATAAGCAAAATTACTTGAACAATAAAATAATAATTGAAAAAGTTAAACCTGAAAAAATACCCGATGATGCTGTTTCAAAAGTCTTTATAACTAATAATGTTGTAGAAGGTATTACAACAGAAAAGAGAAATTATAACTTATCAAGATACAGAAAATTAAATAAGAAAATGTATGTTGATACAAGCACGGGCGAAGTCCGCTGCTATAAGTCAAATGAAGGTACTAGAGCAAATAGGCATATCCATTATAGAACATTTATTGCTCTTAGGCGAATCATTAATAACAATTTTGTTGGGGATTTTACAGAAAAGCATATTGTTCTGACCTATGGAAATGAAATGACAGATTATAAGCAAGCTAATAAAGACTTTAAAGACTTTTGGGCAAGGTTCTTATACAAATATCCCGATTTTGAGTATATCCGAATCATTGAACCACAACAAAATGGTAGATGGCATATTCACGTGCTAATAAAATACAGTTCATACAGACCGATATTTATAGAACAAAATAAACTCAATAAAATTTGGGGTATGGGTATGGTATGGATAAGTAATATACCATTTTCAGATAATTTTGGAGCATATTTTTCAGCTAGATTTTCAGATATTGACATATTTGAAAATAATCAAAGTTTTAATAGTCAAAAATCCATAGTTAAAGCTGGCAGATTAAAGTTTTACCCACCTAATTTTAAGCTTTATACTTGCTCAAAAGGTATTAAAAGACCTAAAGCTGTTTACCTTACTCACGGTGAACTAAACAAACTTGTTAAAAATAGCAAGCCGTTTTATTCATATACCGACAAAGTTAAATTAAAGACAGAAAAAGGATATGAGGTTGAATTGAATAACATTACCTACGAACAGTTTAATTTAAAAAGAGAGGATTAACTATTATGAAAGACAAAGTTATAACGCGACATTATATGAAATTTGAGTTAAAAAAATTGCTTGAGTCTCTAAATAACGCACAGGGATTTTTGGAGCAAACAGGCTATATGACTGCCAACCTTTGGAACAAGATTAATGATATTAAAGATTTATTATTAATCGTAACAAATGAAATGTCCGTTGATGAAAAATTGCAAGATGATAAATGCAATTTTTAACATAACGGACAAATTGTAAACCATATTTTATTATCGAAGGGAGGGCAGGTTAATTTGAATGTTGTAGTACATTACCCTATAAGCAAAGAAAACATCAACGAATTAAAGAACAGGGTTGCAAAGGTTCACGCAGAAGCTGTAAGTACGTACATAAAAAAGCTAACCTGCCCGAAGAGTCAAAAGATTGAGATTATAAAATCTCTGCAAGATTAAATAATACTTTGTTTTTCGTTTTTTATTATTGGGTAAAAAGCTATAGGTATAATTACTCTTGCGGCTTTATTTTAATTAATATGTATTAACTTTTCCCACGTCCTTTTAAAAATCCTTACTTTCTCGCTTTCCCAATTTCTAAGCATATATGACTTAATTCCTAATGCTTTTCCGAATTCATACTGCGAAAGACCAAGCTTTGTTCTCAATTCTTTTATTTGTTTGCCCTGTCCATTATAGAGAAACAAATTATAAGAGTCCAAAAGCATTCTGACATCTATGTTATATAACTCTGCTATTTTTTCAATTTTGTCTATCGGATAATAATCTCTATTCGGATTTTCATAATTAATATATGTACTTTCATTAATCCCTGTATATTCAGCGACCTCACGCTGAAGCAGGGAGTTTTTTATGCGTAAATATTTCAACTTTTCAGCTGTTGTTGGTATCTCACCTAAAGCTTTGTATTTTCTAAGAAATCTTTCAGCCTCTGTTAGTTTTAAAGGGTGGGAAAAATTAATCGAGTGTATGTACAAGGGATAAAATGCAATTTGGTTGCCTATGTATTTGTATAAAATAAATAACTTGTCCGAGACTTTCTTGAAAATATTCCAATTTGATTTATTAAGAGCTAAATTTTCCTGCCTATTACAAATTTGAGCCGTTGTGAGGGGATTGTTTTTTCTATACAACGAGATGCATAGCTTGACAGCCGGATGTTTTTATCCGCATTATAGGTGTTTATCGCCTTAATAAGCCCTACTGTACCGATTGACACCAAATCGTCCTGGTCGCTCGTAGTAGAGTAATATTTCTTTATTATGTGTGCAACAAGACGTAGATTGTGTTCTATCAGCTTGGCCTTTGCGGACTTATCTCCTTTTTTCATTTTCTCCAGACACTCTTTTTCCTCCCTTGCGCTAAGGGGTTTCGGAAAGGCGCTTGATCCGGTGACGTGTAGAATAAAAACAAGAAAGAAACTGCTGACGCTTTGCAATAAATTCAAAAACATAAAAGTAACCTCCCGAAAAGTATATTAAATACTATTCGGAAGGTTAGATTAAATTACTTATTTTTTAGTTATTGCTGAACTCCTCAAGAATCAATCCTTCGTTGTGCTCAAGTGCCCAGTCTATGCTCCATTCGCTAGTAAACAGCAACAGTGGTCTGCCCTTTAAATCCTGAATTCTCTTTGTGTCTGAAGCAAGGTCAAGAGCTTTTACGTCAATATCATCATTTCCTATCCAGCGAATAAATTGATAGGGGAGACCGTTCATTATGATATCTACGTTGTACTCGTTTTTAAGCCTGTATTCCAACACCTCAAACTGAAGTGTTCCGACAACCCCGACTATGACCTCTTCCATGCCGCCGTCAAGCTCTCTGAATATCTGGATAGCGCCCTCTTGGGCAATCTGATTGATTCCCTTGACAAATTGTTTTCTTTTCATTGTATCCTTTTGTAAAACCAATGAAAAATGCTCGGGTGCAAAGGTGGGGATACCCTTAAACTTGAACTTATCCTTTGCTGTGCAAATAGTGTCTCCAATTGAGAAAATACCCGGATCAAAAACTCCGATTATATCTCCGGCATATGCTTCGTCAATTACCTCTCTTTCTTGAGCCATAATCTGCTGAGGCTGAGACAGTCTGAGTTTTCTGTTGCCCTGAACGTGGAATACCTCCATATTTTTGTCAAACCGTCCTGAGCAAATTCGCATAAAGGCTATCCTGTCTCTGTGCGCCTTGTTCATGTTTGCCTGTATTTTAAACACAAAGGCGGAGAAATTTTCGTCATAGGGCGATACTTCACCGTCTATGGTTTCTCTTGGAAGCGGAGGAGTAGTGAGGGTTAAAAACTCTTCCAAAAACGGTTCAACGCCGAAGTTTGTCAAGGCTGAACCGAAGAATACAGGTGTCAGCCTTCCCTTTTCGACCATCTCCTTGTCAAAGCTGTCTCCGGCCACGTCGAGCAATTCGATCTCTTCATTGAGCTGTTCATAAAACGCCTCACCTATGTTCTCTTTAAGCTCATCTGAATTTAGCGCTAAGCTTTGGGATTCGACTTCTTTTTGACCGTTGTTTGCTGTAAACGTCAGCACGCTTTTTAACTTTCTGTCATAAACTCCCTTAAATTCCTTGCCACATCCGATTGGCCAGTTCATCGGGTAGGTATTTATACCAAGTACATTTTCTATATCCTCAAGCAACTCAAACGGACTTTTAGCCTCCCTGTCCATCTTGTTAATAAAAGTAATTATGGGGATATTTCTTAATAGACAGACCTTAAACAGCTTTATAGTCTGCGCCTCAACACCCTTGGAGGCGTCAATTACCATTACTGCGCTGTCAGCCGCCATCAGGGTTCTGTAAGTGTCCTCAGAGAAGTCTTGGTGCCCCGGAGTGTCAAGAATATTAATGCAGTAGCCCTTGTACTTAAACTGCAATACAGAAGAAGTTACGGAAATACCCCTCTGCTTTTCTATTTCCATCCAGTCTGATACTGCGTGTTTTGACGTTTTCTTTCCCTTTACCGAACCTGCCAGGTTAATTGCACCGCCATAGAGCAAAAGCTTTTCGGTCAAGGTTGTTTTACCTGCGTCCGGGTGGGAAATTATAGCAAATGTACGCCTTTTTTCTATTTCGTTTCTATAGTCCGCCAAACGGTAATCCCCCTATTTCGTTTAATCTCATACCTATATATAATATATTTTTTGCACGAAGTTGTCAAACCTATGCCTGGTTATGAATATGTGAATATAATCTGTATATAAAAAAGGAATAAAAATCAAAAGAAAATCCCTTGACTTTTCGCTATTTTTGATATATACTAATGACAGTTTAAAAAAGCTTTTTCATTTTTTTCATATACCTTCCAACTAGCACAAGGGCAGAAACTTTTGTTTCTGCCCTTGTGCTTTAAAAAATTATTAGACTGTTAGGCGGTGAGTTTATGCAAGATAAGCTGGGTCTATATATTCACATTCCATTTTGCGGTAAAAAATGTCCATATTGCAGTTTTTACTCATGCAGATATTCCAGAAAGATGTCAGATGAATATTGTGTTAATCTTACTGCGATGATTAAACTCTATTCTCAACTGTACAAATCAAAAACACTTGATACGATTTATTTTGGCGGAGGGACGCCCTCGCTTCTTGGAACACAGCGCCTTGTGTCTTTATTGGATGCGATTTACAAATATTTCAATTGCGCTGTGAAGGAAACTACAATAGAAATAAACCCCGGTTCGGGAATGAAGCTTGATTATTCTGAACTTGCTAAAGCTGGACTTAACCGAGTTTCAATAGGAATGCAATCTGTAAATGCAGATGAACTTGCTGAGCTCGGGAGAAAGCATACTCCAGACACTATAAGAGAATTGGTTTGTAAAATTCGTAATGGTGGAATTGATAATATATCGGTAGATTTAATGTGTTGTATTCCAAATCAAGATATTGCTTCTTTAAATAAATCAATACACTTTTGCAAAGAGTTGGATGTAAATCATATATCCGCATATATGCTGAAAATAGAGGAGGGAACACCTTTTTATCAGAAACGAGACTTGCTCAATCTTCCGAACGAGGATGAGGAAAGAAATCTGTATCTGTTTCTGTGCAATGAACTTGAAAACCTTGGATATAAGCAATATGAAATATCTAATTTTTCTAAGCCCGGCTTTGAGAGTAAGCACAACTTAAAATACTGGAATTGCGATGATTATCTTGGCCTTGGACCTTCAGCTCATTCATTGGTGGATGGAAGGAGATTCTATTTTAAAGATGGTTTTTCTGATTTTAATAATAATATTACAACATTTGAATCCGAAGGAGGTGATGAGGAGGAATACTCAATGTTACGATTAAGACTGACTCAAGGACTAATATCTGAAGGGTATTTTGAGCGTTATCATAAGCCTATACCTGAAGAATACTTTGTCAGGGCAAGAGAGCTTATGTCGCATAATCTTACTAATGTTACTGATGATTCTATCTCTCTGACAACCGAGGGCTTTTTATTATCAAACTCTGTAATAGCAAAGATTCTCTGGGGTTAATATTTAAATCTTCGCCTGCATGACAAGCTGGTTTGATCACACCTGCGACGATTGCAACCGTTGCCGTGGGGCTTTGCTCCTCAGGGTTTCGGTGGGGGATTATAACCCCATCGAAAGACTGAATGTCCCCCGCCGCCTACAGAGGCGGGGGACATCGGCGACTTGGTTATACATTTTTTAACTTTACTTGAATAATCGGCGACTGATTTTGTTACCATCCAAATCAGTCGCCGCTTTGTGTCAAAAGCCTGACTATTCCATAAAATATAATAGACAGATGGGAGGGATATTATGGCTATTGACACCAGAGAGCTATTTGCTCGCTTGATTCAGTGTGAGGCTGGGGGTGAGGGTGAGGATGGTATGAGGGCGGTTGCAACGGTTATAATGAACAGAGCCAATGTTGAGTATGGGGAGTTTGCGAGGGTGAGCAACGGGGGTGACGTGAGAGCGATAATCGAGCAGGAGGGGCAGTTTGTCTGCATGATGACTACTGTAGGAGGAGAATACAACAGCCAGAATGTCTATAACATGGAACCATCGGATATACATTATCAAATAGCTGACTGGGCTCTTTCGGGCAACACATTTTCACCAGTTGGAAATTCGCTTTTTTTCTTCAATCCTTATTCAGCCAGCTGTCCACGATATTTTCCCAGAACTCAAATTGGAATAATATACAACCGTGTGGGCGAACACTGCTTTTACGCGCCGACCGAAAAATACAAATCTACTTAACGGAGGGAATTGGATGGATAATAACAGCATTGATTTTGGAAGAATATATGGCATATCAGGTGATTGCCCTGATGGAGGATGTGCGCTAACGGGAAACATAGTTCCCAATACACCATCTTTAGAACAGATAGCAAGATATAATGTTCAACTTCAGGCCAGACAAATGCCGAATCCGGAGATTCAGCGTAAGCTGCAGACGTTGGAGGAGACAATAGGGGAGGAGGTTTTGACAGGATTCCCGGAAATCAGCGATGCGAACGCAGTTTCTCCAGGAAATGTAACAACTTCAAGTGGGACAGTGCCCAATGGTATGCCAGGAACTCAGATGATGAATCAGTTCACTCAGTCACAACTTTCGCCGATTACTGAGTATAATCAACCATTTCCGGTGACAGGAGAAAGTATTCAGTACCTGAACGGATTCATGCGTACTCAAATCGGCAGAAGAGTAGAAATCCAAATGCTAGTGGGTAGTGATACACTTGTAACTAAGGAGGGGTATTTGCTCGGAATAGGAGCAAACTATATCCTAATTAATGAGGTTGGAACTAACGATCTTACAAGCTGCGATTTTTATAATATAAAATTTGTCAGATATTTTTACTAAAGTTAAGGCTGAGCCGGAGCAAGTTACGGCTCGGCCTTGGATTTTAAATTTGTTGTATTTGAAAAGATAACAGGAGAGATATATTATATTTTCAGTTGCAAGCTACTTGAAAAATAATTGCTATTGTGCTATAATCTGATAGAATTTGAATTTAAAAAGGGTGGATATTCATGTTTAAAAGAATTATTTCCATATTGTGTGTTGGTGCTATTGCCTCTGTAGCTTTTGTAGGCTGCTCCTGTTCTTGTGATGGCTCGAGTGGGAATTCCGGTTCAACTGATGCTACATCCTCAAAGGCGCAACCTAATGCCATTATGAACAGTGCCGTAGATGGATCATATGTTAATGAAAACTACCATTATAAACTTACAATTCCGGCAGAAATCAAGGATGATGTAAGTATCAACGGAAATGACAGTATAGTGACTATTTATGATAAATACGTTAAGGATCTTGGTGATAGTACATATAAGGGGGTACTCGGCTTTATTTTTGTTGACAGCGCCGCAGCCAGTATTCCATATCCTGATGGCTCGTACAGAGTAATACAGACTGATGATCAATACAATTATATTTTAAAATATCCAAGTGAAGATCAGTATGATCCCGAAGATGAAGAGTCAAAAAACAGTTACGAAAACACAGTTCAGTATATTGATGAGATTGCAGATTCGTTTACATTAACATGATTTGAATACAGGTATGGTCTTTATATTTTTGAAAATATATAAAGATAGGTAAAAAACTCTTGATTTTTTCTTGAACTTCGGTTATAATATCCTTTGTTGTGATAAAGACATTGTAGCCAGTATTTAGGCTTGTTTAAAATATACTGGAAATTTAGCGTGTTTTAGCGTGTTCAGTGTTCAGTGTTAAGATTATAGGTTTGTCCTTTTACTTCTATTATTTATATTACAACATTTGTTATCCCGATTTTACGGAAGATACGAAAACTTAATGTCTAAACGATTTTTAATGTCCTCCACGATGTCCCTCCGATTTCTCGGACAGGACATCGGGAGTAAGACTTAAAAATATATTTGCCGGTGTGATGGAATTGGCAGACGTAGTGGACTCAAAATCCACCGGTGGCGACACCGTGCCGGTTCGAGTCCGGCCACCGGCACCATGAAGGGTTGACAAAAAAGATGTCAACCCTTTTTTCTTAGTATTCATGCGGGTTTGCGGGCTTTTGGACGGGAAATCCGAAAAACGGTTTTACCGTAGATGTCCAAACAGCAAACCGCAGTAAAATCCGTCATAGCGGGGCTTCCGCCTGATTTTTCAGGTCGGGGGCCCCGCTTTTTTGCGTTCTGTGAACCTTTTCCCCGTTGTCAAATGTATAGAAGTTTGCGCCTGCCAAATAGACAGGTTGACGAAAGCCCAAAACGGCCCAAAATCAAATCCCTCAAAGTACAAGGGGGTAGAGCGCCCTTTTTCAGGAACTCTCCGGCTGTCAGACCGGGGAGTTTTTTGCGTATCCCCCTCTCACACTCTCCCACCTAAATACGCTTCGCTCTTAACCCGCAGAAAACCAAGTTTTCATCAACTGCCAAGAGCGGCTGGACGGTGGACCTGATGCGGCTGGACAAGAATGTTCCCAACGTCGCTACCTGCCGGAGTCTGGAACTGAGGATGATCCGCTGCATCGACGAGATGAAAGAACAGGTTCGCCGGGATGTGGGGCTGTCCGTTACCGACGCCCAGGTGGAGCGAGTGCTGGCGGGAAAGCCCTGTAGCGTGGACGATGACGCCCGCGGCATCATCCAAAAGCAGGGCCGCTTCTACACCGAGCGCCTTCTCTCAGCGGCCATGGAAGCGGGATTTGACCTCAAGGCCATCCCGGTGGTGATGCTGGGCGGGGGATGCAGCGGTGGTCAAGCGCAACGTCTCCCCCAGGACGGTCTGTGTCAGGTTTTTGCCCTGCTGGACGACCGGGTAAACGCCGAAGGATTCGAGTGGATTTTTCGGCATTTGTCGGGGGTCGGATCATCCTGAGGGAAGAACTTCAAGCTGTTCCTTCCCAGCCAGTGCAACAGCCGGAGGAAACCATCCCTCCGGAGATGCTTAGCTTCCTCAATACCCTCATGGATGACGAGTAAAATCCAACAAAGAGGCCCCAGGCATAGCCGTTATTGCTTGTGACGTATGTTGCCCCTGCTTTGGCTAAATGGTTGTTGGTCAATAGCTTTCTCTTCGCTCTTCGGATATGCCTGTGTTGCCCGAAGGGGAAAGAACCAAGCAAAGAGAGAGGTTTAAACTGGCTCCTGCGCTGGAGTACAGCCGGAAAGGAAAAACAGAAACATTGCCGTAATCCCTGTCATCCATCGTTTCAACAATACCTGCCCCTTTCTATAAAATCAAATTGACAATCAACCCGGTGAACAGAGAAAACACCATCACATATGCGATAGGTAAGACTTTGAAGCTATCTCCATCTTTTCCCCCGCACCGCACCGTGCATGCGACCTTCACCGCACACGGCGTTCCATCGTAATTAAGTTTTGATTATACGACCAGTTTCTTCAAAGTTTAAAAGTAAACCGTTTTCTCGGACTGTAATAGGCTCGTTGTGAGCCTTGCATCTTAGATTGTTTACCTTTTTGAGTTGTGACTCATTGAGGTTGAGAATTGATAAGTATTTGCATATAGTTTCAGGTTTTGTGGCGTGTATGAGTCTGTGTACGTCCTTGTGCAGGATAATGAGATTTGCATACTTATCATTGCCGCCGAGGTGTTTTGGTAGTTTATGGTGGCAGTGGATTTCATCAATTCCCAATTCTGTACCAAGTATTGCACATTTGCCATACTGCCCTGCATAGAGCGAGATGCGATTATCTGTCAGCTCCATAGTGTCTTTTGGATTGTGCCAGTATTTAAGCTGACTCATTATCCATAACACATATGGACTGAATTGCAGATTTTTATGTATCTCTACTCGACCTTCCTTAGTATATTTGCAAATACTTTTCTTTTTATCCATAGGATTCTTAGTTTGCACATATCCGACTGGTACGATTTTCCACCCGGCTAGAGTGACCCCTGCACAAAAAGTAACACTTACTCCATCAAAACTCCATCTTCGTATGGTACACTACTATCTGGAGGTGCAGACAATGTCGAAAACGATTTTAATTATAGAGGATGAAGAGGCCATTCAGAGCGTAGTGA
>CAMMVF010000025.1 GCA_946500295.1 uncultured Clostridia bacterium | reverse complement strand
GGGGGTCACCGAGAGTAACCGATTACACACACCCCACTAAAGAGCCGTAGTGAACGCTATGGCTCTTTAGCCTTTTATGGGGGTCACCGAGAGTAACCGATTACACACACCCCAACAAAAGAACCGTGGTTGTCCATGGTTCGCTGCCCTTTTTAGGGGGTCACCGAGAGTAACCGATTACACGCTGAATTACAGATAAATAGGTTGACATAATTCTTTTGGCTGTGTATAATAATATTGTAATAGATGTTCGGTTACTCATCTCTCGTAGGTTCACTGCTACCTGATAACAAGCAGTCTGTTTATCGCAGGTTCACCGCTACCTGATAACAAGCGGTCTTATGACTATAGGTTCGCTGCTACCTGATAACAAGCAGCCCGAAAAGTAACCTTAATAAAGGCAGCTGTTGTTTAATAGCTGCCTTTTTGATATAGGAGTGAAAATATATGAAGCTCAATTTTTATTATGTTGACAAAGAGTATATAATTTACCTTAAAAATTATGAAAAGCAACATCGTGGCGGATATACCTGTGTTCCAAATATTGAGTATGCCAATAGAGATAAGTTTGTTTATGGGGCTGTGTTGGAAATTAATGAAATGAAGTACTATGTTCCGGTATCATCAAAAATGAGAGGGAAAGAGGACGATATACTCATTAGGGATAAGAAGAACACCGTAAAGGGTTCTTTGCGATTCGCATTTATGATTCCGGTTCCTGATAGTTGCATTTCAAACTTCATTATTGATGAGATACCTGACGAAAATCGCAAAATTCTTGTCAGCAAAGAACTGGCGTTTTGCAGGCGAAACAGAGAAAAAATCCAAAAGCAGGCGCAAAAAACCTACAACCGCGTATGCAGTAAAAAGTATCCGGATTTATGCCGAAACAGCTGTGATTTTAAGCTTTTGGAGAAGGCTTGTACAGAGTATATTTTGGAAAATAAGTTAAATCAGGAGTATAACTGATTTGAAAGGCTGTGTTTTAACACGGCTTATTTTTTTGCCCTTATGCCCTGAGCCGTGATGTTTATTCTCTTTATACAGGTTTAATCTAATCTAAATTATGACCAAGTCGCCGATGTCCCCCGCCTGTTAGGCGGCGGGGGACATTCAGTCTTTCGGTGAGGTTTAATCCCCCAACCCTGAGGAGCAAATCACGCCTGCGACGGTTGCAATCGTTGCGGGCGTGATTAAACGAGCTTGTCACGTAGGCGAAGATTTAAATTATTAACTAAGGGTATCTAAGCTAATACTTAAATACTGTAGCTGAATTAACGTATTGATTTACTTTGTATATGGATTATTGTGGTAACTTAATTTGGCTCGTGCTTATGCACAATAAATTGAACGCAGTATTGTTAATGGGAAAATTTTAATTGATATTGTGCACAAGTACATATAAACGTAGTTGTAAGTTTAAACAAAATTAAACTATAGTTGCAAAAAAATCTTGCAAATTAGTTAAATGAATGTTAACATAAAGTTAATTAATTGGTAAATTGTACAGAGGGTAGGTGAACCCGATGCGAATTTTTGATAAAGTTATTGAAAGGGTGGTAGATGAGCACGCTTCGCATAAGCGCCGAAAACGCACGATTTATTTTGTTTCGCTTATCACCATTCTGGCAATGACTTCTGCCACGGTGGCTTGGTTTTCAGTCAACACCTTTGCAGGGGTTGACAATCTTGAGCTCAACATAAGCGTCAGCGCTCAGCTGAAGGTTGCAATGCAGGACTACGGCACGGACCTTGACCGCTACGGCAAGACAATTACAAACGACATGATAAACGACTACCTCTTAGACCAAGGCACAAGCCTAGACGAGATTTTGCTCGACCCTGTTACCACCTCAAACGGAGTGGATTTTACTAACCGCAGCGGCGCCGCTCGTCAGCCAAACGACCGCTCCTACCTTGAGTTTGAGTGCTATTTTATAGCAACGGAGGAGATGTGGGTTCATCTTACAACGGAAAGCACAGAGCAGGGGAGTAATGACGGCACGTCTGTAAGCTCATCATCACCCTCTCCGCAAAACGAGGTTGTGCAGTGCACACGAGTTGATTTTACCACCACTGACAATGGTACGGCAATTTATGAGCCGAACCGGGGAACTCCCGTAAACGGTCAGCAGACCTTTGATCTTCCCTCGGGCACAATGAGCTACTCCGACTCCACACGCATTTTTCATCTCAGAGAGCTTACCCCTACTCAGGTGACAATCAGAGTGTGGATAGACGGCGAGGATCCGGAGTGCGACGACGATGTTCAAAATGCGCAGCTTTCCGTGCAGCTCGGCTTTGTAGGCTGCGACGAGAACAACAACCCGATTTCCTAAAAAATCAACCTCGAAAAGGAGTGATAGCCTTGTTCGGTAAACGGCGAAATAAAATTGAACAGACTTTTACTCCCGAGGAGCTCAGCCGCCTCAACGACAAGACGATGGCTGACGCTGAGATAGAGCATTTTCATGTAAAAAACGATTCGATAGAAATTGTAAAGTACAAAAGGCGACGTCGGCGTTTAAGCGTGATTCTTGGCGTTTGCATAGCAGTGCTTTTACTGCTGTTCATAATCTCTATGCTTCTCACGCAGTGGGGAGATTTGATAATCAGCGTTGACTCCCCTCTTGTCAAGAAGGGAATCGTTTTAAGCGAGGATCCGGAATTCAACAGTCAGTCCACCCAGCTTTCGGCAACCCAGCTGAAGGATGTTACCAACATTACCTACGCATGGCTTCCGACTGATTTGGACGACTACGACGGCGGTTCGCACAACGGCGATAATTACGTTGCCTACACCTTCTACTGTAAAAATAACGGCGATGTAAGCGTGGATTACGAGGCGAGCATTGAGGTTATCGGAGCGGCTAAATCTGCCGATGAGGCGGTGCGGGTTATGGTTTACAAAAACGGCGAGGGTGAAATCTACGGCAAGGCAAGCTACGACGACCGCACCCATGCCGAGACCGACTGCACAGCCTTTGAAACTGATTCCACGGTAATGACAAGTCGCACTACTGAGTTTGAGCCTGATGCAGTGGATAAATATACAATAGTCATTTGGCTTGAGGGGAACGACCCCGAGTGCATTGACGATATAAGAAACGGACACGTCCGAATGAGAATGATGTTCTCCGTGTTGGAGGACGAGGACGAAGCGGGGGCGCAGTAGCCTCCCATATTTACAAGGTTCTATGAGCAGGGCTTTGCTGTGAGCCGACGCTCAAAGATACAAAAATTATTACCCTATGGTGTTTTAGGGAGAATTTAGGAGGATTAAAAAATGAAAGCGAAATCCAGAAAACATTTATTAATTTCATCAATTGCAATGCTTCTTGTAGCTACCGTAGCTCTCGGCGCTGCAACATACGCTTGGTTTACTCAGAGTCCGAAAGCTAATGCTCAGGGTTTGGAAGTAAAGGCAACGGCATCAAATGGTTTGAAAATACTTTCAGAGACGCATGCAGTGGCAGCGTCAAAGAGTATTTCAGATCCGTCAACATTTGTAACCACTACATATCTGAATGCGGATACTGCTAGCTCTTCAAGCACAACTCCCTTTAACCTTACACCGGCTTCTGTTGATGTAAGTACTACTGACATGAATGCTTATACTACATCGGCTGCGAGTGCTGACAATGCTGCTGCTGATACAAGCGCTCAGGTTACCAACGCAACCAAGGGTCATACCGGAACCGAGATGATTTACAGCGAGAGAATCTACTGTGCTCTTATCGGTGCGGCTAATGCAACTGATACCACAACAATTAGCATTGATGCTTTGACTGTAACTCAGCCTGATACAAAGATGAAGGAAGCTCTGAGGGTAGCGTTGGTTTATTATGATGGAACAAGCTCTACAGTTGTAGGAGCGTATGCACCAAGTACAAAAACTGACTCTACAATACTTACAGGTATAGCCGATACTTATGGTGAAGTTTCAACTTCTGAATACACCTTCCAGCCGTTTGCATCTGCGGCGAAAGAGGTAGGTACGCTGACGACAACCGGAAATTGCTACTTTGAAGTTTTGGTATATATTGATGGAGAAGATTCTACAGCATACTCATCAAATATTCAGGCTTCTGAGCTTATCACTAGCATTAATCTTGAGCTTTCAATACCTACTACCTGATCAATCAAGTAGACGCATAATTAACTAACCCATAATCGGAGGACCCCTGAATGAAAAAGACGTTGAAAAAAATAATCAATATAATCATAGATATTATAGTTATATTGATACTGATGGTGTCAATACTTATCGTGACGCTGTCGCTGACCTCGAAATCTTCGGGGGTTCCCACTATCTTTGGCTATGCCCCCCTCAGCGTAATGTCAGGCTCAATGAAGGATACATTTAACGAGGGCGATTTAATAATTTGTGAAATTACAAACTCACCTTCATACACCTACAGCGAGGGGGACATAGTCACCTTCCCGATTGAAATATCGGGTCAGTCCGCGCTCAACACCCACCGGATTGTGGATGTGATAAAGGACGACAGCATTACCTATTACCAAACTCAGGGCGACAACCGCAGCACAAATCCAGAGCCGGACGATGAGCTGCAAAGCTCATCTTCTATCGTTGCAAAATATACAGGGACGAAGATAGCGGGGCTGGGTTCGGTGCTGAGCTTTTTGAGAACTCAACTCGGTTTTTTCCTCTGCGTGCTTCTGCCTATGATAATCTTCTTTGTCTATGAGGCTGTCAGAGTAATCCTCAATATAATAGCTTACAACAAGGAAAAGGCTATTGAAGAGGCGGAAAAGCGTGTGGCTTTGTCGCAGCTTACGGAGGAGCAGAAGAAAAAGGCGATAGAGGAATATCTCGCCTCTATTGGTGAAAATAAGCAAGACGGGCAAAAGCCCTGAGTCCTCATTTAAAGCCTTTTGACTCAGCTGCGATAAAGGCGGCTGTCTCATAAAAGCTGCGGCGGTATTAAACACCTGCCGCCGGTAAGCTTTATACGGCTTGTACATGAATAATAATTAAGATGCAGCGGCAAAATGCAGCGGCGACGTTGCTGCGCCGCAGGGCATTTTATACTAAGCTCTGATTGAATTTTGAACTTAGAGCTTAGCACAAGATGCTCAGGATAAACTTTTTAGGAGGGATGTACCGTGGATACCGTTTTTAAATTCTTGTTCGAGTTTCTCGGTCAGTTTTTCGGCTCTCTGTGGTCAATAATTACAGGCGTTTTCACGGGTCTCGGCGGCGCATTCGACTTTGGAGCTTACATAAATATTATCAACGCCTACACTACGGAGCTTGGCGGGTTGGCGTGGGTAGTGGCGATAATCGCCATTGTGCTGCTTGCAGCAGTATTGGCTTTGGCGGTGTGGTTGATTATTGTAGCTATAAAAAAGTTTATCCGCTCTCACAGAAGGCGAAAAGACACGGAATCGCTGGTCAAGGAGGTTCAGTCTCTCAACAAAGAGGTAATGAGGCTAAACCTTGAAAAGGACAAGATCCTCTCCATGAAGGTATCGCAAATCGGGCTGAATCCCAACGAGCTGTCCGAGCTAACGGGGGAGGAGCTTGAAAGCCTTAACGACCATGAGCAGGAAGAGGGAAGCAACGGCGACAAGAGGTTTTATAAGCTCAGTGAAATTGACGACTTGTGGTCAACCTACGTTCCGCCTATTTATGACAACGACATCACCCTGCCCGAGTTCTGTGAGAGCTTCAGAAACTTCGCCGGCTCCAGGTTGAAGCTGTATTATGATATCAAGATAATCCGCCTGTTCGTCGCCTCCTTTGCTTCTACGAGGCTGATTATTTTGCAGGGTATTTCAGGTACAGGTAAAACCTCACTGCCCTACGCCTTTGGCAAGTTTGTAAGCAATCCTGCGGTAATTGCCTCGGTTCAGCCTTCGTGGCGAGACCGAAGCGAGCTGTTCGGTTACTTCAATGAATTCACAAAGAAGTACAATGAAACCGAGCTTTTGAGGGCAATGTACGAGGCGTCGTACAACGAGAATATATATGCGGTTATCCTCGACGAGATGAACATCGCCCGTGTGGAGTATTATTTCGCTGAGATGCTCTCGATTTTGGAGATGCCCTCAAAGGATGAGTGGGTGGTTGATATCGTTCCGAACTCATGGCCGACCGACCCCAGGCACATTGTCAACGGTCAGCTGAAAATACCGCCTAATATGTGGTACATAGGTACGGCGAACAACGATGACTCCACCTTTGCCATTACCGATAAGGTATATGACCGCGCCATGCCGATTGATATCAATACAAAGGGAGTTGCCTTTGAAGCTCCCGATACAGAGCCTGTAAACATTAATTACAAGCATTTTGAAAACCTCTTGAACCATGCAAAGGCGACCTACGTCGTATCCGACGAGAACCTGAAAAAGATAAATCTTCTCGACGACTATGTAATCGAGCATTTTCGCATAGCCTTCGGCAATCGCATCGTGAAGCAATTAAGGGATTTTGTTCCCGCCTACGTCGGCTGCGGCGGCACTGAAATTGACGGGCTTGATTATGTGCTCGCACACAAGGTTTTCCGTAAGTTCGAGGCGCTGAACCTCTCGTATATCCGTGACGAGATTGACGGACTTTTAGCTTATATTGACGAGCTGTTCGGCGAGGAGAATATGAACGAGTGTAAGGACTATCTTAAAATGCTCAAAAAGCTGGTATAACTAAGTCGCCCCGCCTCTGTAGGCGGCGGGTTCCATTCAGCCTTTCGGTTGGGGTTATAATCTCCCACCGAAACCCCGAGGAGGGAAGCTCCCCGGCGACGGTTGCAATCGTCGCTGGCGTGATCAAACGAGCTTGTCACGCAGGCGAAGATTTAAATTTAGCATTATGGGCGGACGGCGTTCGCCCATTAGCTGTATGATAACTTGGATAGGAGTAAAACATATGGCGGACTACGGCAGATATTACAGAGCCTACAGATATATGCAGGATCTGTTAAAATCCGATTTTACTCACAATTACATAAAGAGTGCGCTTACTGACGGCGATAAGGGGGAGGACACCCTCGTGGGTAAGACCAGTGAAAAGGTCATTGATATGGACTGGGTAGTCGCCATAGAGGAGACCCTGCCCTATATCCAAAAAGCTATAGACGAACAGCGCCGTTTTATCAAGCAGGTAGAAAATGTTGTGCGAATTGAAAAGGCTAAGAAAATCGGCACAGAGTCCGTAAAGCATTTAGCGCAGCACACAAGCTACATAGCCAAGGTCGAGGGCGATATGGTCACACCGAACAGGATACTCACCATAGAGCGTGAGGAGAGCTTTGCGATTTACGAAAATCGAGTGCTGATGACCTTGATCCACAAGGCTCTGCATTTTGTTGACGACAAATACTCCAAGCTCAAGGGCGTGCCGAATGACTCCTACAACAACCTGACTGTTGTAAGGAAGGTAGAGCTGAACCGCCAAAAGCTTGACTTTAACTTTAACTATATAAACGAAAGCCACGAGGTTCTTGCCGACGATCTGGACGTGGAGGATCTTTCCGCACTTTCGGATTTTGACCGCATACGCAGAATCCGCAGCACCTTAAATGAATTTCTCGCAACCCCGCTGATGAGGGAAATCTCCAAAGAGCCTCAGGTTAGACCACCCATAACCCAGACAAATCTTTTGAAGAAAAATCCGAACTTCAAAAAGGCGATGGATTTGTGGAATTTTCTCGACAGCTACAAAAAGCAGGGCTTTGAGATAGCGAGCGAGGAGTACGACGGCACAGTGGGCGAGGAAATCAAGCAGGACGTTTATTTCTGCCTCTCGTTTGAGCATTTTGTTCTCAGTATGGCGATGAATCCGGGGCTTCGCAAAATGCTTGATGAAAAGTACGAGGAGGAAAACGCAAGGCTTGCCGAGGAGGCTGGCAAGCCCGAGCGTGACCGTGAGAAGGTGATTCAGGCGAGGATTGACGCTGTGAGAAAAGAGGAAATGGAGCTTCGCCTGAGCGAAATCCGTGACAGGGAGCGGAAAATTCTCGAGCTGAACGCTGAAATAAAGAATCTTAAAAACCTGATTACCCAAAAGGATCAGCAGATACTCACCCTCAAGGGCGAGCTGTCCGCATTAAAGGACGTCCTTGAAGCCGCCAAAGAGGAGTTAAAGCAGGTTAAGCTTGAACTTCTTGCGGCTCAACAGGAGATAGAGCGGCTCAACGAAGAAAACGAACAGCTCAAAGCTCGGGTTGCCGAGCTTGAGGCAAGGGTATCAGAGCTTGAGCAAATCGTCTCTGAACAGCAGTCGACAATCGCACAGCTGGAGCAGAGGGTTGCACAGCTCGAAGCCGAAAACACCGCTCAGAAGCAGGAAATTGAGCGCCAGCGTGAGCTGATTGCACAGCAAAAGGAAGCTATTGACAGCCTGAACGCTCAGCTTTACAGCCTCAAAGCGGAGCATGAGCAGTGCGTTAAAGAGCGCAATGCCCTGCGTGAAAAGACCGCCGAGCAGGAGAGCTTGATTTCACAGCAATCGGAGGCAATTACAACGCTTACCGATGAAAAAACGGAGTTGAATACAAGGCTGGAGCAGGAGGTGGAGGCTCACGCTCAGGAGCTAAGCGCCCAAAAGCAGGCATATGAGCAGAGCCTGGCACAGCAGCAAAGCGAATATGAGCAGAAGTTTCAGCAATCCTCCGATGAGTACAGGCAAAAGCTTTCTGCAATGGAGAAAAGCTGCGAAGTCAGAATTGAGGCTAAGGCTCTCGACTGCGAAGCCAGAATCAACAAGGCAAACTCCGATAATGAGTCTAAGCTTTTACAGCTTAGGGTTTCCCACGACAGAGAAAAGCAGCAGCTCAATGAGATTTCGGCAAAGCAGCTTGACTCACAGAAAAAGCTCTACGAGCAGAGGCTTGCTTCGGTTACTAAGGAAAAGGACAAGGCTTACTCGGTAGAGGAGAGAAAATTTACTTCAAAGCTGCAAAAGCTGCAAAGACAGCTTGAGCACGATTATGATAAGAAGCTGAAGCAGGTCAAGTCCGAATGTGCCCGTGAAATTTCGGCGGCTAAGAAACGGGCAAAGGAAGAAATTCGTCAAATTAAAATTAAGGCAAGACGAAAGATGTTCACCAAAGAGGAGCTTGAGGAAATACATAAGTCCTAAGGCAAGAGGTAACGGCTATGAAAAGCGCTGGAAAAACTTTTTTTAAAAATTTAATACTGGCGCTAACGCTCGTGATTATAGTTCTTTTGTTCTGCATTGCCTGGTTTTCGAGCAGGCAGGAGGCAAGCGCAAGCGGGTTAACTGTAAAGTCCGGCTCAGCCTCGGGGCTTGAATCCTCGCTTACCGGCTTTGACGGTACGGACTGGAGCTTTGAGCATACTAAGGACGTCAACCTCGCCTTTCCGCTGATTACCGGCAACGGCAAAGCAGATAAGTTTTTCCTACCGGTGTTAAACCTTTCAACCGGAATCCCTGCCTACGAAGGCTCTGACCCTGACAGCAAATGGAACAGCAAGCGTCAGGTGTACAGCACCAAAAATCCGAGCGATGACGGCGGCGCAGACTACATAGAGCAGGATATATACTTTCGCTCTGAGCAGCCGCTTTCGGTTTACCTTCGCAGTGACAGCACGGTAGGCTCTCAAAATATTGAAGCCTTTAAGACCGGTCAACCCTTTGGAAATATCAGCCCCTATGGCAGCTTCCCGACCGATTTTATAGCTGCAACGGCAAGGGTCTCGTTTTCCGAGGTTGTAACAGAGAATGACACAGATACGGAGAGTTTAAAGTATGTCTGGGCGCCGAATGATACATATCAGCTCGTGGGCGACGGCAGTTTTACCGAGCTTGAGCCGCAGTCAACCGGCGGCACAGGCTTTAATCCCCCGTCAACCGATGGGTGGGGGCTGACAGGCGAGGACAGCGAATATTATCTCTGGGCAGGATATCACTATAAGAGCGGAGCTAACAGCGGATCGACCTATTTCACCGAGGCGATACAATTAAAAAAAGACGATAACGGCAGATATTACGGTGTAGTTGATATAGTCGGCGATATATCCAGTGTTGACTATATGGTTTATGTCGGCGAGTATCAGTCTGAGACGCCGACAGATTCATTCAGAGCGCAAAAAGATAATGAGTATAATACTACAGATGGTGAATTTACTGTTTACGCAAGTGTTGAGGGGAATTTTACTGCGGATAATAGAGACTGGGCGAGGCTGTATATAACTACTAATAATCAAAATGAAACATTTTGTCAAAAGTATAATAAATTTCAGGTAAGACTATATTATGAGCCTGTTGAAAACGGTCAGCCTAAGATGGGCGTTGATGGTTTGATATTTTATGATAATGCGGATCCCACTGTCGTAGGCGGCGATGTTGAGCTGGCGGGTATCGGAATGAGTTACATATACCCGATTGAAGATGGCGACAATATCATAATTTCAGCTTATGAAAGTCAGCTTGCGTTGACTCCGGACGTGTCCGGATATACAGGCGGTTATAGTATGAGTGACGGTAAAATAGCCTCATATCAGCCTGAGTCGGTGTTTACAGTTGAGACTATTACTAATTCCGACACCTTTTATTTAAAAAGCCTTACTGATGAGGATAAATACCTTTATATAAATTTAAATTCCGGGCAGGTTGCCGACTTCACACTTTCTGAATCAAACAAAACAGGATTTAGAATTACTAAAAGCTCAAACGGACCTGCGCTGATGTTTTGGGGTGAAGACGGTGATTCGTATTATCTTGATTATTCAAATAATCTGGGCTTTTTCCAATCAGCGTCAATGTACTCACTAAAAATCTACAAAGGCTCGTCCTACAGTATTAACACCGTCGGTACGGCCGAGCCGAGATATCAGTATTACGATGCGGAGAGCGGTACATTAACTGACCTGAGTGCTGTCAAAACCACATCTCAGCTTGACAATATTCAGCCTATCGTAACACTGACAAAAACTAACGATACAGACCGATACTACACCGCACATATTCGAGTGAGAATTTGGGCGGAGGGAACTGACCGCGAGGCGAAAACCCCCCTTGCGGGAGGTACGTTTAACACTGAGCTGGTATTTGAGGGCAAGCCGGTTGATAGCCCGTGATACGCTGAGAGGAGGAATCGAAATGCGCACGCTTAAAAAGAAAAAGTTAATATTTGCAAATTCGCTCCTCGCACTGCTGATGATTGTGGGCTGTGTGTATGCCTGGTTTGCATTTAACACTCAAAATACGCTTGATTCCAACAACGTCACAATAGTCTCAAGTAATACTCTTGAGCTGTCTCTTGACAATAAAACCTGGAAAAACAGCATAAACCTCACTACCGACACTGCTTGGTTTTCAGATGTGAAATTTACAGACATAACCGGCTCGGGCAACGGAAGTTTTTTACGCCCGACGGTGAATCAGTATTCTGACCATGCGACGGTAGATTCATCTGCCGAATGGACAAGGCCGATTGCCGGCGCTGACGGAGTACAGGGAGATTATGCGGAGATTACTCTTTATATGCGCTCGCTCGAAGCGCTGGATATTTATCTCGGGGAAGGCTCGAGCGTTCAGCCCTCGGCGGGAAGTAATACAGGAGTTGATAACAAGCTCATCGGCGGAGCAAACGATACTATAATCAACGAAAGCCCTTATAGCACAAGCACTTTCAGTTTTTCTAAGGATATCGGCGTTGGGGCGGTTAGAGTCAGCGCCGTACAGTTGGAGGTAAACGGTAATGCATCGGAACATATTTTTACCTGGATACCGCGCCCGAATATTTATTTTTCAAAGACTACCGACCAATCGCCTGTATATGATGCCTCTACAATACTAATTAATGCCGGTAAAACGGATTATCCGGATTCATACAAGCACAGCTACTATGCTGTTTCCAACGACGGTTTAAACAAAACCGACTGGGACGCCGCCACCACCACATTTGCCGGTGTAAATAAAATAACAGGAGATATCACAAATGAAAACAGTAAAAAGCTTTGTACCCTGAGGAAAAATGGCGAATCATCTTACTTCGAGAACACAGTGACATTTTATATCTGGCTGGAGGGGTGTGATAACGAAGCCCGCAGAGCCTTTGTCGGAGGAAAATTTAACGTAAAACTAAACATAACTGCCGTACAGGCTGAAACCGAAGATTAATATTTATACATAATAAATTGTAAAGGAGGAAACCGCAGTGAACGGAAGGTTCAGGCTTTTAATCAGAAAAAACAAAAAGCCGTTCATAGCGGCGCTCGCTTTATTGGAGGTAATAGTGCTGTTATGTACGGCTTCCTTTGCCTGGATAGAGGGCTCAAAAAGCGGCGAAGTAAATGACAATACCTCCACAATCTCCGCAGGCTCGGGGTTAGTGTTTATTGGTGAGAATATTAACAGCGGGGTAATTACTCTGGACAACAGTATAAAGCTCGAGGACTGTTCAAGTGCGGACGGCAGAAACTTCTTTTTTCCGACTGTCGGTAATATAGGCAAAACCTCAACCGCCGATATGGTGTTTCGCAAGGGCACGGACTCGGACGTGAACAACGGCTACATCTCAGTTGACTTTGCTGCTTACGCCGCAAATGGCAGTGAAAATAATATTTATATATCCAACACCTCCTCTGTCACCTCTGATAATGGAGGAAATCTCGACGCTATGAGAATAGCTGTTAATTTTAACGACGGCTCACAGCCCGTTTTGCTCTGTCCGGGCAGGGAGAAGCCGGGATATACGCAGGACGTCTCGGCCGTTACTTCAATAAATGAAAACGGTGACGCA
This sequence comes from uncultured Clostridia bacterium, assembly GCA_946500295.1. Taxonomy (GTDB): domain Bacteria; phylum Bacillota; class Clostridia; order Oscillospirales; family Acutalibacteraceae; genus UBA7067. The sequence goes on along the minus strand of CAMMVF010000025.1, from coordinate 14,218 downwards.
GAAACCTCGCTTTCTCGGGCTCAGTCGTTTTCAACTTATTGGTACGGAGCCAGCCCTCTGACCAGCATTAAGGGCGGTGAGTCGAAGAAAATTACGGTTACAATTTGGCTTGAGGGGACTGATGAAAACTGTACAAGTGAAAACTGCTCGCTTAAAAATTATAATATCGACCTCACCTTGACCACTGCCGCAGATTATACCAGGAAGGTTACCTTTGTCGATTATTCGCCGAGTCAGTGGGTCGATAATGTGTCGGCAAACGGCGAGACTTTTATGTTTGCCTATGACAAAGCCGGTGTGCCGTCAAGCGGAGACAAAACTCAATCCACCTTCTATTTGATGGAGGAGACCATTACCGAGCCGTACTCCACCTACACGGTTTATGTTCCCGATTACGTTACGGATGTCGGCTTTGCCAGACTTGACTCTGCAGATGAAAATATGTCCTATAACTACTGGGCGGACACTGCTGCTGACAATATGTCAAGCAGCGATATCAATACCTACTATGCAATAGGTCAAGGGCAGGAGGTTGATGATGGCAAAAACTGCGGTTACTGGGTTAGAGGTGACAGCGCCGAGGTTGTCGAGGTTTATCTGCTCGACAGCGGAGGAATGACCGTCGGCGCATATAATCCCAATATTAGGGTTATGAGCTCTGACCACAACCTCTCTCAGCCGAGTTGGGGGTTCAGTATGCGATTGATAGGCCATAACAGGTCTAATTCCTCGCAGAAAATCTATCACATGATTGTACCAAAGAGTGCGACTATAAAATTTGAAGGGAACGAACATACCTCGCAAAACCGGATTTTAGCAAATGACAGCTTACGCTTTGTCGGAGATGGCTCGGTTAAGAAAATTGGTTACTCGCTCAATTCCACAGGTGCAGACGTCGGACTGAGTATATGGGATCCGACGAGCAGTACCCTGGTTGTCACTAACCCTGTAAATTAATTAACTATAACCAAGTCGCCGATTTAAAAGTATATAAAAAGGAGGGTCGCAGAGGTGAAAAAATTAATTTCATATATTAAGCTCAAGCGCATAAATCCTTTTCTCCTGCTTGCGGCGGTCATCCTTTTCATTGTCTCACTCAGCACAATTACCTACTCGTGGGTTGAGGGAGCCGCCTCGGTAACAATAAACAGCGGCACGTCAGCGGCAATATCCGTTTCTGATACAAATAAGCCGATAATAATTGACACGGATTCAACCGAGACTATCGACCTTGGTTCTTATATCGACCATAACGGTAATTTGTTTTTGTCGCCGGCTGAAAGTGGCGACGGTGATACAATACGGATTATGACTGAGGGAAGCGGAGGCAATCCTGTATTTCGCAGTGCAAACACAAACGATATCGGAAATAACTACATAGAGTTCGATTTCCAGGCTAAGGTCGATTACGAAACCGAGTTTAAGTTTAAAGATTCGAGCATCATTGTAGATGGGCTTGGAGCTTTGGAAAATCCTATTTGCCTTTCATTTGCGGTTGACAACGCCGCTGCGGGTGAAATATTTAAGGCTGAGGATATTACCGATGGAAAAACCGCCTTTACACTTATCTCGGGCACGCATACCGTAACGGCAAGAATTTGGAATCAGTATTCTGCCGAGACTTACGCTGCTCTCAAGGGCAAAGCCGTCAGCTTTAACCTCACTCTTACACCGGTGCAAAATACAATTAATTTGACCTTTGTAGATCGCACAAACGACCAAAATACATTAAACTCCTTGACGGGCAAGCAGCTTACGGTCACCTGTGACGGTACAGAGTCGGAGAAGATAGCGGTCTCAAGCACGGGAAATACTACTTTTCCCAAGCTTCCGCAGAATAAGGAAATCACAATTAACGCTTACAGCGGATCTGCCCTAATCTCACGTTGGACGTTGACAACACCGAAAGCGGATACCGCCTCCTACACTGCCTACGGAAATTTGAGCGCAAGCGGAGGCGTGGGGACGTTCGGCGAGGTAGTTAAGCTGTATTTTTACGACAGATCCTACAGCGGAGTTTACAATTCTCAGAGCAGTGTTTCCTTTAGCGACGGCTCGGACGCGACGTTAATGTATAAAAATCCCACCTCCGCAGGCGAATACTCATGCTATGCGCCTGAATCAAACCTTAGCAATGGGGCGACGCTGTATTTCAATGCTCTCGACAGCAGCGGAAGCTCCAAGTACTACACTCCCGCAAATGCAGATGAAGCGCAAATATCGGCTCAGACGGTTTCATTTACCCTTTTTGGAGAAACCGAGTATATTGGTGACAGCGGAGACATTCGCTGCTATGGTCAGTGGGGAAATGTGAACTCTGACTTAATTACCTTCCGTGACCGCACTCAAGACAGAATTCTCACAACCGACACAAATGTGACCCTCAAGGTTGCCTGTGGGCAGACAGCAGATGAAAATAATTCTTACCTCGCAGACTATATTGACGGCGAGTGGAGGATGAATGTTCCAAAGCCGTCGGATATAAATAACGAAAGGCTTGTGTTTACGGCTTCTGACGGTACAGCCACCTACATCTGGGATAATAGCGATACGGCAAACAGAACCAAGACCAACGATGAATACGTATATTCAGCTACAGCGGCGGACAGTGATTCTGAGGGTACTTGGCAGTACAGGGTAAGCGTCACGATAGCAGACTCTCCCCACGCAAACACCACTGCAAGTTATCTCTCCGGCAAAGATGTAATAATGCTGAACGAGGGCAATACAGCCGAGGTGAGCGAGGGTACGGAGCTTATGGTCAAGATAATCGCCGCCGCCCGTGTGTTCGGCAGTGATGCGATAGCTTCTTACGGCGGCGAGCTCAACGGGTATCGCTTCGTAAGCTTCACGGCATCGGGAGATACCTTTATCCCTTCTGCTAAAGTGCACGACGATTATACCAATTCCTATTCTCAAACTATAACTGTCGGCAGCTCGGATATGACGGTCGAGACAAATACTGCCGTGCAGTCTTACTACCTCGGCGGAAGCGGCCTGAAAAATATCACTCAGTGGAGCGGCTCTGTTCAGATGACTTATGCCCCTGAATCTAATTCGGTATCCGCCACGGTTGAAATGTCGTCGAACACGGCGCAAATCAAGATTTCCGAAAACGGATTTACTTCTGCATACAGAGACAACGAAGCTTATTCCGTCACTCTGAATCAACCCACAGTCAATATAGCAGAGGGCAGCACAATTACTTCGGCGGCGCTGAGCGACTCGGGCAATAATGTAGTGCTTACAATCGAAGGAAGCCCAAATACCGAGTTCACCGTAAATTACGCGCTCTCTACAAATACAATTACTGTATCCGGCAAGGCTGAGGAAGAGCCGGTTGGCACAAAGATTTACCTCAGGAACTCATTGGGCTGGGCTACTCCAAAAGCTCATATTTGGATAAACGGTGGAAGTTCTTATCTTGAATGGAATGATAGTGGTTCAATTATGACGAAGGTTCCCGATACTGATAATATCTATGAATATACAATTCCTGACGGTGGATATAATATGGTCGTTTTCCATAACGGTTCAGATACTCAAACAGATGATTTACAGATTCAAGAGAATAAGATTTATGATAATCAAACTGGTCAATGGTCAGAATATAACCCTCCCGGCGGCGATACCAGCGCCAAGAGAATTACGGTTGGAGTCGGCAGCGATGTTTACAGCGCTTCACCCCCAGGCTCTAACTCCTACCAATTACGCTATTGGGGAGGAACTGACGGTTCACAGGACGTTGACTGCATCAACTTAAGCACTATCGAAACAAGAAATGGGAAAACCTATTATATGTTTTCAGCCGAAATACCAAACGACGCCACGGGCTTTAAATTCCATATTGGCGATAATTGGTATCCAAATGGCACAGGCGGAGACGGAAACGCCAAAACTCAAAGTAAGGTCTATGTGGACAGCGACAGTTCTGTAACCTATGAGTAAGCGACCACGCTAAAATCAAAAGGACGGTGAGACCATGAAAAAGCTGAATAAAATTAACCTCCTGCTTGCAGGGGTGATATTGCTCTCGCTGGCAATGATGACATCGTCCTTTGCGTGGCTTTCAAGGCCGAGCGATACAGAACTGGAGGGAAAGGAGTTAAACCTCAATACCTCGGCTGTGATCAAGTCTGAGGAGTGTACAGCCACAACCTGCTCGGCTACTATGACTGACGGTTCTTTGATCAAGGGGGTGGCGGTTACGAACTCCGATACATTTACCGTTCCAGCTAAAGGCGCTGTCTATTTCGTAACCGAGATAAGCAACTTGTCAACTGCAAAAAACAATATAAGCCTTACCGAGCTTCAACTGTCGGGTGTAACGGGCGATAATGCCTCAGTACATGTTCTTTCTCCGACGAAAAATTATGCCGATTATTCGGATAATATGGACATTGTCGAGCACGCAGCGGTTGAGGGCGGCGGCGCCTTGAGCGTTGAATGGTATGTTTACAATAAGTCCGACAGCGAGCTTACATTCAGCTTTATATCTCTTCCCGCTGTTTCGTATTATGGATGAGCTCTTATTGGGAGTAAGGAAAACGCATGAAAAAAACTAAGGTTTATAACATATTCAAAATTATAAAAAATATCATTTGCTGGGCACTTATCGTTGCCCTGACCTTTGCTGTTGTTTATTTTCTCTCAACTAAAATAAGCGGAGGGATTCCCTCGATGTTCGGTTACTCGGTGCTGAGAGTGTCGAGCGGCAGCATGGAGCCCTTGCTCGACGTTGGGGATGTGATTCTCTCCAGAGAGGTAAGCAATGCCGAAGAGCTTCAAATCGGCGATGTGGTTACCTACTACGGATCGGGTGCGCTGGATGGATATTTCATTACCCACGAGGTCATAAAAGCTCCATATGAAAACGACGAGGGAGTAATTATGCTCCAAACCAAGGGTGTAGCAAACGAAATAGCGGATAGGGAAATACCATTTTCCGAAGTTCATTCCGAGATGATATGCAAGCTTCCGTTTCTCTCGGCTGTATTTGATGTCTTTTTCTCGCCGTGGGGTCTGTTGATTTTCATCGGGCTGATAATATTGATTTTTCTCGATGAAATAGTCAATATAATAAAATACCTCGCCTACGGTGAAAGAGCCACAGACGAGAGGGCGGATATAAACGAGATAATCGAGCGGATTGAAACGCAGTCAAAGAAAAATCTTGATAATTCTTCCGAGCACGAGGTGAAATAACTCAGCGTTAAAATATCACCAAAAGAAAAAAGCTCCCGAACAGCAGAGCTTAGCGGCATAAAAGTCGATTTGCTGTTGACAATTTTATTTAATATCTTTAGAAGCCCGTAACTCCTTCAACTGTAAATATACGATTTTTAGAATTTTGTTGTAAAAAGCGGTTTAATATGTTATTTTAATATATATTATATGTGTTATAGTGAAAAGGAAGGGAGTTACAAGATGGGTATTGTAAAAAAATCTGCGGAGGTTGTATCTCCGCTTCTTGAAAATCGTCTGGAAAAGACAGCCAGACTGGTCATAAGCGTATTTATGATTCTCATTATGGGGTTTCTGACAATGGTTAGTTTCCTGCATACAACCGGCATGGATATTACACCGGATGTTGAATCTGTCAGCTACCATAATGATAATCTTTATATAAATATTCTGCTTCTTATTTTTAGTATGGCGCTGTGCTATGTAGTAATGCCGTTGCTGAAAAATATTCCTCTTTGGGCAGAGCTTGCATTTATCGCAGTATGGACAATCATAATCGGACTGCTTTGGGTTTATTCATCTCAGTCCGCGCCGACGGAAGATTCATGGAGGGTGACAAACGCCTCGCTCTGCTTTGCAAAAGACGACTTTTCACCTCTTGACGAACGCTATTTCAAAGATTATTCGTTTCAGTTGGGCTATGTCTTTTTCAATGAAGTTTTAATACGTATAGCTTCTATTTTCGGTGAGGTCACAGATCTCCTGTTTCTTGAAGCTCTCAACGTCGTTTTCCTTGCTGTTACCAATATTGGTATAATCCTTCTGAACATAAAGATTTTTAGTGATGAGCGCATACGCCACCTTACAGTTTTTCTGCTTGCGTTCTGTTTCCAGCCGATTCTCTTCAGTACCTTCCTTTACGGTATTATACCCGGACTTATGTTCGCTGTATGGGCAGTGTATTTTGAGGTTGCCTACTTTAAGGATAACAAAATTATTTATGCAATCCTCTCAGCTGTATTTATAGCTCTTGCAATAATGATTAAATCAAACTACAATATAGTCCTAATAGCCGTTATTGCCATAGCTTTAGTAAAGCTTTTCAGTCGAAAAAAATATCTTTATGACCTTGTTTACATAATTCTCTGTGCAGCTCTTGCGCTGACTATAACTCCTACCGTAAAGGCGATGTATGAAAACAGAAGTGGTATAGACCTTGGAGACTCTGTACCCTATGTTTCGTGGATTGCGATGGGATTAAACGAGCCGATTCTTTCAGGGCTCGCACCGGGGTGGTATAATCATACTTATACAATTTCTAATTTCGAGGATAATAACTTTGACGCTTCTGAAGCCAGCAAGGATTCTGTGGCAAATATTGAGGAGAGGCTCGGCTATTTTATGAGCAATCCCCAGTACGCTAACGACTTCTTTTATGAAAAAACAGTCTCTCAGTGGAACGAGACTACATACCAGAGCATATGGACGAATCAGGTACGAGGTCAGTACGCCGAGAAGGGAGCGTTTGCAGCTTGGGTATGTAACGAGGGCGAGGGTGCAGTCTCAGGCTTTATGGATATATATGCTCAGTTGATTTTTGTTGGAGTACTCGCCGGAGTGATAGCCTGTACTCGCAGAAAGGACATTTTCGCAACAATTTTACCTCTGATAATTCTAGGAGGTTTTTTGTATCACCTGATATCAGAAGCCAAGTCTCAGTATGCTATGCCGTATTTTATCTTGATGGCGGGCTTTGCGCCTTATGGTCTTGTGAGCATATATGATTTACTTGCTAAAAAGCTTGGGAAGATTGAATGGATTTCAAAGCTTTTTGGCTTTCCTAAGCAAGAGACATTTACAGAAAGTAAAAAAGCAATTAAAAATGAATAAACACGGTTTAATTACTCACCTTATTTGCTAAGAGCTTTGCACTTGTGTGGTATATTTCTCTTTAAATCCAATCAATCCAAACCGACGGAAGTTGTGTTTTATACCAACCTCCGTCGGTTTCTTAGTTTGCTTTGTATTATTATTTTTGATATAATTTATGTGTAACTGCATAGCCCGTGATATTTTCACTGTATAGAGGATAAGCCGTGTTTTTTCGGCATGATATATCTTAATTCAGCTCTGAGCGAGGGCTTTATGTTTTTATTGACGTAATTGACAAAGATTTTATTTCATAGCACAAATTGATATTGCTAAAAAGATTGATTTAGAGTATAATGTAAATTGATTTTCTGTTTTATTTTTTGGCTCACTGCTGTGTGCTGAAAAAAATATAATGATTATTTTGTTATGAGAGGGGCTTTTTAAAATGGAAAAAGGCAAGCAGATTTACGAAGGCAAGGCAAAAAAGGTATTTGAGACCTCCGATCCGGATCTTTGCATAGTTTCATACAAGGATGACGCAACAGCCTTCAACGGCGAAAAAAAGGGTACCATTGTCGGTAAGGGCGTAGTCAACAATAAGATGTCGAACTTCATGTTCAAGCTGCTCGAGGAAAAGGGAATTAAGACCGATTATGTCGAGGAGCTCAACGACCGTGACACTGTGCTCAAAAAAGTTGAGATCGTACCTCTGGAGGTTATAGTAAGAAACAAGGCGGCAGGCAGCCTTTCAAAGAGACTCGGACTTCCCGAGGGCACACCGATGAAGACCACTGTTTTGGAGTTCTGCTACAAAAACGACGACCTCGGCGACCCGATAGTAAACGAGTACCACATCCTGGCAGCTGGTCTTGCTACCAAGGAGGAAATTGACAAAATCTCCGAGATGGCGCTGAAAATCAACGAGGTTATGCTTGACTTCTTCAAGAGCGTAAACATCGACCTTATCGACTTCAAGCTTGAGTTTGGCCGCTACAAGGGCGATATCATCCTTGCTGATGAGATTTCTCCGGACACCTGCCGTTTCTGGGATGTAAATACTCAGGAGAAGCTCGACAAGGATCGCTTCCGCCGCGATATGGGCGGTGTAGAGGAGGCATACGCCGAGGTAATGAGAAGAATCGGTCTATAATTTGCGTTACTTCAATCAATAAAAGAATTAGTCAGAGAAAAGGATGCTTCATACTGAGCTCTGATTGAGTTTGGTATCAATTAAATTTTGGGGTGAATTTATTGGATTTTTCTTTTGATGCTTACAGCTCGGAAGGACTGCACGAGGAGTGCGGCGTTTTCGGAATCTACAGCGGCGGTGAATTGAATCCTGCATATTCCTGCTACAACGGCCTTTTGGCTTTGCAGCACAGGGGACAGGAGAGCTGCGGAATAGCCGTCAACGACTGCGGCGTTATCAGCTGCCACAAGGATATGGGACTTGTCAGCGAGGTGTTCAACAATAAGATTTTGGACGAGCTGTCGGGTCAGATAGCAGTATCCCATGTGCGCTATTCTACCGCAGGCGGCAGCGTGCGCGAAAACTCTCAGCCGCTGGTTATGAGATATGTCAAGGGCGTTATCGCCATTGCACATAACGGAAACCTGACAAACGCTGTTGAAATTCGCCGTGAGCTGGAGCACAGAGGTGCAATTTTCCAGACAACTATCGACTCCGAGGTAATAGCCTATGTTATTGCCAGAGAGAGAATAAAGAGCCACTCGATAGAGGAGGCCGTAAGAAGGGCTATGTACCAGATAAACGGGGCATACTCCCTTCTCGTTATGAGCCCCCGCAAGCTAATTGCCGCCCGCGATCCCCACGGCTTCCGCCCGCTTTGTATGGGCAAGCAGGGCAACACAGTAGTATTTGCCAGCGAGACCGCAGCGCTCGACGCCTGCGGAGCCGAGTTTGTCCGCGACGTCGAGCCGGGAGAGATAATAGTAGTTGATGAGGACGGTATTCGTTCAATCAAGGATCACTGCGGCGGGAAAAAGTCGCTGTGCGTGTTTGAGTATATATACTTCGCCCGCACAGATTCCGTGATAGACGGAATTGACGTTTATAACACCAGAAAGCAGGCTGGAAGAATACTCGCCCGAGAGTTCCCGGTTGAGGCGGATTTGGTAATAGGAGTGCCGGAATCCGGCATCGACGCCGCCATAGGCTACAGCGAGTACAGCGGAATCCCGTATGAAAAGGGAATAGTCAAAAACGGCTATATAGGCCGTACATTTATAAAGCCCTCTCAGAAGGAGAGAATGAAGAGCGTTCGCATCAAGCTCAACCCGATTATAAACATTGTAAAGGGCAAGAGAGTGGTTATGCTTGATGACAGTATAGTAAGGGGAACTACCTGCGACAGAATAGTCCGTATGCTCAAGGATGCAGGAGCTAAGGAGGTTCACCTCAGGATAAGCTCGCCGCCGTTTATGTGGCCGTGCTACTACGGTACGGACATACCCTCTAAAGACGAGCTTATCGCGTGCAACCACACTATTGAGGAGATAGGAAAATTAAGCGGAGCTGACTCCATCGGATTTCTCCCTGTCGAGTTTTTGCCCGAGATGCTCTTTAACAAGCCCTGCGGCTATTGTGACGCCTGCTTTACCGGAAATTATCCTGCACAGACTACGCAGAGAATGCTCTCGGGAAAAGAGAGAGGCGGCATGAACTATAAAAAAGATAATGAATGTATCGGAAAGAAAGGATAATGAGATGAAGGACGTTTATGAATCCCCGCTTTCGTCGAGATACGCCGACAAGCAGATGAAATATATTTTTTCGCCCGACAAGAAGTTTCGCACATGGAGAAAGCTGTGGATAGCTCTGGCTGAATCCGAAATGGAGCTGGGACTTCCGATTACACAGGAGCAAGTAGATGAGCTGAAGGCTCACGCTGACGATATTAACTACGACGTAGCCGAGGCGAGAGAAAAGGAAGTCCGCCACGATGTAATGTCCCATGTATATGCCTATGGTGTTCAGTGCCCGAAGGCGAAGGGAATTATTCACCTCGGAGCTACGAGCTGTTATGTTGGAGATAACACCGATATAATCATAATGACTGAGGCTCTGCGGTATTTGAGGGACAAGCTCGTAACCGTAATCAAGGAGCTTTCAGCATTTGCAATGAAGTATAAATCTCTTCCCACACTCGCCTTCACTCACTTCCAGCCGGCTCAGCCGACAACGGTCGGAAAAAGGGCTACTCTGTGGATTCAGGATCTGCTCATGGATTTGGAAGACGTGGAGTTCCAGCTTTCAAAGGCGAAGCTTCTGGGCTGTAAGGGCACTACCGGTACTCAGGCGAGCTTTTTGGAGCTGTTTGACGGCGACCACGAGAAATGCCGTGAGCTTGATAGAAAGATAGCTGAGAAGATGGGCTACTCAGCCTGCTTTGCAGTTTCGGGTCAGACCTATTCCCGTAAGCTCGACCACCAGATGCTCTCCGTGCTCAGCGGAATTGCCCAGAGTGCGGCTAAGTTTTCTAACGATATCCGTCTTTTACAGCATCTCAAGGAGATTGAGGAGCCGTTTGAGAAAAACCAGATAGGTTCTTCTGCAATGGCATATAAGCGCAACCCGATGCGCAGCGAGAGAATAGCATCGCTTGCCAGATATGTAATTGCAACCGAGCTGAATCCCGCCATGACGGCTTCTACCCAGTGGTTTGAGAGAACGCTTGACGATTCGGCAAACAAGAGAATAAGCGTTGCCGAGGCGTTTTTGGCAACTGACGGAGTATTGAATCTCTATGCAAATGTCGCCGACGGTCTTGTCGTTTATGAAAAGGTAATCGAGCAGAGACTTCGCAAGGAGCTGCCGTTTATGGCTACGGAAAACATTATGATGGACGCAGTAAAGGCGGGAGGAAACCGTCAGGAGCTGCACGAGAGGATAAGGGTTCATTCCATGGCTGCCTCCAAGGTCATCAAGGAGGAGGGCGGCGAGTGCGACCTGCTAGAAAGAATAGCGGCGGATCCGGCATTCGGAGTTACGCTTGAGCAGCTGCACAGCATAATAAGCCCGGAAAAATATGTTGGTCGTGCACCCGAGCAGACAGAGGACTTCATAAACAACGAGGTTAAAAACGCCTTGAAGCCCTATGAAAATATGGAAAACTACAAGGCTGAGATAAATGTATAATTCTGATTGCCTTCGGGTAATTCGATATTCCATTTTATTGAGTAATATAAGGACAGCTTGCTGTCAATAGCCCGATTACAGTCGGGCCATAGGAGGAAACATAATGATAAAAGCAATAGTAGGCGCCAACTGGGGCGATGAAGGCAAGGGAAAGATCACTGATGTGCTCGCTGAGGATTCCGATATTGTTATCAGGTTTCAAGGCGGCAGTAATGCGGGACATACAATAGTCAACAGCTACGGCAAGTTTGCGCTGCACCAGCTGCCGTCGGGAGTCTTCCACAGCAATATAGTAAATATCATAGGCAACGGCGTTGCCCTCAGCGTGGAGAACCTTGTTAAGGAGATTGCCGAGCTTGAATCCAGAGGAGTGCCTAAGCCGAAGGTAATGGTATCTGACAGGGCGCAGATAGTAATGCCCTACCACGTAGCCTTTGACTGCTATGAGGAGGAGAGACTGGGCAAAAATTCTTTTGGCTCTACAAAGTCGGGAATAGCTCCCTTCTATGCTGATAAGTATTCAAAAATAGGCTTCCAGGTAAACGAGCTGTTTGACGATATGGATTATCTCAAGGAGAAGATTGCCAGAGTGCTTGAGATCAAAAACGCCACTCTCAAAAACCTCTATGGCAAGCCGCCGATTTCCGAGCAGGAGATATTTGACAAGCTGATGGAGTACCGCGAAATGCTTGAACCTTATGTAGCAGATACCTTTGATTATCTGTATCACGCAGTTAAGGAGGGCAAAAATATCCTGCTTGAGGGTCAGCTTGGAGCGCTCAAGGACACCGACTTCGGCATTTACCCGATGGTAACTTCCTCCAACACAATAGCAGGCTACGGCGCAGTCGGCGCAGGCATACCTCCTTATGAAATCAAGGAGATTGTGACCGTTGTAAAGGCATATTCCTCAGCTGTGGGAGCCGGCGAATTTGTCAGCGAGATTCACGATACCGAGGTCGCTGACGAGCTCAGGCGCAGAGGCGGCGACGGAGGAGAGTACGGCGCAACAACGGGCAGACCGAGAAGAATGGGCTGGCTCGATTTGGTTGCCACTCGCTACGGCTGTCGTGTTCAGGGAACAACAAAGATAGCCTTCACTGTTCTGGACGTTTTAGGATACTTGGATGAAATCCCGGTTTGCGTAGGCTATGAGCTTGACGGTGAGGAAATCGACTACTTCCCGTCCACAACAAAGCTAAAAAGATGCAAGCCGATTTTAAAGAATATGCCGGGCTGGAAGTGCGATATTTCTCATATCAAGAAGTATGAGGAGCTTCCGGAGAATTGCAGACGTTACATAGAGTTTGTCGAGGAGCAGGTTGGTATTCCGATAGGAATTGTTTCAAACGGAGCTTCCAGAGATAATATAATTTACAGATAAGTCTTAGAGAGTTAGATATAAGTCTGGGGGATAAGTGATGGAGAGAAAAAACGAAGCAGTTTTAGTTATGGACTTTGGCGGTCAGTACTGCCAGCTTATTGCAAGACGAGTGAGAGAGCAGAATGTTTTCTGTGAGATAAAATCCTACAAGACCACGGCGGAGGAAATTGTCAAGGCGGGGTATAAGGGAGTAATTTTCACCGGAGGACCCAACAGCGTTTACGACGAAAACGCTCCCAAGTGCGACCCGGAGCTTTTTGCCTGCGGCGTGCCGGTGCTCGGAATTTGCTATGGCGCTCAGCTTATGGCTTATACTCTCGGCGGCGAGGTGGCAAGCTCAGAGGTGAAGGAGTACGGCAACACAAAGGCGGTCTTTGATTCAAACTCGAAGCTGTTTCAGGGCTTGCCGGAAGAAGCGGTGTGCTGGATGAGCCACACCGACTACATAGCAAAGCCGCCGAAGGGCTTTGAGATTACCGCTCACAGCGAGCACTGCCCCGTTGTAGCTATGGAGGACAGCAGCAGAGGTCTGTGCGCTATGCAGTTCCACCCGGAGGTACAGCACACCGAAAACGGCAGCGCAATGCTTAGAAATTTCCTGTACAATGTCTGCGGCTGCAGCGGCGACTGGGAGATGTCCTCGTTTGTAAAGGATACTATAGAGAAAATCAAGGAGCAGGTCGGCGACAAGACGGTTGTCTGCGGACTTTCGGGAGGAGTTGACTCCTCAGTAGCGGCTGTGCTAGTTCACAAGGCGATAGGCAAGAATCTCACCTGTATTTTCGTTGACCACGGCCTGCTCAGAAAGAACGAGGGAGACGAGGTAGAGGAGGTTTTCCGCCGCCAGTTCGATATGAACCTCATCAGGGTTGACGCCAAGGAGAGGTTTTTGTCAAAGCTTAAGGGAGTGTCAGACCCCGAGAGAAAGAGAAAGATAATCGGCGAGGAGTTTATCCGTGTATTTGAGGAGGAGGCGAGGAAGCTCGGCTCTACGGACTTCCTCTGTCAGGGCACTATCTACCCCGACGTTGTTGAAAGCGGAGTAGGAGAGGCAGAGGTAATTAAAAGCCACCATAATGTAGGCGGACTCCCGGACGATATCGGATTCATCGGTCTTGTCGAGCCTTTGCGCGACCTCTTTAAGGACGAGGTCAGAAAGGCAGGCACGGAACTTGGAATTCCCGATTTCTTAGTTTGGAGACAGCCCTTCCCGGGACCGGGACTTGCCATAAGGGTTATGGGAGACATAACCGAGGACAAGCTTGAGATATTAAAGGACGCCGACCTAATCTTCCGTGAGGAGATAGCAAACGCAGGGCTTGACCGCAGCATAAACCAGTATTTCGCCGTGCTGACAAACGTCAGAAGCGTCGGCGTTATGGGTGATGGCAGAACCTACGACTACACCATAGCGCTCAGAGGCGTTACAACCTCCGACTTTATGACAGCCGACTGGGCACGCATACCCTATGACGTGCTCGCAAAGGTCAGCAGCAGAATCATAAACGAGGTCAAAAACGTAAATAGAATTGTTTATGATATTACATCTAAGCCCCCTGCTACGATTGAGTGGGAGTGATGACTCTCGGCTGAGATGTGCTTAAAAAGCCAGTATTTAT
>CAMMVF010000024.1 GCA_946500295.1 uncultured Clostridia bacterium | reverse complement strand
TTCCGGACTTAAGAAAAGCCCAAGGGAGTGCAGAACAACCGCCGCCGTTCCTTACGGGAGTATTTTACCATAAAAGTAATTGATTGACAAGATTCGCAAATTAAAATCACCCCGGAAAATTAATATCCGAGGTGTTGACTTTTTACATAATTCTGCGTATAATAAAGGTGTAAGGAACGGCTACGCTGTTCCGCACAAATTACTATTGGTTACAAAAAGATGTAGCCGTCCTGTATTGGCAGTACAGGGCGGTTATTTTTTTATTTTATTAAAAAGCTCGTTGAGCAAAAATAATAAAATAATCACTAAGACTAATTCAGTCATTAGCTTCACCCCCTTTCCGGACTTAAGAAAAGCCCAAGGGAGTGCAGAACAACCGCCGCCATTCCTTACGGGAGTATTTTACCATAAAAGTAATTGATTGACAAGATTCGCAAATTAAAATCACCCCGGAAATTATTCCGAGGTGTTGACTTTTTACATAATTCTGCGTATAATAAAAATGTAAGGAACGGCTACGCTGTTCCGCACAATAAGTTAGATTTTAGGTAATTACACCTATAACCGCCTTGTAATGCAGTACAGGGCGGTTATTTTTTTAAGAGTTTTATGAATTCGATGAGCGTTACCATAAAAAGTACACACAAAAGCATCTCTATCATGTACTCACCCCCTCTCCGAGTCTGAGAAAGACTCAAAGGGGTGCAGAACAACCGCCGCCGTTCCTTATGGCGATTATTTTATCATAAAAACAAATGTTTGGCAAGACAGTAAAATAAAATCCCCGGAAATTATTCCGAGGTGTTGACTTTTGAAATAAACCTGCGTATAATAAATATGTAAGGAACGGCTTTAGCTGTTCTGCACACAGTTAGTTAATTAAAATCTTAACCGTCCTGTATTCGCATTACAGGGCGGTTACTTCTTTTTATATAAACTGATCAACTCAATGAGTAAAACCAGAAATATAATTACCAATGGTAAATTATCCATCAGCGCCACCCCCTTCCCGAGTTTAAGTAAAACTCAAAGGGGTGCAGAACAACCGCCGCCATTCCTTACGGGAGTATTTTACCATAAAAGTAATTGATTGACAAGATTCGCAAATTAAAATCACCCCGGAAAATTAATATCCGAGGTGTTGACTTTTTGAATAAACCTGCGTATAATAAAGGTGTAAGGAACGGCTACGCTGTTCCGCACAATTAAACGTATTAAAATTATAACCGCCTAGTGTGACAGCACAGGGCGGTTACTTCTTTTTATATAAACTAACAAGCTCTACGAGCAATGCCAGAAATATAATCACTAGTGACATTTTAGCCATCAGCTTCACCCCCTTTCTATCAAAAAAGATATTGGGGGTGCAGAACAACCGCCGCCGTTCCTTACGGCAGTATTTTACCATAAAAATAATTGATTGACAAGATTCGCAAATTAAAATCACCCCGGAAAATTAATATCCGAGGTGTTGACTTTTTGAATAAACCTGCGTATAATAAAGGTGTAAGGAACGGCTACGCTGTTCTGCACACAAATAGCAATTAATATTTAGTAATCGCCTTGTAGTTGCAGTACAGGGCGGTTATTTTTTTAAGAGTTTTATGAATTCGATGAGCGTTACCATAAAAAGTACACACAAAAGCATCTCTATCATGTACTCACCCCCTCTCCGAGTCTGAGAAAGACTCAAAGGGGTGCAGAACAACCGCCGCTGTTCCTTACGGCAATTATTTTATCATAAAAACAAATGTTTGGCAAGCTTACAAAATAAAACTTCATAAAATCAAACTCAAGCCGCACTCTAAAATAAAAGTGCGGCTTGAGTTTGATTGTGAAAAGCATATTTTTATAGATTATCTGATTTGTCCGTTGCCGTTTATAATGAACTTCATTGAGGTGAGCTCGTTTAAGCCCATAGGTCCTCTGGCATGAAGTTTTTGGGTAGATATTCCTATTTCTGCGCCGAGACCAAATTCACCGCCGTCGGTAAATCGAGTAGATGCATTTACATATACTGCCGCACTGTCTACTCCGGCAGTGAATATACGAGAGTTTTCATAGTCCTCTGTAACTATACATTCGCTGTGTCCGCTGGAGTATTTTGCTATGTGCTCTATAGCCGCTTCTAGGCTGTCTACAACACGCATTGCAATTTTTAAATCAAGGTACTCGGTGTACCAATCGTCCTCGGTCGCAGTAATAATGCTGTCGCCGAGAATTTCCTTAGTTTTCTCGCAACCGTGGATTTCAACGTTCTTCTCATCAAGTCTCGCTTTTATTATAGGCAAGGCTTTTGCCGCAATATTTTTGTGCACAAGAACAGTCTCGATAGCATTGCAAACCGACGGACGGGAGGTCTTCGCGTTAAAAATTATATTGGCAGCCATCTCAAGATCTGCACTTTCGTCTACATATACATGACAGTTTCCAACACCGGTCTCTATTACGGGTACCTTTGAATTTTCAACTACAGCCTTTATAAGTCCTGCTCCACCTCGGGGGATAAGTAAATCGAGATAATCGCTAAGTCCCATCATTTCTATTGATGATTGTCTGGTTGTGTCCTCAACGAGCTGAATACAGTCTATGGGAAGTCCAACTGATTGTATAGCCTGCCTCATAATTGCGGCTATACATTTATTGGAGTTAATGGCCTCCTTGCCGCCCCTTAAAATTACAGCGCTGCCAGCTTTAAGGCACAGAGCCGCAGCGTCGGCAGTGACGTTCGGTCTTGCCTCAAAGATAATACCGATAACGCCCATTGGTACTCTGATTTTTCTCACCTCAAGACCGTTTTCGAGGACGCTTCCGCTAAGTGTTTCGCCTATCGGGTCTTTGAGCGCCGCTACCTGCTCGCAGCCTGCCGCCATACCTTCAATTCTTGCATCGGTAAGCAAAAGCCTGTCGATAAGAGATTCCCTCAGTCCGGATTCTCTGCCGTTTTCAATGTCAACGGCGTTTGCCTTTTTAATTTCTTCGGCGCAATCCCTCAAGCCCTTGGCAATGGCGTGCAAAGCCGCATTTTTCTTACCGCCAGCTACAGCTAAAATCCGACTGGCGGATTTTGCGTTTTTTCCCATTTTCTCAAGTGTTGTCATTTGTATCACCCTTCTGTGTTGATTCATTCGTGTGTTGTGGAGCAAAGGTAGTGCCGATTTCTTTTCCTTCAATCAAATCGTACAGCGCTTCAGGCTTTTGCCCGTTTATAATACTGCACTTAATTCCTGCGTTTGTTGCGTGCATTGCGGCACTGAGCTTGGTTTTCATTCCGCCCGTTCCTCTGTTTGAGCCTGCTCCGTCAGCTGCCATTTCAAAGATTTTCTCATTTATTCTCGGAATATAATTAATCAATTTTGCATCGCTGAACTCTTTTGGGTTTTTGTCATATAATCCGTCAATATCAGACAATATAACCAGCCTGTCGGCTCGAATCAAAGAGGCGACCATAGCAGAGAGCATATCGTTGTCGCCGAAGCATTCTCCCGGGATTTCGTCGATTGCGACGGTATCGTTTTCGTTTACTATGGGGAGAATATTCATTTCAAACAGCGTCTCTATTGTGTTATTTACGTTGTCCTGTTTGTGCTGCGTTTCCATAACGTGCTTGGTAAGCAATAGTTGAGCTACGGTATGATTGTACTCTCCGAAGAATTTGTCATACATAAACATCAGCTCGCACTGCCCTACTGCGGCTAGAGCCTGCAATTTTTTTGTTTCCTTTGGTCTGCTCGGCAATGAGAGTTTACCCATGCCAACACCGATTGCCCCTGAGGTGACTAAAAGGATTTTATTCCCGCTGTTTTGCAAATCGCACAGTACTTTGCACAGCCGTTCCATTCTTCTTAGATTTAGTATTCCATTTTCGTAGGTCAGAGTCGAGGTGCCGACCTTAACCACGATTTTTTCTCCCATTTTCTTATCCATCCTTAACATGTATATATAAAAATTTTATCATAAGTAATACTGATTGTAAAGAGAGTATATTGCTAAAATTTAAGCTCTGCCGGAAACCCGACAGAGCTTAAATTTATGGTAGTGTATTTATTTTGCGTAGTTTACTGCCCTGCTTTCACGAATAATATTGACTTTTATCTGCCCCGGATACTCCAAGTCAGACTCAATCTTTTTGCATATTTCGCGTGAAAGCGGTATCATTGCCTCGTCGTTTATGACCTCGGGCTTAACAAGAATTCTAATCTCGCGTCCTGCCTGTATAGCATAGCAGCTCTCAACCCCGTCAAATGATGAGGCAACTTCCTCAAGCTTTTGCAGTCTCTTGATGTAGTTTTCGAGATTTTCTCTCCTTGCGCCCGGGCGAGCTGCTGAAATAGCGTCGGCAGCCTGTACCAAGCAGGCAACAATGGTTCTCGGTTCGATATCTCCATGGTGAGCGTGAATAGCATGGATTACTGCCTCGCTCTCTTTATACTTGCGACAGACCTCTACTCCCAGTTCGATGTGAGAGCCTTCCATCTCGTGGTCAAGCGCCTTTCCTATATCGTGGAGAAGTCCGGCGCGCTTTGCGATAGTCGGATCAAGCCCAAGCTCGCTTGCCATCATACCGGCGAGGTATGATACCTCAAGGGAATGGTTCAACACGTTTTGACCGTAGCTGGTGCGATAGCGCAGCTTACCCAAAAGCTTGACAAGCTCCGGATGTACGTTGTTGACGCCGGCAGCGATAATAGTTCTTTCGCCCTCCTGCTTGATTGTGTGCTCTACTTCACGTCTTGCCTTATCGACCATCTCTTCTATTCTTGCCGGATGGATTCGCCCGTCTGAAATCAGCTTCTCAAGGGCGATCCTTGCGACCTCACGCCTGACCGGCTCAAAGCAGGACAGGGTAATTGCCTCCGGTGTATCGTCGATAATTAAATCGACGCCTGTAAGCGTTTCTATAGTTCGTATGTTTCTTCCCTCTCGTCCGATGATTCTGCCCTTCATCTCGTCATTGGGCAGCGGTACAACGGAGACAGTAGACTCTGCCACCTGGTCGGCGGCACAACGCTGGATTGCAAGAGAGATAATCTTTCTTGCGATTTTTTCGGATTCCTCCTTGAGTTGACTTTCATAGTCGAGAATTTTTGCAGCCTTCTCATGGGTCAGCTCCTCATCGAGTTGATTTAGCAGCATAGCCTTTGCCTGTTCCGCTGTAAATCCTGAAATCCTCTCGAGTACCTCAAATTGACTTTTCTTGATTGAATCCGCCTCGAGCATTTTTTCTTCAGCGGCCTTTAATCTTTTTGCAACGTTTTCTTCCTTTGCCTCAAGATTTTCCAGTTTTTTGTCAAGAGCTTCTTCCTTGTTCTGAATTCTTCTCTCCTGACGCTGAACCTCTCTCCTTCTCTCGGCAATTTCCTTTTCAGATTCATTTCTCAGACGATGCAGTTCGTCCTTGCCTTCCAATATGGTTTCCTTTTTCTTAGCTTCCGCGGTTTTTAGTGCTTCGCTGACAATTCGCTTGGCCTCCTGTTCAGCAGAACCTATCTCGGCCTCAGCAACTTTTTTTCTGTGGTTCATGCCAACAAAAAAACCTGCGCCAACGCAGACAACAGCGACCACAACCAGCAGCAGTATCGCTAACCATACTTCCATCTGAATGACACCTCCTGATTTGTTGATTTTCATTCTTATACGTTGTTCATCAACTCCGAAGATGCCGTTATTACGGTATTAAATTGTAAAATATACTAAATAAACTCAAAAAGCTTTAGAAAAAAGTAACAGTCATCGCTCTGAGCTGCTGCTCGCTGCTCAGAGCAAAAATTTTCCAAATAACAAATCATTGTTTATCTATAATAACGGCCTCTAAAGGAGCCGAGCAAAAATGATATGTCGCAGAGCGACTTGGATTTATTCGGTATTTACCGATACTTTACCTGTCTGTTACAGACAGATGCGGTTTTCACAAATATCCTTAATTATTGTACAATTAATCAGACTAAAAGTCAAGTAAGCTCAACAGCAATTCTGCACGGAATGAATATAGTTTTTCTATTGGAGAATACTAGTTACGGCATATATTAAACATAATCTTAATTAAGGACTTGATTATCATGGATTATATTAATGCTTTTTGGGTTGGTGGATTACTTTGCGTAATTGCTCAAATACTCATAGATAAAACAAAGCTCACCCCGGCAAGAATACTGGTCGGCTATGTATGTGCGGGAGTTGTCTTGAGCGCTGTCGGACTGTACGAGCCGATAGTGAATTTTGCCGGAGCGGGAGCTTCAGTTCCGCTGTCCGGTTTTGGATATACCATGACCGAAGGAATTAAAAAGGCGATAGAAGAAAACGGAATATTGGGAATTTTGACAGGAGGGCTGACAGCCGCCTCAGCAGGAATAGCGGCGGCTATAGTCTTCGGCTATATAGCCGCATTGGTGGCAAAGCACAGGGACAAGTGACAGTCATGATTTGGCGAAGGCGTAAAACATGGGTCTTGTTTTTTCGTTTAACATGAGTTATAATCAAATGGCATAAATTGATTAATGTTTTTCTGCGAAAGGACAATGAGATGAAGAAAGTTATAAGCGTAATTGCTGTTTTGATGACTGTGCTCGTTATTTTTTCTGCGGCGGGCTGCGCTTCAGCTCCGCAAAACCAGAGCACAACCGTGAAGATATCCGAAATCGAGCAGGAGGGTATGGCTAAGCTGTGTAAGCAGCTCAACGATGACGAGCTAGTACCTGATGAGGCCGTTGAAATGCAATATAAGGTCATAGGAGCTGTGGCGGGTTACCGTTTTACGGTTTCACTTGACGGGGGTAATGCCCTTGTGGAGCTTTACGAGTATGATCTTGACTCTTTAAATGACTCAGCGAATAGCGTAATCTCACAGGTGGAAGAGAACGGGAGCTTCGATATGCTGGGAATTTCCACTGTTAACGCTCAGCTTTCCGACAACGGTAAGTATCTTATGATTTATAACGATTCGAGGTCGGAGGGCGACAATCCGGACGAGGCTCACAAGGAGCGTCGAGATAAGATTACTGAGATTTTTAATAAGGCGGAGTAACAAGCAAAGTTTGGGGTTGTGCGTAAGCACAGCCCAATTTTTATGCCATGATTTTATAATGAAAAATGGGGCTGTTTTTTAAAGACGCTTTTATCCCGTTTAAAGATTCTTTCCTTTTGTGGGTAGCTGTTCTTTTGGGTTCGGCAGAGCCTTTGGTCGCTGCCCGGCGGCAAATGCCGGTGCCGAAGGCACCTTTATCCTACGTGCGTCTGCACTGCTTTCGTATAAATCTGTGCCATTTTATGGATAAAATCCTTTTTAAGTTTTTTCGGCAGCGAAATCCCCTCGCTTAAAGCGCTCGGCAAGGGGTGAATTGTTCGCCTGTGGCGGTGACAAATGTCACTTTTATACAAAGTTCGACTGCACTGCTATTTTTTAATTTGTACAACTCTGGGGTTTGTACTTTTTTACAAAAAAGGGCAAGCCTGCAAGAGAGGCTTTCCCATGTGCAGAGGCACTTTTATCCTACGTTTTACGGTTCAGCCTTAGCCATACATTTGTACTGATTTAGAGTCTGTCCGTTTGCATTAATTGAGATGGGGCTGTCGCAAAGTCATAATTGCGACAGCCCCAGGTTTATTAAATTGATTTTATTACGTTTGTGTACTTGTTCGGAGGGTCTGACTTTTTCAACAATATATTTGAGCCTATCAAATAGAAAACCGGCAGAGCCAGCGAAAGCGCAGCATAAACTATCAGTTGAACTATGAAGTTGAGAATATCCTGCTCCAATGTAAATTGGTGAAGAACATTTGATAAAAAGCTGGTTGCGAATAGGAGAATGAGCACGATACCGAGCTTGTGGCATTTTTGCGGCTTGTCCTGAATTATTCCCCTGAGAGCTGCGTAGAAGGAGACAACGGAGAGGAAAAATCCGAATACAAAGGAAATTCCGAGTGTCAAGGAGCTCATATTGGCGTTTTTTGACACCTCTTCCAAGCTCGATATAAAAACGGTATATAAAAGCAGGAACGCCGTTGAGATTAAGCCGAAAAGACTGCTTATGAGCATGATTATGCTTGTGGCGAGCAGCAGCTTGCTCCTTTTTACTTTGGTTTTAGCCGTATTATCTTCCATAACACAGACACTTCCTTAGAGCCAAATGTCTCTGAGTATGAGACGTCCGATATTTTCAAAAATATGGTAACACAAATGTGTTTTTCAGTCAATCCTGAATGGACTGAATTTAGAAAAACTTAATATATTTAAGAGGTTATAAGCGGGATAGTCATATTGTTGAAGATGATTACCGAAAGCCCGCCGCATAAGAAGCCGAGAATCATACCTACAACGACATCGGTGAGGTAGTGAACCCTCAGATATATCCTCGACAGTGCTATCATCACCGCCACAAAGAGCACAGGGATAGCCAAAGGCCAACAGCGGAATAAGGTTACGGCAAAAACAGAAAACGAAGAGGTGGTGTGACCCGAGGGAAAGGAGTAGTACTTGGGTCGTTTGACTACAAGCTGGTTGTCCTCGAGCTTGTGGCAGGGTCTGACTCTGCCGACAATGTGCTTAATTATTATTTCTCCAGCCAAATGCGCTATTGCAAGTCCGACAATAATATTTGCTCCGAAAAACCTCCACGGAGCGTAGATTATCATAGGAAGGCACATTGCAAACCACACAAGACCCTTTTCCCCTATCTTGGAGAAAAATTTCATCACCTTGTTTCTCCTCGGCGTGTGGAATTTACCCATCCAGCTTAGGATTATATCGTCGAAGAACTGAACTCGCTCTATCATAACACTGCCCCTATACTTTTAAGTAGCCATATTATAGCACACAGAAGGAGCTTTGTCACTGAGTTTTTATCCGAAGCTTAAATTTACAAGGTGAGAAATCCCCGGTATGCTTTCTCCCTGTTGAGAGGAGGTCGGTGACATCAGGGCGCCCGTAGCGGCGAAGATGACGTTTTTCAGTTCTCCCGAGGCTATTTTCGGAAGAATATAGGCGCACAGCACGCTTGCGGCGCAACCGCAGCCGCTGCCGCCGGCGTGAACGTCCTGAACTTCTCTGTCAAATATCAACAGCCCGCAGTCTTTATGCCTTGAGCTTATGTCTATTCCGTCTTTGAGCATTAGCTCGTACAGCAGTTTAGATCCTACCTCGCCCAAATCTCCGGTTAATATCAGGTCGTAGTCCGAGGGCTTTGTTTCGGTGTCGGTCAAAAAGGAGGATATTGTTTGCGCAGCGGCAGGCGCCATAGCGGCGCCCATGTTGTTGGCGTCTTTTATTCCGAGGTCAACCATTGAGCCTATGTGTACCGCCGATATGCAGGGCTTGCCGGGGGTGCTCTCTCCTACTATGGCGCAGCCGCCGCCGGTTACCGTGCGCTGAGCCGTAGGGGTTCTTTGCCCTCCGTATTCCAGAGGAAATCGAAACTGTCTCTCGGCAGAGCAAAAGTGAGAGGCGGTGACTGCGGCGGCGAGGCTGACGATTCCGCTGTCCACGAAAAGCCCCGACAGAAGCAGGGTCTGAGCCATGGTGGAGCAGGCGCCGTACTGACCCAGATAGGGGACGGAAAACTCAAGTAATCCAAAGCTTGAGGATATACATTGGTTGAGTAAATCGCCCGAAAACATCACTTCAATGTCTTTGGGTTTGAGTTTTCCTTTTTCAAGCGCCTCTAAAAATGCCTGCTGTTGGAAGAGACTTTCGGATTTTTCCCAGCTTTCCTGACTTGAGGCGGAGTCATAATATATTTTGTCAAAATATTCTTTAAGCGGTCCCTCTCCCTCTGTTCTGCCGACTACGGCGCCCTCGCAGAGAATAGAGGGTTTTGTGCTTAAAATATAACTGCTTTTTCCGCATTTGCTGACCATGTTATCACCTGCTTCTTTATTCGTGATTAGTATCGCCGTAAACGAAGCCATTTATTCAAAGCGATTTTATACTGCTAGCTGATGAAAAAGCTCGTGTGCAACGGCAATCTCAATATTAATTCATAAATCTTTATCTCAATTTTAATGGATTCTTAATAGCATATTCACAATTGAATTTTATACTATAAACGTACTCAAAAGACGGAGCCGCACCGTCAGAGTACAATGTTCTACCCTCCTCAATGTACCCCTCAAACTAAAAGTAAGAAAAGGCTCGATCTTCCGCAAGGATTGAGCCTTTTCGCTGTTTATGGGAATAAGTTGAGGTTGTAACTGTGGGGCTGTGCAAAAAAATCTGCATAATTCTGCATAATATTATTTTCCGGTGATGAAGTCTTGAATATTAAGAGCTTGCAAGGCTTTTTTTATTATGATAAAATAACACAGATAGAATTCAAAAAATGTAATATATAAAAATGCGGGAAGCAGTAAGCAAGGGAGCGTAAAGATATGTGTGGAATTTGTGGCTTTACAGGCGAGATAATTGACAGAGATAAGGTTATAGAGAATATGGCGAGGGTTATAACCCATAGAGGACCGGACAGCGACGGCTTTTATAAAGATGATTATGTTTCGATGGGATTTCGCCGCCTGAGCATTATTGATTTGGACTCAGGGCATCAGCCAATATTTAACGAGGATAAAACCTTAGTTATCAACTTCAACGGCGAGATTTACAACTACAGGGAAATTCGCAAGGAGCTTATAGAGCTTGGACATGTTTTCTCGACAAATACTGACACAGAGGTAATCCTGCACGGCTTTGAGCAGTGGCAGGAGGGAGTTTTGGACAAGCTTAGGGGAATGTTCGGATTTTCGATTTATAACACGGTTGACCACTCTCTGTTTATCGCAAGGGACTTTTTCGGAATAAAGCCTCTTCACTATACACAGGTGGGCGAGCATTTCATTTACGCCTCGGAAATCAAGAGTATCCTGCAATTTCCGAAATTTGAGAAAAAATTTAACTACCGCACCCTTGACAACTACCTGTCCTTCCAGTATGCCGTGCCGCCTGAGACCTTCTTTGAGGGGGTGTATTGCCTGCTTCCGGGACATTATCTGTGGTACAAAGACGGTAAGATAACAACAAAGAGATATTGGGAGGCAAGGTTTAACCCAGACAACAGCATGACCGAGGAAGAGGCTGTAAACAAGATAGAGAAGGTTTTTGAAAACTCTGTAAATGCCCACAAAATCAGCGACGTTGAGGTTGGCTGCTTCCTTTCCAGCGGAGTTGACTCGAGCTATGTGTCAACCTACTTTGCTGATCAAAAGACCTTTACGGTCGGATTTGACTTTGGCAAGAGGTACAACGAGATAAGCTGGGCTGAGAACCTTTCAAAGAAAATAGGTGTAGATCACTACTCAAAGCTCATAGGCTCAGAGGAGTTTTGGGGCAGCGTGAAGAAGGTGCAGTATCATATGGATCAGCCGCTGGCTGACCCGTCGTGCATAGCGCTTTACTTTGTATCAAAGCTTGCAAGCGAGCACGTTAAGGTTGTGCTTTCAGGAGAGGGCGCAGACGAGCTTTTCGGCGGCTATACCTGCTATAACGACCCCAGAGTATTTAAGGTTTATCAAAAAATAGTGCCCTACCCGATAAGAAGGGCAATCTGCAAGCTGATGAAGAAGCTGCCTGACATTAAGGGAAGAGATTATCTTATAAGAGCTACTCATCCGCTTGAGGAGAGGTTTATCGGAAACGCCTATATGTACGATTTGGACGAGAAAAAGCAGATTTTGAAGGATCCCTCGATAGCTACTAACCCTGCAAAGCGATGCAGAGAATATTATAAAAGAGCCAAGGGTTACGATGACGAGACAAAGATGCAGTACCTCGACATCAATATGTGGATGGTAGGAGATATTCTGCTCAAGGCGGACAGAATGAGTATGGCAAATTCGCTGGAGCTGAGAGTTCCCTTCCTCGACAAGGAGGTATTTAAGGTTGCCTCCACCATTCCCACCCGATTGAGAGTTAATAAGCACAACACAAAGTACGCAATGCGTCAGGCTGCGATGCGTCATCTGCCGCCGGAGACGGCACAGAAGGAGAAGCTCGGCTTCCCCGTGCCGACCAGAGAATGGCTCAAGGACGAAAAGTACTACAACATAGTCAAGGATATGTTTAACTCCGACACAGCAAAGAAATTCTTTAACTCTGATATGCTCATAGGCTTCCTCGATGAGCACTACAGCCTTAAAGAGGACAACAGCCGCAAGGTTTGGACTATTTACATCTTCCTTGTTTGGTATAAGATTTACTTTGAGGGCGATAAGGTCGAGGGCGTAGAATTATAACCAAGTCGCAGATGTCCCCCGCCGCTGTCGGCGGCGGGGGATATTCATTCTTTCTGATAGGTTTAATCCCCCAACCCCGAGGAGCAAAGCTCCCGGCGACGGTTGCAATCGTCGCAGGCGTGATTAAACTAGCTTGTCACGCAGGCGAAGATTTAAATAGAGGGTAAAAGCACTGAACAGGACACGGGTTTGGTGCTTTTTGAATATATAGTAAGATTTGCTCACACAAGAAAAGCGGAGGAAATTATGGAGAAAATATTTGATGTGCATGCTCATTATGACGATCCTGCTTTTGATGCGGACAGGGAGGAGATTATTTCCAATCTACTGTCAAATGAGGTTTGCGCTATTGTAAACGGTGCTACTGATATAGAGACTACTGAAAAGGGAATTGAGCTTTCGAGAAAATTCAACGGCTTTTACACCACTGCAGGCTATCATCCCGAAAAGGCTGAGGAAACGCCAAAGGGTTTTATTGAAAAAATTGCACAGTATGTCAATGATAAAAAGGTTGTGGCAATAGGCGAGATAGGGCTTGATTATTACTGGAAAGATGTGCCGAGAGAGGCTCAGCTTGATGTATTTGAGCAGCAGCTAAAGCTTTCAAAGGAGCTTGATCTGCCCGTTGTGGTGCATGACAGGGAGGCTCACGGCGATGTTTATAAGCTTTTGAGAAAATACCGCCCGAAGGGGATAGTCCACTGCTTTTCCGGCAGCGTGGAGCTGTCGAGGGAGGTCGTAAGGCTTGGCATGTCTATAAGTCTGGGCGGTGTTGTTACCTTTAAAAACGCAAGGCACAGCGTTGAGGTCGCAAAGGAGATACCCTTGGACAGGTTAATGCTCGAAACCGACGCCCCGTATCTTGCTCCTGTTCCGTTTCGGGGGAAAAGATGCGACTCGAGAATGATAAGCTTTACGGCTCAGCGCATTGCGGAGATTCGTGGTGTTGAGCTTGATGAGCTTCTTAAACAAAATATCGAAAACGCCTGTGCAATGTACGGGATTGAGTTGTAAGGAGGAAATTCAGATGAAGTATAAGTTTATTTGCTATCCCAAGTGCTCTACCTGCCGCAAGGCTCAAAAATGGCTCGATGAAAACTCGATAGAGTATGAGCTTAGGGATATAAAGGAGGAAAACCCCACGCAGCAGGAGCTAGCCGAGTGGGTAAAGCTCAGGGGAGGTTCAACCAAGGGACTTTTTAACACCTCGGGTCAGCTGTACCGTTCTATGGGTCTGAAGGACAAGCTGAAAAGCATGAGCTTAGACGAGCAGATAGAGCTTCTTTCAACAGACGGGATGCTTATAAAGCGTCCATTGCTGGTGTGTGACGACTTTGTTTTGGCAGGATTTAAACAGGAGCAGTGGGAAGAGGCTGTAAAGTGATATGCTGTACGACGAGATAGAGGAATATCTGCAACAGGGCTTGTATCCCCTTCATATGCCGGGACACAAGAGGAATACTGCCTCCCACCTGCCGCTGTCGCTTACCCATGATTTGACCGAGGTCGAGGGCGTTGACGATTTGCACTGCCCCGAGGGCATACTCAAGAGGGCAATGGAGAGCGCTGCGAATTTTTTCGGTTCGAGTAAGACGGTTTTTTTAGTAGGCGGAAGCACCTGCGGAATATTGGCGGCGATGGCTGCCTGCACCAAAAGAGGGGACAAGGTGCTCTGCGCGCGAAACTGCCACCGCTCGGTGTACAATGGGCTTGCCGTTTTGGGGCTGAGAGCGGAGTACTTGGTGCCCGATACAGTCAGCTCCGCCTTTGAAATATACGGCAGTATAACTGTGCAGCAGGTTGAGAAAGCGTTGTCGCAGGGCGGATTTTCTGCTGTCGTGCTGACCTCGCCAACCTATGAGGGCGTGATTTCCGATATCCGGGGTATAAAAAGGATCTGTGAAAAATACCGTATTCCGCTGATTGTCGATGAAGCTCACGGCGCTCATTTAGGGCATTTTGAGGGCTTCGGCGGAGGGGCGGTAAAAGCCGGAGCGGATATAGTTATACAGAGCACTCACAAGACCCTTGCGGCTCTTACCCAGACCGCCCTGCTCCATATTAATGGAGATATGGTTTGTGAAGACAGGGTGATGCAGGCTCTGTCAATCTTTGAGACAAGCTCACCGTCATATATACTTATGGAGAGCATTGACGGGGCCGTGCAGGAACTGATTAGAAACGGCGAGGAAAAATTTGAACAATATCGACAAAGGCTTGATAATTTTTCAACGGCTGTGCAGGGACTAAAAAATATAGATGTACTATTTTACGGCGGCGACAGGGACAATAAAAGAAATGAGATTTTCTCCTTCGACCGCAGCAAGCTAGTTATAAGCGCTGTGAGGAAGGGCTATTCGGGAGCGGAGCTTGAAAAAATCCTCAGAGAGAAATATAAGCTCCAGGTTGAAATGTCTGCGATTGGATATGTTATCGCCATGACCTCTTACTGTGACACTGACGAGGGCTTTGATATGCTAAAGACTGCGCTCCAGGAGATTGATGCCGGACAGTGCGGTGACTTTGTCTTGAAATCCGCCGCTATGCCGAAACATTTTTTAAAGAAAATGGAGATGTTTGAGGCTCTGCAGTGTGACTGCGAGGCAGTTGAGTTGTACTCCTCAGCCGGCAGGATCAGTGGGGAGTATGTTTTTGCTTACCCGCCCGGAGTTCCGATTTTGACTCCCGGTGAGGAGATAAGCGAGGAAGTAGTAGAGGTAATCATGGGGCTTAGTGATGCCGGAGTGAGCATAAAAACCGACTTTGGCTCAGCAAAGGGCGAGTTGAAAGTTGTAAAATCGCCACTATTTTACGAAAAAAACACCTCAAAAACTTGACCTCTTGAGCAGGTCATACTATAATATTATCTAAACGTATGTGAATTAGATGGGAGTGACGGGAGTATGATAAACGGCGCTGAAATAATGGTAAAATGTCTCGAGAACGAGGGTGTTTCCGTCATCTTCGGCTATCCGGGTGCGGCGATTTGCCCGTTTTATGACGCGCTGCTGGATTCTGACATAAGGCATGTTTTAGTGCGTCAGGAGCAAAACGCAGTTCACGCTGCCAGCGGCTATGCCCGCTCGATAGGAAAGCCCGGAGTTTGTGTTGCGACCTCAGGTCCCGGCGCTACCAATATGATAACGGGAATAGCGACAGCCTACACCGATTCAATTCCGATAATAGCCATTACCGGTCAGGTAAGAAGCGATTTGCTGGGACGTGATGTGTTCCAGGAGGCGGATATCACAGGGGCGTGCGAGCCGTTTGTTAAGCACAGTTATCTGGTGAAGGATACTGCGGACTTGCCCCGTGTGTTTAAGGAGGCATTTCATATAGCCACCACCGGAAGACCCGGCCCGGTGCTAATTGACGTGCCGATAGATATACAGCAAAACAAGCTCGAGGAGTTTGTATATCCCGAGAAAGCAAATATACCTGGCTACAAGCCGAATGTAAAGGGTCATGCCGTTCAAATCAAAAGGGCGGCTCAGCTGATAAGAGAGTCCTCTCGCCCGATAATAGTTGCGGGCGGCGGAGTATTGACCTCGGGAGTTAAGCTTAAGCTCGTGGATTTTGCAGTGACCACGGGAATTCCGGTGGTTTCGACAATGATGGGTATAGGTGTTATGCCCTCGGAGCACAGACTGTATTTGGGTATGCTCGGAAGCCATGGAAAAGGAGTGGCGAACAGGGCTATTCACGAATCGGACTTGCTGATTGTCTGCGGCGCAAGGCTTGGAGATCGAGCTGTGGCAGCGCCCGACCAGGTTTCAGAGAGGTCAAAGATAATCCACATTGACATTGACCCTGCCGAGATAGGCAAAAACATCAAGACCACTGTGCCTATCGTAGGCGATATGAGGGATATAATGGAGAGGCTTCCCAAGGAGGTCGGCGATTACCACGTTCCAAAGATGTGGGACGAGACCGTCGAGAGGTGGAAGACCGAGCTGTTTAAAATTCCACAGACCTTTGAGGGCTATGTCGAGCCGAGGGGCTTTGTGGCGGCTCTGTCTAAGATGCTGCCGTCCAAGGCGATACTCGTTGCCGACGTAGGCCAAAACCAGATTTGGTGCGCCAACAACTTCCGAATCAAGGAGGGGCGGTTTTTGACAACCGGCGGAATGGGAACGATGGGATATTCAATTCCCGCCGCAATAGGTGCAAAGTTTGCCCGTCCGACCAGAGAGGTTGTGGTGGTGTGCGGAGACGGTTCCTTCCAGATGGGAATGAACGAGCTGGGAACCATAGCGCAGAATCACATGAATATAAAGATAGTCATAATGCGCAAC
This sequence comes from uncultured Clostridia bacterium, assembly GCA_946500295.1. Lineage (GTDB taxonomy): Bacteria > Bacillota > Clostridia > Oscillospirales > Acutalibacteraceae > UBA7067. Next base: position 23,274 of record CAMMVF010000024.1, on the reverse strand, counting down.
GTCCGCCTCGGAATGGTGCGTGAGCTGCAGAAAAATCTTTATAAGGGACGTTACAGCGCGACCATGCTGGACGATGAAGCTCCCGATTTTCAGAAGATAGCCGAGGCGTATCATATTCCCTCTGCTTTTGCAAGCACAAACGAGGAAGCCGAAAAAATTGCCGCCGAGATGCTTAAGTCTGACAGCTCGTTTATGCTGGTGTGCAACGTCAGCCCGGACACGCCCTCGATTTAAGAAAGGAAATTTATTTATGAAACACACATTGACAGTTCTGGTTGAGAATCAGGCCGGTGTTTTGAGTAAAATTTCCGGTTTGTTTTCAAGAAGAGGCTTTAATATAGACAGCCTGGCAGTTGGGGTTACAAACGACCCGAAGCTGTCGAGGATGACCATTGTCGCTGACGGCGACGACTACGTGCTCGAGCAGCTTGAAAAGCAGCTCAATAAGCTGATACCCGTAATCAAGGTCAAGGCGTTTGAGGAGGGCAACTACATCAGCCGTGAGCTCGCGCTGATAAAGGTAAACTGCACTACTCAGAAGCGACCCGAGCTTATGAAGCTGGCGGAGATGATGAGCGCCAAGGTTGCTGATGTAGGACAGTCTACAGTAACTATTGAATTCTGCGATACGGCAGAAAAGGGAGAAGTCCTAATTAATTTACTCAAGCCATATGGAATCCGTGAAATCGTGAAGACAGGAACCATTGCCATTGAAAAGGGAGCGGCAAGCGTAACATCCTAAGCGGTTTTACAGAAATAACATATATATAATTTTACATGCCTAATAAGGCAAGGAGGAAAAATAAAATGGCAACAAAGATTTATTATCAGGCAGATTGTGATTTAAACTTGCTTAAGGGCAAGAAGGTAGCTATCATCGGCTACGGTAGCCAGGGTCATGCTCACGCATTGAACCTGCACGACAGCGGAGTAGATGTTGTTGTAGGTCTTTATGAGGGTAGCCGCAGCAAGGCAAGAGCCGAGAAGGCAGGCCTTACAGTAATGACAACTGCCGAGGCAGCTAAGGCAGCCGATATCATTATGATTCTCGTTCCCGATGAGAAGCAGGCCGATCTTTACAAGACAGATATTGAGCCGTACCTCACAGAGGGCAAGGCTTTGGCATTTGCACACGGCTTTAACATTCACTACAAGCAAATCACTCCTCCGTCAAATGTTGACGTATTTATGATAGCTCCTAAGGCTCCGGGTCATACAGTAAGAAGCGAGTATGTTGAGGGCAAGGGTACTCCCTGTCTTATCGCAGTTTATCAGGACGCAACAGGCAAGGCTACAGATATCGGTCTTGCATATGCTGCAGGTATTGGCGGAAGCCGTGCGGGCGTACTTGAGACAACCTTCAAGATTGAGACTGAGACTGACCTCTTCGGCGAGCAGGCTGTACTTTGCGGCGGTGTTACAGCTCTGATGAAGGCAGGATTCGAGACCTTGGTTGAGGCAGGTTATGCTCCCGAGAACGCTTACTTTGAGTGTATCCACGAGATGAAGCTCATAGTTGATTTGATTTACAACGGTGGCTTCAAGAAGATGAGATACTCCATCTCCGATACAGCCGAGTTCGGCGACTATGAGATCGGAAAGAGAATTATCACCGATGAGACAAAGAAGGAGATGAAGAAGGTTCTCACTGAGATTCAGGACGGTACCTTCGCTTCAAAGTGGATCGCCGAGAACAAAAACGGTAGAGCTCACTTCAACTCATGCAGACGCATTGCAGCCGAGCACGAGCTTGAGAAGGTCGGCGAGGAGCTTCGCAAGATGTACTCCTGGAACGATGAGGACAAGTACGCAGACTGATTTAGTGTAAATTCAAACTACATTTGTATCTTAAGCTGAAAAAGCTTGCATTAAATTAATCCGCTTGATGGATTGGCATGCCTATTCGTATGCTATTAATCCTTTTTAGCGGTAGAAATAAGGTAATTATAAAAGCTGATTTCGTTTTTTTACGAAATCAGCTTTTTTGTTGTCACGCTAACCTTAATAAAATGATTAATTAAAATGATTAGTTATGTAAGATTAACCTTATTAATTTGGAACTGCGATTAAATTGATAGTTATTTGTGAAGCTCAATTTATTGATTAAAAATTAGTTTTCATCAGAAATAATATCAAAAATAGTTTTGCTATTTGCTAAAATTTAGTTCAATTTACCATAGATTTAGTTTTAGAAAAATTTAAAGCGAGTAATTAAAGATAAAATAAGTCAAAGTTGATAACAACATTTATGGCTAAAACAGAAAAAAAGTATGCCAAATTTTACAAACAGAGAGAAGTTGCACAAAAATTTTGAAAAAATTTTAGTTGCTTATTTTTATAAAGTCGGTGTATAATTCAATGCGGTCTTGCTTTAATGTTATAAAGTGTTAGAGCAAAACTAGGATAATAAAAGAAAGGGATATGGAAAAGATGAAAAAAGGCTTAAAAAGGCTGGTTGCGGGTATGCTTTGCGCGCTTACGCTCACGTCGTGCTATGCGGGGCTTGCCACAGTAGCAGCCGAGGAAAGTGAGAGTGCGGTAACTCAAGCTACCATGACTGAGGCAGCTGCGGCTGAGGCAGAGAGCAACACTGCAAATACGGCAGATGAGGAGATTGAATTTCACGGAGCCACGGGTGACCTCAGTACCGAGGCTGATTTGGAAGGCGTAGAGAAAATCGAAACAGTCAGCGACTATTATGAAGTGACTGGAAACGATACAAAGCCGCAGGCTAGAATGAGGTCGGCGGCAACCTTGCCGTCAAAGGTAGATAACAGCGACAGCGAGTATTTCCCCGAGGTGGACAGTCAAGGAAGTATTGGTTCGTGCACGGCTTGGGCACTGGTTTACTATCAGTTTACTTATGAAATGAATAAGTCAATGGGTAGAAAAACCACCCCTGAAAATACCTTTTCACCCAAGTGGGCTTACAATATGGTCAATGAAGGCGTTGATGAGGGTTCTAGGTTAGGGGATATATACAGTGTTTTGAAGTATCAAGGTGCAGCAACTTTAGAGCAGATTCCTTATGATAGTGACTATCTAAGCTGGAGTCCGGATGAGGATATATGGAGCTCTACAGGTGATTACAGAATAACAGATTATCAGGAACTAAAATATGGAAGAGGTAATACACCGATTACGTCCCCGGACGATGAGGATCTTGAGGTAATTAAGACCGCCTTGAGCAACGGAGATATTTTGACCTACAGCACTTATATTTATAGTTGGAACTATAGTAGGCTAGAGAAAAATGAGGAAGTTCCCGAAAATGATGCCTATGCCGGAGAAAGCATCGCTACAGCACAGATTGGCAGCAACGGTTCGCACCGTATGACCATTGTTGGTTACAATGACGATATTTGGGTGGATATCAACGGCGACGGCAGCGTTCAGGAGCAGGAAAAGGGCGCATTTAAGATTGTAAACTCCTGGGGAAAGGATTTTGCAAATGATGGCTTTTGCTGGGTGGCATATGATGCGTTAAATAAGGTATCAAGCGTTCCTAATATGGCTGCACAATCGGAGAGGTGTTCGATTTTTGAGAATATTGCAAGAATAGATGTAGAACCATATGATTCTGACTCGGATATTATACTGACATATAAGCTCAACAGCAGTGACAGAGAGCAGACAAAGATATATGTAATAGCTGAAAATGAAAGCGAAAGAATAGAAAAAGAAGTAGTGCCATATTGCTGTACGTATGGGTTTGGCTCTTATTCATACGATGGAACAAAATCGTCTAACGATGGTACAATGTGCTTCGACCTTGGTAATGTGGTAGAGGGCTTAAATTCTTCTAATTTCACGGATTATACTTGGAGCATCAAGGTTGATGATGAGGATGCAGACAATACGGTTCTCACTGTAAAAGAGCTTAAAATAACCGATAAAAACACCGGAAAGGTATATGAAGCTGACGGCAGTCTTCCCATTGCCTTGGACGGACAGACTGAAACTATGGATTTTTATCGTACCGCCAATACTCCAACGGCAACCATTTACTATAGCGGATATAGTAATCCGTATATCCACTATCAGGTTGGAAACGGAAGGTGGACGACGGCTCCGGGGGTAAAGATGGAGGCAAGCTCAGAGATGAGCGGATATACCCACAAGTATACAATCAACCTCGGCAGTGAAGGCCATGCAAACGTGTGCTTCAACGATGGAGGCAGCAGTTGGGATAATAACGGCGGCAATAACTACCGTTTTGAAGACGGAACATATACATTTAAAAATGGAATAATTACACCTGTTGAGGTAGATGACGGAAAATTTGGAATTGCATCTTTTACAATTACTCCCGAGAACGGTCAAATTTACGCAGGTGAATATGTCACAATGAGGGTAGCTCTCAAAAATGCCACAAGCATGGCGGTTTGCCAGTATCTCTATGTAAAGGACGGCGATGAGTATGTTATTTATAATTATTCCGGCGCGATAAGCCGTTCATGTCAGTTCGCTCAACCCGGTACCTACACACTTATGGTAAAGGCAAAGGAGAATCCGTACAGCACTAAGGTGGTTACAGCAGAGAAAACTATAACAGTTTTACCCGAGCTTACGGAGGAAAACAGCGCTACAATTTACTACAAGGGTTACAGCGATCCTTATATCCACTATCAGGTGGGCAGCGGAAGCTGGACTACTGCTCCCGGTGTAAAGATGGAAGAGAGCAGTGAGGTAAGCGGATTTACACATAAATATGTAATATATATCGGCGATCAAGGTTACGCAAATGTATGCTTTAACGATGGCGGAAGCAGTTGGGATACTAACGGCGGCAACAATTACAAATTCGAGCCGGGTAAATATACATATCAAAACGGTGTAATTACTCAGATAGGTAACAAAAAACTAGAAATAGAGTCGGTAAAATTCACTCCTGAAAATAGCGGCATAGGAATTTATGAAATTGTTAAAGGTGAGGTTCACGCCACAGGAGGAACAGCGCCCTATCAGTATCAGTTTGCCTCATGGAGATATGGTGAGCTAACTATTTTACAGGATTATTCTGAGGATAATACTTTTTCTCATCAGTTTATTGATGAGGGACCGTATAACTTGATTGTAAATGTAAAGGATGCAGCGGGTACGGTGGTTAGCAATTCCGATACGCATTACACTGTTATGCGGATGTATGTTTTACAGTTAAATCCCGATAAGGAGACTGCCCAGGTTGGTCAGAGCGTTACATTTACTCCGAAAACAACAAATGAAGCCTCGGTATTTACCGCTGAAAACTATTTCTACACGGTTACAAAGGACGGTAATACCCAAAATCTGACAACAAATTCGGATAAGACGGTAACATGGACGCCGACCGAGGCGGGAGATTATACAGTAAAGCTTGAGGTAAAATACGGCGATAAGCTGATTTACACCAAGAGCGTGAATTACACGGTAGCTGAAGGAGAGTTAAAGATTTCTTCGCTCAAGCTGAATCCTGAAAACGGATATCTGGGAATATACGGAACGCTTGAGGCGGAGGTCGAGGCAGTAGGAGGAACAGCTCCGTATCAATATCAATTCTCTTACTGGTTGACCGGAACTAATACCGTAATTGCAGATTATTCCGATAATAATACTGTATCGCATCAATTCGTTAATCCTACAACCTATACTTTAGTTGCCAAAGTAAAGGACGCAACAGGAAAGGTTGTTAGTCAGTCGAAGAAAATAACCGTTGCACAGATGCACGTTTTACAGCTAGATCCCGATAAGGAGAACGCGCAGGTAGGCGAGAGTATTACATTTACTCCGAAAACAACAAACGAATCCTCTGCATTCACATCGGAGAACTACTTCTACACTGTGACAAAGGACGGAAAGACCCAAAATCTGACAACAAATTCGGACAAGACAGTAACATGGACTCCGAACGAGGCGGGAGATTATACGGTAAAGCTTGAGGTAAAATACGGCGATAAGTTGATTTACACCAAGAGCGTGAATTACACGGTAGCCAAAGCGTCTGAAACTGAGAAAATTACAATTTTCTATAAAGGCTACAGCACACCCTACATCCACTATCAGATTGGTAGCGGAAGCTGGACTGCAGTACCCGGGGTAAAGATGGAGGAGAGCTCAGAAATGAGCGGCTACACCCATAAGTACACGATTGATCTGGGTACAGAGAGTTATGCAAATGTTTGCTTCAATAACGGCAGTGGAAGCTGGGACAGCAACGGAGGCAGAAACTACCGCTTTGAAGCAGGTACATACACCTACGAAAATGGAAAGCTTACAAAAATCGGATAAGCTTATATTAATAGAAGGCTAAAAGTCCAATAAATCAAACCCGTCGTGATTGTAGAAATTTACAGCCACGACGGGTTAATTGTTTGGGTATTATAGTCTGATTATCTCAATCATAATGAGATAAAGTAAAATGAAAATTTTGATGGTTACTCTATATAATCCGGTCGCTCGGAGGTTAAAAATTCCACGCTGCGCTCGATTGCGTCGCGTGAATTGCCCCAGTCGAGCCCCTTGCTGCGGTAGTCGTACATCTTGCAGTAGTGGGAGATGTCGTCCTTCAGAGTTTCGAGGTATTTTCCCGCAAGAGCCGCGCTTGCCGAATAAAACTCCGACAGTCCGCCGCCTTTAAGTCCGCCCTTGCCCGCGGCTGATTTAATTAACATTGTGTAATGAGGCAGACAGATAAAGGGTTGTTCGTTGAACAATGCTTTAAATTCGGGGTCGGTCGAAAAGCTGGCAAATACGGTTTGGAACATGTGCTCCATTCCCCAGCTTATCTTGTCACAGACGTAACAGCTATCCTGCAACCGCTCAAGGGCGGCTATGTTTTTCTTGTCTGGCTTGCCTTTTACGCTTTTGGGGATAAGCTCAGTTTTTATTCTCTCGAGATGAGTCTCAAGCAAAAGTGCGTTTTGCAGCCTCCTGCCCTTGCCGACCATCATGTGCATGTGTTTTGTGCAGAAGCCCTTTTCGTTCGTCTCCACTCTTACGTCAGGTTCCATCATGGCGGCGCCAAGAATGTAGTCGAGGTAGTTTTGCTCGAGCATATTGTGCAACCGGCAAATTGGGCAGCCGTCCTTAGGTCCGAACACGTCGTTTATAGGTATAGTGCAGATTGTTTCCTTCATTTAATTGAGTCTCTCCTTTGTAATTGTGATTATATTGTAGCATAGAAAGCGGAAATATGATATACTGAACTCAGTAAAATTTGGAGATGCAAAAATGGAATTTAAGGAATTTAACGGCGGAATAATTTTTGAAAATATAAGGGAGCTTGAGCTTGCACAGACCCTCGACTGCGGTCAGTGCTTTCGCTGGGAGGAGATAGAGGACGGAGTGTTCTCGGGTATAGCAATGGGACGATGCGCAAAGGTCGAGCTTTGTGGCGAAAAATTGTACATATACGGCGCAAAGGCAGAGGACGCTGAGCTGTGGTGGGATTATTTTGATCTCGGGCTTGACTATGCCAAGGTCAGAAGCGAGCTTGCGAACATCAGCCCGGTACTGGATGCGGCGGCTGAATACGCTCAGGGGATAAGGATATTGAAGCAGGACGCTTGGGAGGCGCTGTGCTCGTTTATTATATCCCAAAATAACAATATTCCAAGGATAAAGGGCATAATAAAAAGACTTTGCGAATGTTTTGGGGATAAGCTGGAAAATGGCTATGACTTCCCGAGTGCAGACGTTATGGCTCAGCTTACCGTAGAGCAGCTTGCTCCGCTGAGGAGCGGCTTCAGGGCAAAATATCTCATGGATGCGGCGGCAAAGGTAAGCAGCGGCGAAATTGACCTTGGTAAAATCAGTGTTATGCCGATAGAGGACGCAAGACAGGAGCTGATGAAAATCAAGGGTGTGGGACCGAAGGTAGCCGAGTGCGTGCTGCTTTACGGCATGCACCGCCTAGAGTGCTTTCCTATGGATGTGTGGATGAAGCGGGCAATGTCGGTTTTGCTTCCGGATATAACGGTTGAACAGCTCGGAGCCTATGCGGGAATAGCCCAGCAGTATATTTTCCACTACAGCCGAATGAATCCGCAGCTGTTTGAAGGGAATTCGGAAAAATAAGCGGTTAAGTTGCGCTTAAATAAATTAATTGGTATAATTATACTTACAGCTCATTTGACAGGGAGGATTTGCTATATGTGCAAAAAAGAAACTTTTTACATCACTACGCCCATTTACTATCCCTCGGGCAACCCGCATATCGGTCACTGCTACACCACGGTTGCCTGTGATTCAATCGCCCGCTACAAGCGAATGCAGGGCTATGATGTGATGTTTTTGACCGGCACCGACGAGCACGGTATAAAGATAGAGCAAAAAGCGGCTGAAAAGGGAGTGGCTCCCAAGCAATATGTTGACGAGATAGTGGAGATATTCAAAAAGCTGTGGAGCTTTATGAATATCAGCTACGACAGATATATCCGCACCACCGACGACTACCATGTTGAGACGGTACAGAAGATATTCAAGGAGCTTTACGACAGAGGCTATATCTACAAAGGCGAGTACAAGGGTAAATACTGCACCCCGTGCGAGAGCTTTTGGACGGAAAGCCAGCTTGTTGACGGCAAATGTCCGGAGTGCGGACGTGAGGTCACACAGGCGAGCGAGGAGGCCTACTTCTTTAAAATGTCTCCCTTTGCGGACAGAATCGAAAAGCTCCTCACAGAGACCGACTATCTTCGTCCGAAGACAAGGGCAGTGGAATTGGTAAACAACTTTATTAAGCCCGGGCTTGAGGATTTGTGCGTGTCGAGAACCAGCTTCACCTGGGGCGTTCCCGTTACCTTTGACGACAAGCACGTTGTCTATGTTTGGATAGACGCACTTTCAAACTATATCTCAGCCCTCGGCTACAAAAATGAGAAGTATAACGATTATGATAAATACTGGCCTGCCGACGTTCACATGGTTGCTAAAGATATTATGCGCTTTCACGCAATCATCTGGCCGGCTATGCTCATGGCGCTCGAATTGCCGCTGCCGAAGCATCTCGCAGTTCACGGCTGGATAACCTTTAACGGACAGAAAATGTCGAAGTCACTCGGGAACGTGGTAGATCCCTTCGTTCTTGGTGAGCGCTACGGAGCGGATGCAATTCGCTATCATATCATGCGTGAGATGGCTCTGGGTGCTGACAGTTCGTTTTCAAACGAGATTATGATAAACAGAATAAACTCCGACCTTGCAAACGGTCTTGGAAACCTTGTTTCCAGAACGGTGGCGATGATTGACAAATATTTCGGCGCAACTCTACCGACGGAGCGTGAAAGCGGGGAGTTTGATGATGAGCTTATCGAGTGTGCTACCGCTCTAAAAGCTAAGGTTGATGAGTATGTGGACAAAACCCAGCTAAACAACGCCCTTGCGGAGATTTTTAAGCTTGTCTCCCGTGCGAACAAGTATATAGACGAGACTGCGCCGTGGGTGCTCGGCAAGGACGAGAGTAAAAAAGCCCGCCTCGCTGCAGTTCTCTACAATTTGCTTGAGAGCATCAGGATAGCCGCTACTTTGCTTAGTGCATTTATGCCTACCACTATGCCCAAGGCTTTGGAGCAGATAGGAGCGGACGAGTCCTCTGCATCCTATGAAAATGCGGATAAATTTGGCGTTTTGCCGGCTGACGTAACCGTCAAGAGAGGAGAGCTTCTCTTCCCGAGAATTGACGTTGAAAAGGAGATAGAGGAGCTTAATAATATAATCAAGAGCTCCGCTCCTAAGCAGGCGGAAGAAAAAAAGGTTAAAATCGAGGGTCTAGCCCAGATAGGGATAGACGATTTTGCCAAGGTAGAGCTTAGGGTCGCAAAGGTTACAAACTGCGAGCCTATAAAGAAGGCGAAAAAGCTTTTGAAGCTCACACTTGACGACGGCGAGGGCGAGCGCACTGTCGCCTCGGGTATAGCTAAGTTCTACAAGCCCGAGCAGCTCATCGGAAAGAAGATCATCCTCGTTGCAAACCTTAAGCCTGCCGTTCTGTGCGGAGTTGAAAGTCAGGGTATGATCCTCGCTGCCGACGACGGAGACGGCGGGGTGAACGTCGTATTTATTGACGACAGCGTTCCGACGGGAAGCAGAGTAAGATAAGGAGTGAGACTGATGAAACTGGTAGCTGTATTGGGAAGCTCGAGAGAGGGCTCAAAGTCAAAGGCTGTAGCACAGAGGATAATAGATTCTGCAAAGGCTAAGGGTGCTCAGGTCGAGATATATGAGATTGATAAGATGAACCTTAAAGGCTGTGTCGGCTGCGGAAGCTGCCGCAAAAACGGTACTGACTGTGTTCTTAACGACGATATGAAGGACTACTTTAAATCCCTGCACTCCTGTGACTCCTTACTGATTACCGCTCCTAATTATTATTCGATGCCCGCAGGGCAGATGATAACCTTTATGAACCGCCACTATTGCCTTACAAATGCTGACAGAACCCAGCGGCTTCGCCCGGGAATTCGCCTTGCGGCGGTTTTCGCTCAGGGCGCACCGCAGGATTATCCAAAGTATGTCCCACATTACGACTGGTATCTGAGCACATTTACCGGCAAGGGGATGGAGCTTGTCGGCAGTATAACCGTAGGCGGTGACAGCGATATCTCCGAAAACGGCGAGATAATGACAAAAGCCGAGGAGATTGGCTGCGCTTTAGGTAGTATCTGAAAACAAAAATGGAGGGATATTTCGCTAAGACGAGGCGAGTTAAAGTGAGCGGAGCAGAAATACTTGCATATTCGAGTGTTTTTGACGATGAAATTGCCCGTATTAGTAGAAATAGAAGGTCGTTTTGATTTTTAGGATATGACCCGGTATGAAAATATTGACACGGAGAAAAAAATAGGCTACAATATTTTTAGTAAGCTTGCGAAAGAGGTGAATTCACGGTGAAAAGAATTCAGACAGTAAAGACAAGAGACCTTGCTCAGTCAGTTAAAAAGGGCGGCTGCGGCGAGTGCCAGACCTCATGCCAGTCTGCTTGCAAGACCTCTTGCGGTATTGCAAACCAGCAGTGTGAAAAGAGTAAGAAATAATTGCCTGTAAGGTAATAATCGCTGTATGGCAATGGCTGTGCGGCGATTTTTTTCTGCATTATGCTGATGATTAGAAAGGGTATGGATATGATTCATCAATACAAGCTTAACGGTTACAATATAGTTTTAGACGTGAACAGCGGCAGCGTCCACCTTGTGGACGAGGCGGCTTACGATATAATAGCTCTTTACGGCAAAAAGACGGCTCAGGAGATAATAAGCGAGGTCTGTCAAAAGCATAAGGATATCAGCTCGGACGAGGTGCTTGAGGTTTTGGAGGATATCAAGCAGCTCAAGGACGAGGGTAAGCTTTTTACCGAAGACAAGTACCTGCCGATAGCCTCCGAGCTGCAAACCCGTCCCACAGTGCTCAAGGCTCTGTGTTTGCATATAGCTCACGACTGTAATCTTGCATGTAAGTACTGCTTTGCCGGGGAGGGCGAGTACTGCGGAGACCGCTCGCTGATGAGCTTTGAGGTCGGCAAGCGTGCGCTTGATTATCTTATCGACCATTCGGGGACAAGGAAAAACCTCGAGGTTGACTTCTTCGGCGGAGAGCCGCTGATGAATTTCGAGGTGGTGAAACAGCTCGTTGAATATGCTAGAAGCCGTGAAAAGGACAGCGGAAAGAACTTCCGCTTTACTCTGACCACCAACGGCATTTTGCTTGACGAAGAAGTAATGGACTTTGCCAATAAGGAGATGCACAATGTAGTGCTCAGCATAGACGGCAGGAAAGAGACCAATGACAGAATGAGGGTCAGCCGAAGCGGTAAGGGCAGCTATGATATAATCTTGCCGAAATTTCTTGAAATGGCGAAGCGCAGAAACCAGAAGGATTATTACATAAGGGGGACCTACACCCACTACAATACGGATTTTTCAAAGGATATACTTCACCTTGCCGATTTGGGCTTTGAACAGCTCGCCATGGAGCCTGTGGTAGCCTCCCCGGACAAGGACTATGCAATTAAGCCCGAGGATGTGCCAATACTCTGCGACCAGTATGAAAAGCTCGCCGTGGAGATGCTCAGGCGGCACAGAAATGGGAATGGCTTTACCTTCTTCCACTATATGATAGATCTCGAGGGCGGTCCGTGCATTTACAAGAGAGTTGCGGGCTGCGGGGTCGGCACGGAGTATATGGCGGTCACGCCGTGGGGTGACTTCTACCCCTGCCACCAGTTTGTCGGCGATCCGAAGTATCTGATGGGCAATGTCTATGACGGGGTGACGAACTCTGATGTATGCCAGGAGTTCAAAAAGTGCAATGTGTACGCGCGTCCAGAGTGCAACGACTGCTTTGCCAGATTGTTTTGTAGCGGCGGCTGTGCGGCGAACGCATACCACTCTACAGGCAGCGTTACAGGAATATACGAGCTTGGCTGTGAGCTTCACCGCAAGAGAATAGAGTGCGCCATTATGCTCAACGCCGCTATCAGCATGGAGGGCGAACCAAGCGCCGAGGGCGGCGAACAGTAAAACATAAATAATAGTATGTCTCCCCTTTGGCTGGTAAGCAGTGGCTGAGGGGGAGGTTGCTTTTATATAGAATGTAAATGGTTCCCAGCCTTGATTATTAGGCAGAATTGTGATAATATGTAAAATAATAAATATGCAGCAAGTGTGAGCCGGCTTATCGGCTTTAATTTTTTAACCAAGTCGCCGATGTCCCCCGCCTCTGTAGGCGGCGGGTTCCATTCAGTCTTTCGGTGGGGGTTATAATCCCCCACCGAAACCCTGAGGAGCAAAGCTCCCCGGCGACGGTTGCAATCGTCGCTGGCGTGATCAAACGAGCTTGTCACGCTTTGCTCCGATTTAAATATTTAAGCTACACATGACGAAAGGATGACTACAATGGAATACATTTTTTCCGACAGAGTGGGCAATTTAAAGCCCTCCGCCATAAGGGAGATTTTTAAATATGCCGCAGACCCCGAGGTCATATCGCTCTCGGCAGGCAACCCGTCCCCAGACGCTTTTCCGTCAAAGGAAATTGCCGAGATTTCCGCAGATGTGCTGAAGAAAAACCCGATATCCTGCTTGCAGTACAGCATTACCGAGGGGTATGCTCCGCTTAGGGCAAGGCTCAAAACCTATATGAAGAGCAAGTACGGCATCGGTACTGAAAATGACGATCTTCTCATAACCTCGGGCGCACAGCAGATCATGGATTTGGCGTCGAAGTCCCTTATCAACGAGGGCGACGTCGTAATCTGCGAGGCTCCGAGCTTTATCGGCTCGCTCAATACCTTCCGCTCCTACAACTGCCGACTCAGAGGTGTGGAGATTGAAAGCGACGGAATAAATATTTCCGAGCTTGAGAAAGCTTTGAGCGAGGAAAAAAATGTAAAATTCATCTACACCATTCCGAATTTTCAAAATCCCTCGGGAGTGACAATGAGTCTTGAAAAGAGAAAAGCTGTGTATGAGCTTGCAAAGCGCTACGGCGTTTTGATTATTGAGGATAACCCCTACGGAGATTTGCGCTATGTCGGCGATGATATCCCGGCGATTAAGAGCTTTGACACCGAGGGTATAGTAATATATGCAGGCTCGTTTTCAAAGACAATAGCGCCCGGACTTAGAGTGGCGTTTACCGTTGCACCCGCGCCTGTATTCCAGAAGATGGTTGTATGTAAGCAGGGGCAGGACGTACATACAAATATCTGGGCTCAGATTATGGTTGACGAATTTATGGCTCGCTATGATTACGAGCAGCACCTCGAGAAGCTCAGGAGAATTTACAGTAAAAAGGCTGCGTATATGACCCACCTGCTCGACCAGAATCTCCCGCCTCAGGTAAGCTACAATAAAATTGAGGGCGGACTGTTTACTGTGTGTACTCTTCCCGACTATGTGGATATGCCGCAGTTTTGCCGCGAGCTTATAAATCGCAAGGTCTGCGTAGTGCCCGGAAATGCGTTTTTGGCTGATGAAAACGAGGTCTGCCACAATTTCAGAATAAACTTTTCTACTCCGACCGACGATCAACTCAGACGGGGAATAGAAATCCTCGGCGCACTTGCCAAAGAGGTCGTGAGATAAGCTATGGAGGGAAACAATATGGAACAGCCATCGGCACAGGAGAGGAAAAAGGTAATTTTCAGCGCAATCCAGCCCAGCGGAACAATTACTCTGGGCAACTACCTGGGTGCGCTGAGAAACTGGGTGAAATTGCAGGATGAGTTTGACTGCATCTTTGCCCTTGCCGATTTGCACACTATAACCGTAAGACAGGAACCGGCGAAGTTCCGTGCCAATATTTACGAGGCGTATGCGCTGCTGCTCGCCTGCGGCATTGAGGTGGAGAAAAGCCCGTTTTTCATCCAGAGTCATGTAACCACCCACGCTCAGCTTGCGTGGCTGTTAAACTGCTATACCCAGTTCGGCGAGCTTTCGAGAATGACCCAGTTTAAGGACAAAAGCGCAAAGCATGCCGACAATGTAAACGCGGGGCTGTTTACCTACCCAAGCCTTATGGCGGCTGACATTCTGCTGTATCAGGCGGATTTAGTCCCCGTGGGAGCGGATCAAAAACAGCATTTGGAGCTTACAAGGAATATAGCGGAGAGATTCAACGGAATCTACGGAAACGTATTTAAGGTGCCCGACGGCTATATACCTAAGGTCGGCGCGAGGGTCATGTCCTTGCAGGACCCGACAAGGAAGATGAGCAAGTCGGATGAAAACGCCAACGGCTGCGTTGCAGTGCTCGATAAGCCCGAGGTGATAATGAAAAAGTTCAAGCGTGCGGTTACGGACAGCGAGGCGTGCGTGAGATACGGCGAGGGCAAGGACGGAATAAATAATCTCATGGGTATTTATTCCGCGGTGACGGGACTTTCGCTTGAGCAGATAGAGAAGGATTTTGAGGGCAAGGGCTACGGCGACTTCAAAACCGCTGTCGGCGAGGCGGTTGTAGAGCATCTCCGCCCGATTCAGGAGAGATTTAACATCTACATCAACGACAAAGCCTACCTCAAGGACTGCTATGAAAAGAGCGCCGAGTTTGCCCAGCGGATTTCTCAGAGAACGCTCGACAAGGCGATGAAGAAGATAGGATTTGTGTTGAAATAAAAAGCAGGCGGGAAGCCTCTGCGCTTTGCGCAGGAGCTGTGCGGGCGGGGCGGGAACTTGGGTTTGGAGCGGTTTTGCCGCCCGCGCAGCTCGTTAGCCGCATAGCGGATAACGGCTTCCCGCCGGACAGGCGCGTACAGTGTAAAATATAAAGCAAAGAGGTGAGGGCATGGCGCTGCTCTCTGTTCAAAATTTAAGCATGGAGTTCCCTCAGCAGCTTCTGTTTTCGGGGGTTTCACTCGAAATCGGCGAGCGTGACAAGCTGGGGTTTATAGGAGCTAACGGGGTGGGCAAAACCACCCTTTTTAAAATTATTACGGGTGAGATAGAGCCTACGGACGGCAATGTTGCAGTCGGACGTGAATGTAAAATAGGCTATATGGAACAGCACGCCTGCAAGCGACCTGAAAATACGATATTTGACGAGCTTTTGACTGTGTTTTCTCCACTTATAGAGCTAGAAAATGAGCTTGAGATGGTCAATACACAGCTCGAAGCGGGCAGCTGTGACGATGAGCTTGTCCTGCGCCAAATGCACCTGCGGGAAGCGTTCGAGCGCGACGGAGGGCTTACCTACAAAAGCAGAGCCGCATCCGCTCTTATGGGGCTTGGCTTTTCCGAGGAGGTATTCTCCCGCACGGTAAAAACCCTGAGCGGCGGTCAGCTTTCAAAGCTGAGCTTGGCAAAGCTCTTGCTTTCAGGGGCTAATCTTCTGCTGCTTGACGAGCCTACAAACCACCTTGACATATCATCGTGCCGCTGGCTCGAGGGCTTTATCAGGGATTTTCCGGGCGCAGTCATAGTGATATCGCACGACCGCTATTTTCTTGACAGTGTAACAAACAGGACGATTGAGCTCGAGCACGGAAAAATAAGAGCGTACAAGGGCGCATACAGCGAATTTATGAAGAAGAAGGAAGCCGAGCAGGAGGCTGTCCGCCGCAAGTATGAAGCCGACGTGAAGGAGATAAAGCGAATAGAGGGGATAATCGAACAACAGCGGAGATTCGGTCGAGAGCGCAACTTCATAACCGCCGAAAGCAAGCAAAAACAGGTGGACAGAATCAAAAACCAGCTCGAAGTTCCGGAAAGTGAGCTTGACTCGATTCACTTCAAATTTACGCCCAAGGAGGTTTCCGGCAACGATGTGTTAATCTGCGAGGGCTTGTCGAAGTCCTTTGGCGAGAAGAAAATATTTGAAAATGTAAATCTACACATAAGGCGTGGGGAGAGAATCTTCCTCCTCGGGGCGAACGGCTGTGGAAAGACCACTCTGCTTAAAACCCTGCTGGGGGTGTATCCTGCCGATAAGGGATTGGTGAAATTCGGGGCGAATGTCCAGCCCGGCTATTTTGATCAGGTTCAGGGAAATCTGAACTTTGAAAACACGGCTATAGACGAGATATGGAACGACCACCCCAACATGACCCAAACTCAGGTGCGAACCGCTTTGGGGGCGTTTCTCTTCCATGGAGACGAGGTGTTCAAAAAGCTCGGGGATCTCAGCGGCGGCGAACGTGCCAGAATAGCTTTGTTGAAGCTGATGCTCGGCGGCGGCAACTTTCTGCTGCTTGACGAGCCGACAAACCACCTCGACACCGCCTCGAGGGAGGCGCTTGAAAACACATTGCTTGATTACAGCGGCACTATGCTGATAATTAGCCACGACAGATATTTTATAAACAGGCTGGCTACCAAGATAATTACCCTCCTGCCCGAGGGCATTAAAGAGTACATAGGAAACTATGACGCCTACCTCGAAAAATGCGAGGAGGGCAGTTCGCTGCCGAAAAAGCAGACTGCGGCAAAATCACAAAGTGCGGCTGCGCTTGATTATAAAGCGAAAAAGGAGTACCAGTCAAACAAGCGTAAGCTTCAAACCGCCATAAGCAGATGTGAACAGGAGATAACCAAAATCGAGGCTGAAAAAAGCAAGCTGGAAACCGAGATTGCCTCTCCCGAGGCAGCATCGGATTTTGAACGGCTTACCGAGCTTACCGAGAAGCTCGGAGCGGCGGAGACTGAGCTTCTTGAGAGATTGGACGAGTGGGAAAGCTTGACTACAAAGCTTGAGAGTGAATATTCGGAATAAACTGTACCCTTAAAAAACGCTAAAACTGTGCATTTAAAAATGCACAGTTTTTTGATATTATATCAACAATTCATTCGGATGGAAAAATGATAAGATTTAAGGGGAAAATGAAATGAATAAAACAAGCAATTCTCTTAAAATGCTCGCTATCACGGCGATGTTTGCGGCTATGACCACGGTGTTTACATACTTTGTAAAAATTCCCATGCCCGGCGGTGGGTATATCCACCTTGGAGACAGCGTGATTTATCTGATGGCGTGCTTTCTGCCCACTCCATATGCGATGATTGGTGCGGGAATAGGCGGCTCGCTTGCCGACCTTTTCGGCGGATACTTCGAGTATTTAATCCCGAGCTTTATTATAAAGATGCTCATAGCTCTGCCGTTTACCTGCAAGAGTGAGAAAATGCTCACTGTTCGCAATGCCTGCATGATAGTTCCGGCAGGATGTATTACTGTAGCCGGATATTATTTTACAAAGGTGGTCCTGCTTGCAGTGGACAAGGCTACGGCGTCTGTAGGTTTTGCCGGTGCGTTTTTCGACGGCTCTACCTGGATTGCCGCGTTGTCGAATATTCCCGAAAATGTAATTCAGGCTGTAGGATCGGCGATTGCCTTTGTTATATTTGCGCTTGCCTTCGACGGGGCTAAGCTGAAAAAGAGAATTTCGTCCTTAGCGTAAGCGGCAAACAGAAAAAACGGCGAAGATAAAAAGGTGGAAAACTTTTTACTGGCACAAGCTTAAAAGAAAGCAGAGCAGTAAAACGTAGGGTGTTAAAGTTTAGGTCAAGCCTTTTTAAAGGCTTGCGGTTTCCAAAGGCAGAGCCTTTGGTCGCCGTCCGCAGACGGCGAAATCCCCTCGCTTAAAGCGCTCGGAAAGGGGTGAATTTTTCGCCTGTGCCGGTGCCGTAGGCACTTTTGTCCTACGTGCGTCTGCACTGCTATTTTTTTAATTTGTATAACTCTAGCGTTTGTACTCTTTTGCAAAACAATGGGGAAGCCTGCAAGAGAGGCTTCCCCATTTAGCGGCGGCTTCGCCGCCGCGGCGCTCGCCCGCCTTTTGTGCGTTATTCGCCGCAAATGCAAAACCTCCGCAGGTAAGCCAAAAGACTTGTCCTGCGGAGGTTTTGCAAAAATTGTAACTTTTAGGAGATGGTTAATTTAAAAGCCCCATTAAGCCTTGCCGATTGAGCCGAACAGCTCCATCTTTTCCTTAACGGTAGCCTTGATAGCCTCAAAGCCCGGAGCGAGAAGCTTTCTCGGGTCGAAGCCCTTGCCCTGCTGATCCTTGCCTGCCTCGATGTACTCTCTGGTAGCGGCGGCGAAAGCGAGCTGGCACTCGGTGTTTACGTTAATCTTGGAAACGCCGAGGTTGATAGCCTTCTTAATCATATCAGCCGGGATTCCCGTGCCGCCGTGAAGAACAAGCGGCATCTTGCCTGTGAGCTGCTGAACAGCGTCGAGAACGTCGAAGTTAAGCCCCTGCCAGTTCTCGGGGTACTTGCCGTGAATGTTGCCGATACCGGCGGCGAGCATTGTTACGCCGAGGTCGGCTATCATCTTGCACTCCTTGGGGTCTGCACACTCGCCTGCGCCTATAACGCCGTCCTCTTCACCGCCGATTGAGCCTACCTCAGCCTCGATTGAAAGTCCCTTCTCGTTGCAGATAGCTACAAGCTCCTTGGTTTTCTCTACGTTTTCTTCAATCGGGTAATGAGAGCCGTCGAACATAATTGAGCTGAAGCCTGCTTCAATGCAAGCCTTAGCGCCTTCGTATGAGCCGTGGTCAAGGTGAAGTGCAACCGGAACTGTAATGTTAAGCTCCTCGAGCATACCGTTTACCATGCCGACAACAGTCTTGTAGCCGCACATATATTTTCCTGCGCCCTCAGATACGCCGAGGATTACAGGAGAGTTGAGCTCCTGAGCTGTTAAAAGAATGGCTTTAGTCCATTCGAGGTTGTTGATGTTGAACTGACCTACTGCGTAGTGGCCTTCCTTTGCCTTGGTGAGCATTTCCTTTGCGTTTACCAATGCCATTTTTATCACTCCGTTTTTTAAAAAATCTTCCCCATCGGGAATTACGGATATTATTATACATTAAAAATGGGGAAATATAAAGAGGAAAGGTAGAAAAATGTAATATTTTTCTGTAATTTTCTAAAATTCCCTGTTTTTAACTATGGAAAAATTTAAAATGGGGTGTTATAATATAGGCAACAAAGAGATTTATGCGGTTTAAGTAGTGTTGGCTAAGCAAAGGCGCACAATATATAGTCTGAATATAGAACTAAACAGGGAAAATATAAGTTTTGCATAGAAATTTATATAAATTTTTGTGCGTATATTCCCACTTGAAATTATGAAGATATTGTTATATAATGGTAAACACACTGAGATATTCTGAGCAGTGGGATTTAGCCGCTGTATCTTACTGATTATGTGGCAGAGGGGTGGTTCCGATGTACATATTACTTACCATGAGCGCCGATTATGTTGGCGGTGACATCATCGCGGGGCTGCTTTTTTCCGTTTGCGAGGACTAGCCTGCACTGCGGTGAGGCGACCTCGTTTTTTGTTTTTATGCGAGTTACGCAAAATTTTTATTTATTAATTCAGGTTATAAAAACCATTGCAACCAATACTCCATACCGATTTTAGCGACTTCCTGCCGATTATCGCTGGCGTTGGCGGCATTGGGTTTTGTAATAAAATATTATGCTATTGGCATGAAATTAAAGGAGGATTTAACGATGTACAAGAAACACAGTAAAATCATCAGTGTAATCCTTGCGCTTACATTGGTATTTTCAATGTGTTGTCTGTCGGCCGGTGCTACCGGTGAGGATGTAGCTACCATCCACACCCCAAGCGGAACTATTACGGCGAACGTCGGGGATGAAATCACAGTTAATATGTGGATTGATGTTCCTGAAGTAATTGGAACTGACGGATATCCTATGTGGTCAGAGGGATATGAAGCTTACTTATTGTATGATAACACAAAGCTTCAAGTAGCTCAGAGCACAGAAGATAAGGTTAATTTAAGAAATCCGAATTACGCACCTGAGGAAGTGTTCCCCAATGCTTATTCTATGGCAGGTGGAGCAGTAGTAAATAATTTTGATTCCTACAAGTTTGATGCTGATTTGATCGTCAAATGTGGTGTTGATCCCTCACTTTATAATACTTCAGTTGCTATGAGTGTTACGGCACAAAGAGGTCTCTTTAATATGACTAACGCTCAAATCATGAGCATTAACTTTAATGTGCTTGAGGGCGGAGAATATACAATAACAGGCGTAGTTCCTGAACTATTTTTAGTTGATGATATAACACATGATCATTTCAACGTTGCAACTTCAGTTTATGCTGCTGACACAATTCTTTCTGTTGATGTTATAGATGCTGAGGGAAATTATCTTGCAAACCACCAGGATGCATCAATTTATAACTTCACTCAGAAGCCTGTTGAGATTCCGACAGAGCCTCCGACAGAGCAGCCCACAGAGGAGCCCACAGAGGAGCCCACAGAGGAGCCGACTGAGGAGCCCACAGAGAAGCCTACAGAAGCTCCGACAGACGAGCCGACCGAGCAGCCCACAGAGGAGCCGACTGTTCCTGTTGGGGACGACTGGTATGTAGTTGGTACTCCGAACCTCTGCAACGGTCAGGAGTGGATACCCGGCGCTGAAGTCAACAAGATGACATACAATGCAGAGACAGGTCTGTATGAGCTTACCTTCGCTGAGGTTGGTAGCGACGCTACTTCCGAGGATAACCCCGAGAGCTTTATGTTCAAGGTTAACAAGGGCGCAGAATGGGGCGAGAGCTATCCGGAAGCTAACGTAAGCGGTACAATCAGCGCTAAGGACAGCGTAACAGTTTACTTCAATCCTGAAACACATGAGGTAACATGGGATAGTGATTCTAAGTTTGAGATTACCAACCACGTTTACAGAGTAGCAGGTTCTGCTGACCTCTGTGGCGGCGATGGTTGGGATCCGCTCGATGACAACAACCTCATGACATACAATGAGGACACAGGTCGTTACGAGAAGGTTTACGAGCACGTACTTCTTAACGATGTAACAGGTTATGAGTTTAAGATCGTAATGGACGGCGCTTCCTGGATTCCTGATGGAGTAGGTCCGAACCCTGTATTCTACACAGATGTTGACGATGTTACAGTTACAATCTGGTATGATGAGGAAACAGGTGAGTTCGGCGTTGAGGGCGAAGGCGTAGACTTTGAGGGCCCGACAGAGCCGACAGAAGCTCCGACAGACGAGCCTACAGAGGCACCGACAGACGAGCCGACAGAAGCTCCGACAGACGAGCCTACTGAGGAGCCCACAGAGGAGCCCACAGAGGAGCCCACAGAGGAGCCCACTGAGGAGCCGACTGAGGAGCCCACAGAGGAGCCGACCGAGCAGCCCACAGAGGAGCCGACTGAAGAGCCCACAGAGGAGCCCACTGAGGAGCCCACTGAGGAGCCCACTGAGGCACCGACAGACGAGCCGACCGAGGAGCCCACAGAGGAGCCGACTGTTCCTGTTGGGGACGACTGGTATGTAGTTGGTACTCCGAACCTCTGCAACGGTCAGGAGTGGATACCCGGCGCTGAAGTCAACAAGATGACATACAATGCAGAGACAGGTCTGTATGAGCTTACCTTCGCTGAGGTTGGTAGCGACGCTACTTCCGAGGATAACCCCGAGAGCTTTATGTTCAAGGTTAACAAGGGCGCAGAATGGGGCGAGAGCTATCCGGAAGCTAACGTAAGCGGTACAATCAGCGCTAAGGACAGCGTAACAGTTTACTTCAATCCTGAAACACATGAGGTAACATGGGATAGTGATTCTAAGTTTGAGATTACCAACCACGTTTACAGAGTAGCAGGTTCTGCTGACCTCTGTGGCGGCGATGGTTGGGATCCGCTCGATGACAACAACCTCATGACATACAATGAGGACACAGGTCGTTACGAGAAGGTTTACGAGCACGTACTTCTTAACGATGTAACAGGTTATGAGTTTAAGATCGTAATGGACGGCGCTTCCTGGATTCCTGATGGAGTAGGTCCGAACCCTGTATTCTACACAGATGTTGACGATGTTACAGTTACAATCTGGTATGATGAGGAAACAGGTGAGTTCGGCGTTGAGGGCGAAGGCGTAGACTTTGAGGGCCCGACAGAGCCGACAGAAGCTCCGACAGACGAGCCTACAGAGGCACCGACAGACGAGCCTACAGAGGCACCGACAGACGAGCCGACAGAAGCTCCGACAGACGAGCCGACTGAGCCCTTCGATCCGTATGCATATACCTTCTATGTAGTAGGTACAGAGAACCTCACCGGTTCTGAGTGGATGCTTGCTGACCCGGCTAACGAGATGACCTACAACGAGGAGACAGGTCTCTATGAGATTACCTATGAGTCAGTAGGTGATGAGAACACCTCAGAGAGCAACCCGCTCAGCTTCCAGTTCAAGGTTTCCAGCGCAGTTGTTGACTGGGACGAAGAGGGCGCAATTACTTGCCCGGCTGATATAAATATTTCTGGTGCAATCTCCGCTCAGGACAGCGTAACTATCACCTTCGATCCGGTTAAGATGGAAGTTAACTGGTATAGTGATTCTGCATTCGAGATAACAGAGCACGTATACAGAGTAGCAGGTTCTGCTGACCTCTGCGGTTCTTCTTGGGATCCGCTCGACGACAACAACCTCATGAGCTACAATGAGGAGACAGGTCGTTACGAGAAGGTTTACACTAACCTCCCGCTCAACGATGTCACAGGTTACGAGTACAAGATCGTTATGGATGGCGCTTCTTGGATTCCTGACGGAATGGGTAACAACCCGGTATTCTACACAGATTACGACAATGCTACAGCAGTTGTTTGGTATGACGAAGCAACAGGCGAGTACGGCGTTGAAGTATCCTATCCGGCAACAGAGCCCACAGGCGCAACTGAGGAGCCCACAGGCGCAACTGAAGAGCCGACTGGCGCAACAGAGGAGCCCACAGGTGCAACTGAAGAGCCGACTGGCGCAACAGAGGAGCCCACAGGTGCAACTGAAGAGC
>CAMMVF010000023.1 GCA_946500295.1 uncultured Clostridia bacterium | reverse complement strand
TCGCCGTCTGCGGACGGCGACCAAAGGCTCTGCCTTTGGAAACCGCAAGCCTTTAGAAAAAGGCTTGACCGAAACTTTTTTGTTTTCTCGTTATAAAATTGTGCGAGGCTCAGGGTACAACCCAAAGTCTCGCACAAACTACTTTATTTCAAAAGCCGCAGGCTTTCCGACATTGTGCGCAGCACAACATCACTTGCGCCAACGGCGCATTACTCTACAATGCTCTTTCCTGTCATCTCGGCAGGCTGGGGAATACCCATGATCTTGAGCATTGTCGGGGCGATATCAGCCAGCACTCCGCCCTCTCTGAGCTTGCAGGGATAGCCTACAACGCAGAAGGGAACTTTATTTGTGGTGTGAGCTGTGAACGGCGAGCCGTCTGTATCTATCATTCTGTCGGCGTTGCCGTGGTCGGCTGTAATCAGGGACACGCCACCCATTTGAGCTACAGCGTCAGTCACCCTCCCTACGCACTCATCAACAGCCTCTACAGCCTTAACAGCCGCATCCAGAACTCCGGTATGACCTACCATATCGCAGTTTGCGAAATTGAGCACTATCATATCGTACTGACCGCTCAGAATTCTCTCCACGCACTTATCCGTAACCTCGTAGGCGCTCATCTCGGGCTGCATATCGTAGGTGGCTACCTTAGGAGACTTAACCAGCACCCTGTCCTCGCCCGGATATACAGTCTCAACACCGCCGTTGAAGAAGAAGGTTACATGAGCGTACTTCTCTGTCTCTGCTATTCTGAGCTGAGTTTTGCCAAGGCTTGAAAGGTACTCGCCCATTGTGTTTTTCAGCGACTCGGGCTTAAATGCAACATCCACATTCGGCATTGTTGCATCGTACTGGGTCATGCAAACATAGTAAACCGGGAAGAAGCCCTTCTTGCGCTCAAAGCCAGAAAACTCCGGGTCAACAAAGCAACGGGTTATCTCCCTAGCTCTGTCGGGACGGAAGTTGTAGAAAATAACGGAATCATTCTCACCTATTGTCGCACCCTCAGCGCAAACAGTCGGCACAACAAACTCGTCAGTCACGCCCTCGGCATATGAATCCTTAACTGCCTGTACAGCGTCCTGAGCCTTATTGCCCTCGCCGTAAACCATTGCGGCGTAAGCCTTTTCAACTCTCTCCCATCGGTTGTCTCTGTCCATTGCGTAATAACGACCCATTACCGTGGCGATCTTTCCTACGCCGATCTCCTTCATCTTCTCAGCACACTGCTCTACATAGGAAGCGCCGCTGCTCGGCGGCACGTCACGACCGTCGAGGAAGGCGTGAACATAAACCTTTTCAAGTCCCTGCCTTTTTGCATATTCCAAAATAGCGTAGAGGTGGGTGTTGTGGCTGTGAACTCCGCCGTCCGAAAGAAGTCCGTAAAGATGGAGGGCTGTACCGTTCTTTTTAACATTCTCCACAGCAGCCGCAAAGGCGGGATTTGCGAAAAAGTCGCCGTCGTTTATAGACTTTGTGATTCTTGTAAGCTCCTGATAGACGATTCTGCCGGCTCCAATATTTGTATGGCCAACCTCGCTGTTGCCCATCTGACCGTCGGGAAGTCCAACGTCAAGACCGCTGGCGCCGATTTCGGTAAGGGGGTTTTCGCTGAACAGTCTGTCAAGGTTCGGCTTTTTTGCATCGAAAATCGCATTGCCCTTGTCCTTTTCGCCGTTACCGAAGCCATCCATTATAATAAGCGCTATAGGTTTTTTCATTTTATCACTCCTATTTCTATTTTTTCTCTTCCGTTAAAGCGATTATTCTCCGACCTGTGCCTTTATATAATCCATAGTGAAAGCCGGGATAAGCTTCAAATCCTCAGCCGCAAGGATTTCAGTCGCCTTGTCGGCTCTCTGGATAACGCACAAAACGCTATCTACAATAGCACCTCTTTTTCTCAGCTCTCTAACGCCGTTGATAATTGCTCCGCCTGTGGTAACTACGTCCTCGATAATCAACACCTTTTTGCCCTCAACGTCTGCGCCCTCTGCGAGCTTGCAGGTGCCGTACTCCTTAGCCTTCTTGCGTACAAAGGCTGCGGGCATGCCTGTGTTCATAGAAATAGCTGTTACTACGGGGATTCCGCCCATTTCAAGGCCGGCGATTACGTCAACACCTTCGGGGATAAGGTCGGACATGATCTTTGCAATCTCACCTAGCACCTCGGGATTAGCCTCGAAGAGGTACTTGTCGAAGTACTCGTTTGATATCTGTCCGGAGCGAAGCTTAAACTCGCCCGTGATATGTGAAAGCTCGTATATTTTCTTTGCTACTTGTTCCTTAGTCATGTCAATTCTCCATTTATCATTAATTACTTGCTAGCTGCTGCAACTATGGCTGCAAACTTCTCTGCTACGAGGGAAGCTCCGCCGATGAGTCCGCCGTCTACGTTTTCCTTGCTGAGAAGCTCCTCGGCGTTGCCGTCGTTCATGGAGCCGCCGTACTGAATTGTAAGAGCATCAGCCGCTGCCTGATTGTAAAGCTTGGCAACTGTAGCACGGATGAAGGCGCAAACCTCCTCAGCCTGCTCGGCTGTAGCGGTTTTGCCTGTGCCGATAGCCCAAACCGGCTCGTAAGCTATGATGACGTTCTTTAGCTCATCCTCGGTAACATCCCACAAATCGAGCTTTATCTGTCTTGCGATAACCTCTTCTGTGATGTTGCACTCGCGCTCCCAAAGAAGCTCGCCTACGCAAACAATGGGCTTCAAGCCTGAAGCAAGAGCAGCCTTTGTTCTCTTGTTTACAGTTTCGTCAGTCTCGCCGAAGTACTGTCTTCTCTCGCTGTGGCCGAGCACTACATATTCAACGCCCATTGAAGCGAGCATAGGAGCGGAAATTTCGCCGGTAAAGGCTCCGCTTTCTGCCCAGTGGCAGTTTTCAGCGCCGATTTTTACATTTGTTCCCTCGGTAGTCTCCAAAGCAGTCTGCAAATCAACAAAGGGCACGCAGGCGATAACCTCGCAGTCTGCGTCCTTAACTAAGGGAGCTACTGCGCTCAAAAGCTCCTTTGCCTCTGCGGGGGTTTTGTTCATCTTCCAGTTTCCGGCTATTACTGCCTTTCTCTTTGCCTTGTTCATTGTTATTTTCCTTTCATATATAGTGATTATCAATTTATTTTCATCCGCACATCTGTTGTCTGCGGTTCTAGTACACGATGTGGTGAGTATTATCTCCGTTTACGCCATATCAGTTTGAGCCGTTGTTTTGCATATCCTGCGGCTGAGCATATTGCTGTTGCTGCGGTTGTGTATATTGCTGCTGAGCATACTGCTGCGGCTGCTGATACTGCTGTGCAGGGGCGTTATTCGCAGGAGCGGATATAAGCTGAGCCTGAAGCCCCTGAAACACGGAGTTTACCCTGTCCTTTAGCAGCTTCTTGGGAATTGCTCCGAAAGCTCCGTTAATACCCATCTCACCCACATAGACGCCGGGCAGAAGGGCGAACTTAATCCAAGCCTCCAAAACATAGGTGCCGCCAAGATCGCTGAGCTTCAAATACTGAGGCGCAGTAAGCAAACCCATGCCCTTTTTCCATACCTGCTCACCCTTTACATTTGTCAGGGTAAAGCCCTCGCTTGTCATAAAGTGTGAAAAGCCCTCGGCAACCTGCTGCTGTGTAAACGGTGTAGTAAAATACTGCACATATCTTCCCATTTTTTTCTATCCTTCCACTACCAAAAATTTAATATGTATCCATTAAATATAAGGGCGGAGTTACCCGCCCTATTCGACTTAATTATTTCTTATCAGCGATGCAGGCAATGCCCGGCAAAACCTTACCCTCAAGATACTCGAGTGAAGCTCCGCCGCCTGTGGAGATGTGGCTCATCTTATCAGCAAAGCCAAGCTGCATAACAGCAGCCGCACTGTCGCCGCCGCCAATGATTGTTGTAGCGTCTGTGTCTGCGAGAGCCTGAGCTACTGCGATAGTGCCCTTTGCAAGAATCGGATTCTCAAATACACCCATAGGTCCGTTCCAAACAACTGTCTTTGCGGACTTAACAGCCTCTGCGTAGAGCTTTGCAGTCTCTGTGCCGATATCAAGACCCATCTTGTCAGCCGGAATGGCATCAGAGGGAACAACCTCAACCTCGATCTCAGCGTCGATAGGCTCGGGGAAGCTTGCAGCTATTGTCGTGTCAACCGGGAGGAGGAGCTTCTTGCCGAGGGACTCAGCCTTCTCCATCATCTCCTTGCAGTAGTCAACCTTTGTATCGTCAACAAGTGAAGTACCTGTCTCGTAGCCCTTAGCCTTGAGGAAGGTGTAAGCCATGCCGCCGCCGATGATGAGGGTGTCGCACTTCTCGAGAAGGTTAGAGATTACATTGAGCTTGTCCGCAACCTTAGCGCCACCCAAAATAGCAACGAAGGGTCTTACCGGGGACTCTACGGCATTTCCAAGGTAGTTGATTTCCTTCTGCATGAGGTAGCCTACGGCTGTCTCCTTGATGTGGTCTGTAACGCCGGCAGTTGAGCAGTGAGCTCTGTGAGCGCTTCCGAAAGCGTCCATAACATATACGTCTGCAAGAGAAGCAAGCTCTGAGCTGAACGGCTCGAGGTTCTTAGTCTCTTCCTTTCTGAAACGGGTGTTCTGAAGCAGAACAACATCGCCGTCTTTCATAGCTGCTACAGCAGCCTTGGCGTGCTCGCCTACAACCTCATCATCATTTGCAAATACTACTTCCTGACCCAAAAGCTCAGAAAGTCTTACGGCAACGGGAGCGAGAGAGAACTTCTCCTCCGGACCGTTTTTGGGCTTTCCGAGGTGAGAGCAGAGAATAACCTTGCCGCCGTCGGAGATGAGCTTCTTTATTGTCGGGAGGGCAGCCTGGATTCTGTTATCATTTGTGATAACGCCGTCCTTGAGAGGTACGTTGAAATCGCAGCGAACAAGCACCCTTTTTCCTTTAACATTGATGTCATCAACAGTAACCTTACTTAAAAAATTCATTGAATTTCTTCCTTTCTTTCTGCAATTTTTGTCGGCAGGCAGAGCCTCCAACAAATAACGCTTATGCTTTAATTTTATAACATATTCTACCGTTTAGCAAGTAGTAGCAGTTATTTTTTCCAAAATTTACAGTATATAAAAATATCGTCAATCTCAAGTCAGAAAGCTGCTAAATGCTGCGAGTTCAAGCGTTTATTTATCAATCCCAGTGCAGGCGGTGAAGCTCTCCCGAGCACTGAAGCTCGGGATAACCCCACTGGCGCAAGGCCTCATATACAGCCACAGCCACGGAGTTAGAAAGATTTAAGCTTCTTGCGCCGTCTATCATCGGTATTCTCACCGTTGTATCGGGATTTTTAATTAAAAGCTCCTCGGGAAGTCCCTTTGTCTCCTTGCCGAACAGCAAATAAGCTCCGTCGGGATAATTTACATCGGAGTGAATATGTCTGGCTTTTGTGGAAAAATAATAGTAAGAGCCTTTGGTTTTTTCAAAAAAATCCTCTATCCCCTCGTACACCGAAATATCCACCATATTCCAGTAATCAAGCCCTGCACGGCGAACTGCTTTTTCGCTTATGTCAAAGCCCAGCGGCTTAACAAGGTGAAGCTTAGCACCAGTGGCGGCGCAGGTTCTGGCTATATTCCCGGTGTTCTGGGGGATTTCGGGCTCTACCATTACTATGTTCAACTCAGGCATAATTAATCCGTCCTTTTACCAAAATTTTCTTTTCTACACAAACCATAATTTATTACAGCGGGGGAATTATAATGACAACGCAGCAAGCGTTTAATATCTTTGATGATGTATGGAGGTGCTACAATTTGAGCAAAAATGCTATGAATATTGCCAAGGGAGCCGCTCTCGGGATAGCAACCGGAGTGATAGTCGGCTACGCAGGCAGCAAGATGATGAAGAAAAACCCCAAACAGATGAAAAAAAGCGCAGACAAGGCAATGCACGCCATGGGCGAGCTTGTAAGCGGCGTGAGCGCAATGTTTAAGTGATTTTTTCATCCCAAGAGATACTGCTCTGCTCCCGTGTGGAATTCTGCCATTTTCACATCCCGTGCCTTTTGGTACTTCTTTCACGTTGTGAGTCTCATGCCTTTTATGCAGAGTAATTCTTTTGACTTTCTAGTTTTGGGTTTGCGGGAGGGGCAGCGGCTGAGGCGGGCGAGCGCATTTCCTCGGTGCTTCGCAGCGAGGAAAACTTTCAAGGGCGCATATTCGCCCTTGAAAGCGCAGCAAGCAAAGCTTTGCTTGCTGCGGCGCTCGCCCGCCTTAAAGCGGCACATTCCGCTTTCATCCTATGTTCTACTGCACTGCTCCCGTGTAAATCTGTGCCAGCCTCAAAGTTCAGTCCTTCGACACTTTTTCCGTTGAAAGCCCCATTCCTTTTTAACAGAAGCAGACCTTTTTACTACGCTCGCTTTGAGCTTATTCAGATAAGGCTCTTAGTAAAGCAAATGATTCGCCCCGCTTCCTTAAATCCTGAATTTAAATGAAAATCCAGCGACGTATCATTGCTCAACTCGCAGTCGCTTGCAAACTCCGAACAGCCCTTGCTCTCCGCCCATTTTTCACATCGGTCAAGAAGCTGCCCCGCATATCCTTGCTTTCTGTGTTCACTCTTTACAAATATTCCCTCCAGATAACCAACGGGCGAGCTTGAGGTTCCCTCTACATAGTCATAACGAAGCGAGCATTGAGCAAACCCGACGATAACACCGTCAGACAAAGCTATGAAAACGGCGGCTTTGTCGCTGTTTACAGCCGCTTCAAATCCTTTCTCAAGCTCTTCAACAGAGTGACTGCTCCACATCATAACCGCCAGTTCAGCAAGAGTATGGACATCATCCTTTGTCGCTTTGTAAATCATTCTGCGCCTCCTTTGGGCGTGATTATCACTCCGCCGCCCAGCACATAATCCCCAACATACATAACCACGCTCTGACCCGGAGTTACAGCCCTCTGGGGCGAGTCAAACTCCACCATTATCTCATCGTCTGAAATCGGGAAAACGGTGGCTTCGGCTGACTTCTGGCTGTAACGTGCCTTGGCTTTCACCCTCATGGGCGAGGTCAGCTTTTCTACCGCTATGAAATTAACCTTATTTGCATACAACCGATTTGTAAACAAATCCTCGTTTTCTCCCAAAAACACATCCCCGCTGCTTGCAGACTTGTCTGTTACATAAATCGGGTGGGCATAGCTTATGCCTAAGCCCTTGCGCTGACCTATGGTGTAGTGGAGCACTCCCTTATTTTTGCCCAGAACGCTTCCGTCCTTATAGATAAAGCTACCGCTTTTTGATTTCAACCCCAAATTATTCTCAATAAAACCTGCATAATCCCCATCGGAGATAAAGCAGATATCCTGACTGTCCTTTTTATGGGCGCTTGCAAGCTTCAGCTCGGCAGCTATCCGTCTTGCCTCATCCTTGGTTATATCTCCCATCGGAAATAGCGTTCTTTTGAGTATATCCTGAGTTAAAACGTAGAGTACATAGGTCTGATCCTTGCCCTCGTCCTCTGCATTTTTAATCAGCCAGCGACCGCTTGCGCTGTCGTACTCTTTTTTCACATAATGACCCGTAGCTATATAATCACAGCCGAGGGCTTTCGCCTCTTTTAAAAGCTTTGGGAACTTTATCGCCTTGTTGCACTCCACGCAGGGGTTAGGGGTCAATCCGTCCAAATAAGCCTTGGCAAAGCGGTCTATGACCTCGGTGCGAAAATCGCTCCGGTAGTCGAACACATAATGCTCTACTCCGAGGCTTTCAGCCGCCAAGCGTGCGCTGTCGGCTGTACCGTTGTCGTTGGGACAGAGCTTTAACGTCCCTGCACAAACACTATAGCCCTGCTGTATAAGCAGGGCTGTGGCTACAGAGCTATCTACACCGCCGCTGAGTGCGACCATTACCTTATCATTCATAATAAACCTCTTTACTTTCCAAGACACCTTGACCCTATGTTCCCATG
Organism: uncultured Clostridia bacterium; assembly: GCA_946500295.1. Taxonomy (GTDB): domain Bacteria; phylum Bacillota; class Clostridia; order Oscillospirales; family Acutalibacteraceae; genus UBA7067. Next base: position 31,849 of record CAMMVF010000023.1, on the reverse strand, counting down.
GCGGCAAATGCCGCCTTCATCCTACGTTCGCCTGCACCGCTACGGTATATCCTCGTGCCAATCCGAACTTTCGGTCTTTTAGCTACTTTTTGCCTGTTGAAATGTACTTCACGTTGCCGCAGGCAACACTTCACTTGCAGCTTACGCTGCAAGCTTCACTGTAGCGCAAGCTGCAACTTCACTGTGCTGCTCAGTTGCCCATGGTCTTGACCATAACCGCCTTCTGAGCGTGGAGACGGTTTTCAGCCTCCTCAAATATCTCATTTGCATGAGCCTCGAACACCTTCTCGGTGATTTCCTCCTCACGGTGGGCTGGCAGGCAGTGCTGAACCATACAGTCGCTGTGAGCGGCAGCCATCAGTTCGTCGTTTATCTGATATCCTGCAAAGGCCTTGCGCCTTTTCTCGGCTTCGCCCTCCTGACCCATTGACGCCCAGACGTCGGTTATCATAACGTCTGCATCAACCGCTGCGTCTATTGGCTTGCGGTGAAGCTCAAAGCAGTCGTAGCCGTTTGCAAAATCTAAAATTTCCTTCGGCGGGTCGTAGCCCTCGGGGCAGGCTACCGAAACCTTCATGCCTGTTTTTAGGCCTCCGACAATAAGTGAATTCATCATGTTGTTGCCGTCTCCGATAAAGCACAGCTTGTGTCCCTCTAAAGTGCCCTTAAACTCTCTGATTGTCATTAAGTCGGCAAGCACCTGGCAGGGGTGGCAGAAATCGGTAAGACCGTTGATAACTGAGATTGAGCCGTATTTTGCGAGATCCTCGACCTCTTTTTGCTCAAAGGTTCTTATCATAATTCCGTCAAGATAGCGTGAAAGCACCCTTGCGGTATCCTGCACGGGCTCTCCCCTGCCTATCTGCATATCTGCCGAGGAAAGGAACAGCGGATTACCGCCGAGCTGGTACATACCTACCTCAAACGAAACTCTTGTTCTTGTTGACGCTTTTTGGAATATCATGCCGAGGCTCTTGCCCTCGAGATGCCTGTGTGCGATATTGTGCTTTTGCTCGTATTTTAACTGGTCGGCAAGATTCAGTATCTCTATAATCTCCTCACCGCTTAAATCGAGCAGCTTTAATAAATGCTTCATCATTTTCAGTCCTTTCGGTTATGTTCTTTATTTCATTGCTTGAGTATTTAATTCCTATATAGATTTTTTAAAGATTTCAATACCCTTGTCTATATCCTCATAGGGAATATTCAGCGGAGGCAACAGCCTGATGAGATTTTTCGCTGTTAAAACAAGCAAGCCGTTTTGGGCACAGCGAGAAGCAACTTCCTTTGCATTGTCCTTCTTCAAGACTATGCCTATCATCATGCCCATTCCCCTTACCTGTTCAACTTCGTCAAGAGCTTTGAGTTTTTGAGCTATATACTCACCCTTTTTCTTAATCTCGGATAAAAATTCCTCATTGTCTATCCTGTTAATCATCTCAATAGCGCCTGCACAGGCAACCGGATTTCCCCCAAAGGTAGATCCGTTTGTGCCGGGTGTCAAAACCTCGCTGAGCTTTTCATTGCACAGGCAGGCTCCGAGCGGAAGTCCGCCGCCGAGCGCCTTTGACGATGTAATAACGTCGGGCTTTACGCCGTAGCTTTGGAAGCAGAAAAGACTTCCCGTCCTGCCCATGCCGGTTTGAACTTCGTCTATAATAAATATCAGGTCGTTGTCAGAGCAAAGCTTCTGTATGGACTTTACAAAGTCATTATCAAGCGGCATTACTCCGCCCTCGCCCTGAACCAGTTCAATCATAACGGCGCAGGTTTTATCACTTACCAAAGAGCTTACGCTATCTATATCGTTAGCCTCGGCAAAGACAAAGCACTCGTCAAAGGGATAAAAGAATTGATGAAAGACCTCCTGACCTGTTGCGGAAAGGGTTGTCATGGTTCTGCCGTGGAAGGAATTTTTCAGCGAGATTATCTCGTTTCTGCCTTGACCGTACTTGTCAAAGCTGTACTTTCTTGCGAGCTTTATAGCGCACTCGTTGACCTCGGCCCCCGAATTGGCGAAAAACACCTTGTCAAGTCCGGTGCTCTGACATAGCTTCTTTGCACATTCCACCTGAGTGGGGCTGTAGTAGAGGTTTGAAATATGCTGAACCTTTTTCAGCTGAGCCGTCACAGCATTCACCCAGCCCTCGTCGCAATAACCCAGTGCGTTTACTCCTATCCCAGCAGTGAAGTCTATATACTCGCTGCCATCAATGTCATATGCTCTCGAGCCTTTGCCGCTTTCAATGGCGACCTTATAGCGGCCGAAGGTGTGCATCATGTATTTATTTTCATCCTGTACTATTTGCTCAATATCCATCCTTAATCACCCTTTACTTCAAATTGATAAACGGAGAGGTCATCCCTCTCTTCCCAGCCTATAGTCGGCCAGAAGGCTTGACCGAGGGGATTATCCTTAAACACAAAGATATTCGTCTTTTTTATTCCTTCATTTTCAAGACTTTCTATGGCTTTACTCACCATTTTGGCGGCTATTCCGTGTCGTCTGTACTCCGGCAATACTGCAACATGATAGAGGAAACCCCTTCTGCCGTCGTGACCTGCCAGCACCGTGCCGACTATTTTACCGTCCATCACGGCTATCTGGCTCAGTCCCTCGTTTCTGCCAAGAAAGCGCTCTATACCCTGCCGGTCGTCGTCGGCTCTCAAAGCTCTTTTTGAGGTGATTGACCAAAGGGCATAGACCTCGTCATAGTGTTCTGCTTTCATCTGAGTTATTTCCATAAAACCACCATTAATAAAACATTGTTCCAATACCCTCATCGGAAAACAGCTCGATAAGTATTGAGTGCTTTATTCTACCGTCTATAATATGTGCTCTCTTGACTCCCTGTCTGACTGCCTCAACGCAGCAGTCGATTTTGGGGATCATTCCGCCGCTGATTATGCCCTCCTTTTTCAGGCTCGGCACATCGCTGACATTGACCACGGGAATTAAAGTATTTTCATCGTTTTTATCGCGCAAAAGCCCCTTGATATCCGTCATCAAGATCAGCTTGCACGCACCCAGTTTAGCGGCTATATTCGCAGCTGCTATATCGGCGTTGATATTATAAACCTCACCCTTGTAGCCTCCGGCTATAGTGGAGATTATCGGCACATAGCCGTCCTTTATCAAATCCTCAATGGGCTTTGTATTGACCTCGGTAATCTCACCGACAAAACCCAAATCGTCAGAGCTTATCAGCTTTTCCGCCATAAGCATCCTTCCGTCAAGGCCGCAAAGCCCCATCGCCTTGCCGCCCTGCATCTCAAGGCTTTGCACCAGGCTCTTATTGATTTTGCCTGCCAAAATCTGCTGGACGATATCTATGGTCTCTTGGTCAGTGACTCTCATGCCGCCGATGAACTGACTTTCCTTGCCTATTTTTTTCAGCATTGAGCTGATTTCGGGACCGCCGCCGTGAACCAAAACTACGTTGATACCTACAAGCTGCATCAGCACTATATCGCTCATAACGGCAGCTTTCAGCTCGGAGCTTACCATTGCGTTCCCGCCGTATTTTACTACCACGGTCTGACCCGAGTATTTCTGTATATACGGCAGCGCCTGCACCAGCACCTGCGCGCGATTTTCATCCTTTATATCCATACTTTTACTCCTTACGTTCTACTGCACTGCTCTTATTTACAACTGTGTCACAATTTATCTTCACTTTTCTCTCTTCCTTGTACCAAAGGCGGCTTTGCCGCAGGGGAAAGCCTCTCTTGCAGGCTTTCCCCTCTTTTTCGGCACAGCCGAAAAATTCACCCCTTGCCGAGCGCTTAATCGCAAGGGGATTTCGCCGTCTGCGGACGGCGACCAAAGGCTCTGCCCTTGGAACCCGCAATCCTTTGAAAAGGATTGACTGAAACTTTTACTCCCTACGTTCACCTGCACTGCTCTTGTATAAATTTGTGCCAATAAAAACTCCAATTCCTTTTTAACTTTTGCTCGTTTTTAGCTTGTGCTGATTTCGGGAAATAAAACTAAGGTCTCGCAGCCACTACTTTAATTCCAAAGCCGCAGGCTTTCCACTACCGCACCCCAGGTGCGATTTCACCTGCGGCTTGCCGCAGATTTCACCACGCCTTAGCGTGATTTCACCGCCCAATAGGGCGATTTCACTGTGCTGTAAGCGCTTACGTCCTGTAGTCTCCGTTTATCTTCACATAGTCATAGGTCAAATCGCAGCCGTAGGCTTCGGCATACGCACTACCCTGCTGTAAATCTATAGCTATTGTGATTTCCTTTTCAGATAAAATCTCCTTAGCCCTCTCCTCGCTGAATTCAATTCCCGCTCCGTTTTCACACACAGGAAGTCTGCCCGCCGAGGATACGAACTCGAGATTTACCTTATTTATATCTACGTCCATTCCGGAGTAGCCTATAGCGCACAGCACCCTGCCCCAGTTTGCATCCTCGCCGAACATAGCTGCTTTGAGCAAGCTTGAGCAGATTACAGCCTTCGCCACTCCCTTGGCGTCCTTTTCCGTTTTTGCGTTCTTAACGCAACAGATGAGAAGCTTAGTCGCTCCCTCGCCGTCTCCTGCAAGCTTCTTGGCAAGATGCTTGCACAGCTTGGTAAGAGCCGATACGAAAATCTCATAGTCCTCGCCTTTTTCTGAAATCTCAGCGTTTCCGGCAAGTCCGCTTGCCATCAGCGTAAGGGTGTCGTTTGTGGATGTGTCCCCATCCACGCTGACCATGTTGTAGCTCACATCAGCCGCTTCGAGCAAAGCCTGCTTCAGCATTTCGCTCGATATAGCCGCGTCTGTGGTAACGAAGCTGAGCATAGTACCCATGTTTATATGAATCATACCGCTGCCCTTGGCTATACCGCCAATCGTGACGGTTTTGCCCCCTAGCGTAAAGGTGACGGCAGCCTCTTTTTTTACGGTATCTGTTGTCATTATCGCCTCGGCTGCGTCCGTGCCGCCTGATTTACTCAAGGACTTCGCCAACGCCCCGATATTATTTTCAATCGGCTCTATCGGCAGGATTTGTCCTATAACCCCTGTAGAAGCTACTATGACCTCGCTTTCATCTATACCGAGCTCCTTTGCCGCCAAGGCGCACATACGCTCAGCCTTTTCCACGCCGTCGGCATTGCAGGTATTTGCGTTTCCGCTGTTGGCTATTATCGCCTGAGCCGTGCCGCTTTCAAGGTGGCTTTTCGTGACCTCAATAGTTGAGGATTTGACGAGGTTTTTTGTGAATATGGCAGCCGCAGTACACATACGCTCACAGTAAATCAGCGCTAAGTCCCTCTTAGTCTTATTCGAGGCCTTTATTCCGGCGCGGATCCCCGAGGCTGTAAAGCCCTGAGGAGAGGTAACACTGCCGTTTTCAATAAATTTTATATCCATGTTATCACCCATATCTTAAAATGCCGGCGGAATAAATTCCAGTCCGCACTTCTCGTCAAGCCCGAAAACAATATTCATATTCTGCACAGCCTGACCTGCGGCTCCCTTTACCATATTGTCAATGGCAGAGATGGCGATGAAGGTTGAAGTTCTCTCGTCTGTGTAAATCGAGACGTCGCAGAAATTGGAGTATTTGATATTATGTATATCAGCTGTCATTCCCTCGGGAAGCAGTCGTACAAAATACTCGTCCTTATAAAATTCCTCATAAGCCTTGCGCAACTGTTCCTTGGTAACGCCGGGTTTTAATCTGGCGTAGCAGGTTGATAATATTCCTCTGTTAATTGGAAGCAGGTGGGGAACAAAGGTGAGCTTTACCTTTTGTCCTGCAAGGTGCGAAAGCGTCTGCTCGATTTCGGGGGTATGGCGGTGAGCCGCGACCTTGTAAGCGTGGAATCCCTCGTTTAAATCGGGGTAGTGAGTACCCTGAGTAAGCCCTCTGCCCGACCCGGTAACGCCGGACTTACAGTCGGCGATTATGCCCTTAAGCTCTACAAAGCCTCCGGCTATTGCCGGTGCAAGCGCAAGCGGAACGCCCGTGGTGTAGCACCCGGGATTAGCTATGGTTTTCTTGCCGGCTATATTCTTTCTGAAAAGCTCAGGCAGGGCGTAAACGGAATTTTGGTGAAGCTCCTTATTCACATATGAGCCGCCGTACCACTGTTTGTAGTCGTCCTCGTTTTCAAGGCGGAAATCCGCGCCCAAGTCTATAAAAATCTTTCCCAGGTCAAAGCAACGCTGGGCCAGTTCCTGAGACAGCCCGTGCGGCAGAGCCGCAAAAATCACGTCGCTCTTTTCAACTACGGAGTCCGCATCCTCACAGACCATGTCGTTCAGCCCGTAATAAGCCGGGTAGACCTCGCTTATCGCCTTGCCCTCAAAGCTTACAGAGCTTATCGCCGCTATCTCGCACTCGGGATGGCCGCTTAAAATACGCACAAGCTCCGCCCCTGCGTAGCCGGTTGCGCCGATTATTCCTGCCTTTATCATACAATTCTCCTCTTTCCCTTGACTGTAAAAAATTAATTATTGAGCTTTTCCCTCACGCTCTTAACTGCGGCAAGGACGTTTTCCATAGCCGGACCACCAAAGGCTTTGCGGTCGTTGAGGCATTTTTCAAGTGAGATAGCCTCATATACGCCGTCGTCAAAGATATCGCAAATAGCTTTATATTCCTCAAGCGGAAGTCTCTCAAGGTCGGTGTTAAGCTCGATACATCTTGCTACCAGAGTTCCCGTAGCCTTATAAGCGTCTCTGAACGGTAGCCCCTCTTTCACCAGATAGTCGGCGCAGTCGGTAGCATTGATAAATCCGCCTGCCGCCGCTTTTCTCATATTGTCGGTGAGGACGGTCATTGTATCTATCATCGGGGTGAAGGCTGTAAGGCACATCTTAACGGTGTCAAACGCGTCAAATATAGCCTCCTTGTCCTCCTGCATATCCTTATTATAAGCCAGAGCTATTCCCTTCATCACCGTGAGCAGGGTCATCAAATCGCCGAACACCCTGCCTGACTTTCCCCTGACAAGCTCAGCTATATCTGGATTTTTCTTCTGGGGCATTATGCTCGAGCCTGTTGAAAATGCGTCGTCAAGCTCAACAAACTTAAACTCCCATGAGCACCACTGGATTATCTCCTCGCTGAAGCGTGAAAGATGAACCATAACGATAGAAAGAACTGATGAAAGTTCAATACAAAAATCCCTGTCGGAAACTCCGTCCATGCTGTTTTCGCAGGCGCTGTCAAAGCCCAGAAGGGAGGCAGTAATACTGCGGTCTATCGGGTAGGTCGTTCCGGCAAGCGCACAGCTTCCCAGCGGCATCACGTTCATCCTGCGCTGTGCGTCGTCAAGACGGGAAATATCGCGCAGAAGCATCTGCGCGTAAGCCATCAGATGATGACCGAAGCTTATCGGCTGGGCCCTTTGCAGATGGGTATAGCCCGGCATTACAGCCCCGGCATACTGCTCCGCCTTGTCGCAAAGAACTGTCACGAGCTCCTTTAAAAGCTCCCTGATTTCGTCACAGCGGTCACGTAGATAAAGCCTTATATCCAAAGCAACCTGGTCGTTGCGGCTTCTGGCGGTATGGAGTCTTTTGCCGGCGTCACCGAGTCTCTTGGTAAGCTCGCCCTCTATGAAGGTGTGGATATCCTCAGCCTCCATATCAATTTCAAGCTTTCCGCTTTCGATATCGTTTAATATTTCGGTGAGACCATTGCAGATTTTTTCAGCCTCGCTCTCCTCGATTATTCCGCATTTCCCAAGCATAGTCGCATGAGCGATACTGCCCGTGATATCCTGCTTGTACATCTTGCTGTCAAAGGAGATTGATGAGTTGAAATCGTTAGTCGTCTTGCTTATCTCCTTTTGAAACCGCCCTGCCCAAAGCTTCATTTAATTCACCTCATAAAATCAGTTTATGGGGCTGTCGCAATTTTTTGTTTGCAACAGCCCCTTATCAGGGGGAAGCCTCTCTTGCAGGCTTCCCCCTCTTGTTCGGCGCAGCCGAACAATTCACCCCCTGCCGAGCGCTTGAACGAAGGGGATTTCGCCACCTGCGGGTGGCGACCAAAGGCTCTGCCTTTGGATACCGCAAGCCTTTAAAAAGGCTTGACCTAAACTTTTAATCCATACACTCAAATGCTCTGCACTAGTTTTAATTATTCCCAAGCTAAAATCCAAGTGCTTTTAATTATTTATTTAATAAGTCCTTTCTTGGCACGAACCTTTATCGGAAGTCCGAACAGGTTGATAAAGCCTGCAGAGTCGTTCTGGTCGTAAACCTCGTCCTCGTCAAAGGTAGCGATCTCCTCGTCATAGAGAGAATACGGTGAAGTAACGCCGGCATCAATGATATTGCCCTTGTAAAGCTTGAGCTTAACGTCGCCGGTTACGGTCTGCTGAGTACTGTCAACAAAAGCTGAGATAGCCTCCCTCAGAGGTGTGTACCACTGACCATAGTAAACAAGCTCTGCAAAGCGGTTTGCAACATTTTGCTTGTAGTGGAAGGTGTCGCGGTCAAGGCAAAGCTCCTCAAGCTTGTTGTGAGCGGCATACAAGATTGTACCGCCCGGGGTCTCGTAAACGCCCCTAGCTTTCATTCCTACAAGACGGTTTTCAACTATATCTGTGATACCTATACCGTTTCTGCCGCCGATCTCGTTTAAAGTCTTTACTATAGATACAGAGTCCATTTCCTCGCCGTTTACGGCTGTCGGAACGCCCTTTTCAAAATGAATTGTTACATACTCCGGCTTGTCGGGAGCCTGCTCAGGAGAAACACCCAGCTCCAAAAAGCCCGGCTCGTTGTACTTAGGCTCGTTCGCAGGATCCTCAAGGTCAAGTCCCTCGTGAGAGAGATGCCAGATGTTCTTGTCCTTTGAATAGTTTGTCTCCCTGTTGATCTTCAGAGGAATACCCTTTTTCTCAGCGTACTCGATTTCCTCTTCCCTGGACTTAAACTCCCAGGTTCTCCACGGAGCTATGATCTTCATATCGGGAGCATAAGCCTTGATAGCAAGCTCAAAACGAACCTGATCGTTGCCCTTACCTGTACAGCCGTGGCAGATTGCGTCAGCGCCCTCTGCGAGAGCGATCTCTACGATTCTCTTCGCGATAATCGGCCTTGCAAAGGAGGTACCGAGGAGGTACTTGCCCTCGTAAACAGCGCCGGCTTTAAGAGTCGGCCATACATACTCTTCGATAAACTCCTTGTTCAAATCCTCTACATAGAGCTTTGAAGCTCCGGTCTTGATAGCCTTTTCCTCAAGTCCCTCAAGCTCGGTTCCCTGACCTACGTCGCCGGAAACAGCGATAACCTCACAGTTATCGTAATTCTCCTTGAGCCACGGAATGATGATGGAGGTGTCAAGTCCTCCCGAATAAGCCAAAACTACCTTTTTGATTTTATTATCCTTAGCCATTTTAATGCCTCCGTTTTTAATTGAAGTTTATTTTTAAAATTGATTTAATCCTGATGTTTCTAATTATACACGCATAATGCAGAAAATCAAGCATTTTATGAATATTTATTCAGATATCCGCATTTTTGTATATATCTACAATTTTGTTGAATACCACAAGCTAAGCAAAGTGATTTTATACAGATTTTTACAGGTATTACGCAGAAATAAAAGAGACAATCGCAGTTGACGATTCTGTATTAACTAAGCTGAGCATGAAAAAGTATTCATAATATACATCTATTATTGCATATTATGCACTCGAGATGTTATAATTCTCATAAAAAGACGCATAAAATTTTTAATCACAGCACAGGAGGAATTGACAATGAGCAATTTTAAGGAAATCACACCGAACGAAATCACTAAAAACCCGTTTGAGATGATAGGCAAGGACTGGCTGCTGCTAACAGCAGGAAACGAGCAGAGCCTCAACACCATGACGGTAAGCTGGGGCGGAGTAGGCGTGCTATGGGGTAAAAACGTAGTGTTTACCTTTATTCGCCCCCAGCGTTATACCCTTGAGTTTATCGACAGGGAAGATTACTTCACGCTTTCGGGCTTCGGCGGAGATTATAAAAAGGAGCTCACCTTATGCGGCACTGCCTCGGGAAGGGACATAGACAAGGTAGAGCAGACCGGGCTTACACCATGCTTCAACACTGAAGCCCCATACTTTGAGCAGGCTAAGACAGTTTTAGTCTGCAAAAAGCTTTACAAGCAGAAGATACAGCCCGAGTGTTTCATTGACAAGAGCCTTGACAGCACAAACTATCAGGCTGGCGATTATCACGAGGTATTTGTCGGCGAGATAGTCAAGGTTCTCGTAAAAGAATGAGCAGAAATAAAAGCGCAATAATCACCGGCGGCTCAAGGGGAATCGGCAGGGCGATTTCGCTTGAGCTAGCAAAAAGCGGTTATGATATTGCGATAACCTACAACAACAGTGCTGAGAAAGCCGAGGAGGTTACAGCCGAAGCCGAAAATCTCGGAGTCAGGGCTTTGAGCTTTAAGGCGGATGTAAAGGAGCACGGCTCCGCAGTGAATATCGCAGAAAAAGTTTCAGATGAATTTGGCAAGATCGACGTACTCATAAACAACGCCGCCATCTCCCTTTCAGGTCTCTTTACCGACTGCACGCCCAAGCAATGGAGCGAAGTAATAACGACTAACCTCACCGGTTGCTACAATTATTGTCATACCGTCTTGCCCTATATGCTCAAAGAGCACAGCGGCAGTATTATAAACATCAGCTCCATGTGGGGACAGGTTGGCGCAAGCTGCGAGGTCGCCTACTCCGCATCCAAGGCAGGTATAATCGGACTTACTAAGGCTTTAGCCAAGGAGGTATCCCTCAGTGGAATCAGGGTAAACGCCATTGCTCCTGGAGTGATACGCACCGACATGCTAAGCGAATACAGCGAACAGGAACTTGACGCCCTGCGGGAGGAAACTCCGCTCAACAGACTTGGGAACACACAGGACATAGCCGACTGCGCCGTTTTTTTAGCCGGAGACAAGTCCTCATTCATCACGGGGCAAATAATCGGCGTAAACGGCGGCTTTGTAATTTAGCTTAGCGAGAGGCGCAGTGAAATTGCCCTATTGGGCAGTGAAATTTGCGCTAAAAGCGCAAGTGAAATATTTGATGAGTCAAATGTGAAATTGCGCCGATGGCGCAGTAAAGGAAATCGCAAAGCGATTTGAATTCAAGTAGTCCGATAGTGAGTTTCAATTTTGATTCTCGATAAAACCTCTTGTCGGTTATTATATTCGCTCGTTATAAAATTGTGCGAGATTCAGGGAACTAACCCTAAGTCTCGCACAATCTACTTCAAATCCAAGCCGCTTGCGGCTTCCACAACCATGCCTTTGGCACGATATCACATTCGCCAACGGCGAATATTTCACCTGCGGCTTGCCGCAGATTCCACAGCGGCGTAAGCCGCTATATCACTGCGCTTGCGCCTGTGGCGGCAACACCCCTGCGCCTTGCATTTTGTTACATCAAGCTGCGGTAAAGAGCGATGATATCCTCCTTGGAAGCGTCCTTGGGGTTACCCGGTGCGCAGGCGTCGGCAACGGCGGAATCCGCCAAAAAGTCGATATCCTCCTCCTTGACGATATCCTTTAAATCAGCGGGAATACCAACGTCAGCCGAGAGCTGCTTCACGGCGTCAACCGCAGCCTTGCGGTATTCCTCCTGGGTCATATCGTCAACGCCCTGCACTCCCATCGCTCTGGCGATTTCCCTGTATTTTTCACCTGTAGCGTCTGCATTATATGCCATGACAGTAGGAAGCAAGATAGCGTTTGCCACGCCGTGGGGAGTATCATAAACCGCACCCAAAGCGTGCGCCATAGAGTGCACTATACCCAAGCCGACATTAGAAAAGCCCATACCGGCGATATACTGTCCTAAAGCCATTCCCTCTCTGCCCTCGGGGGTATTTTCGACCGCTCCTCTCAGGGATTTTGAAATTATCTCAATCGCCTTGAGGTGGAACATATCCGTCATCTCCCAAGCGCCCTTGGTGATATAACCCTCTATGGCATGGGTGAGAGCATCCATACCCGTAGAGGCGGTCAGCCCCTTCGGCATAGAGGACATAAGCTCAGGATCTACGATAGCTACCACAGGGATATCGTGGACATCAACGCAGACGAACTTCCGCTTTTTCTCCACATCGGTAATTACATAGTTTATAGTTACCTCAGCCGCCGTCCCTGCGGTGGTAGGCACGGCGATTATGGGGATGCTCGGATTTTTTGTGGGGGCTACGCCCTCAAGACTGCGGACGTCCTCAAACTCGGGATTTGCTATGATAATCCCTATCGCTTTAGCGGTATCCATGGACGAACCGCCGCCGACAGCAACTATGCAGTCGGCTTTGCTGTCCTTAAAAGCCTGAACTCCGCTCTGGACGTTTTCTATAGTCGGGTTTGGCTTAATGTCTGAATAAAGCTCATAGTCTATAGAGCTGTTTTCAAGCACAGAAGTCACTTTATCTGTCACACCGAACTTGATAAGATCGGGGTCGGAGCAGACAAAAGCTTTTTTAAATCCTCTCGCCTTAATTTCTTCCGCCACCTGCGCCACAGCGCCCTTGCCGTGGTACGAGGTCTCATTTAATACTATTCTGTTCAAAATCAACACCTCCATTTTATTTAGCGCCTATACGCCTGTTGTTTCGGTACAATTATAATATAAGTGCAGCTGGATTTCAATAATTTTTGTCTAATTAATTGGATTTTTGTAATGAAAAAAGCCGCCCAATCAGGGCGGCTGAGTAAGATTTTATTAATATCAATAGTTCTCCTTAACTATATTTTTTAAATAATCAAGAGCTTTCTCCCTATCGCTATCATCCATTCGACGGAAATAGAGCAATAGCTGCTGTTCATCCTTGGGCAAACCGTAGGTTTCCTTTTTTTCAAGAGTAATGTGGCTGGTATCCGTTCTCTCCTTATCCACCGCCTCGGTGTTTGTAGGATCTTTGAGCTTTTCGGTTTCGATAGCTCCCCCCCTGTCGAGGCAACTCAACAACTCTTCATATGGTATATTAAGCAGATTCTTAAGCACCATCAACGTGCTCAGACTCGGCATAGACTTTCCTGTCTCATAGTAGGTATAGGTCGAGCGGTCAACATTAAGTGCATTGGCGACCATTTGCTGAGAATACCCGCAGTTTAGGCGGTGTCTCTTGAGCAGGTACGCTATTTCATCCTTCATTACAGTATCCTCCTTTTTGTTCCTCTTACAAGATATTCGTTATAATCATAAATAGCAAGCACACGCTATAAGGCTATTCCTCAACCGGAAAACACAAAGTATGAGTAAATCACAAAAGCATATCAACACCGGAACAGCTCATCTTTAACGTCTTTATTTTTTTATTTTACCACATTCGTTTGTAATATGCCAGTGTGATACCGAAAAATAATTAAAAATGAACAAAATTCTTCTATTGACTTTTCCTTATTATTAGTGGTATAATATCCGGGCAGAATGCTGGAATAGCTCAGACGGTAGAGCGACGCTCTCGTAAAGCGTAGGTCGAGGGTTCAAGTCCCTTTTCCAGCTCCACCGGAGGAAGCCGCCTGGCGGTTTTCTCCGCTGTAATTTTTATTATAAAAAATACGCGGACATAGTTCATTGGTAGAATATCAGCTTCCCAAGCTGAGGAGGCGGGTTCGATTCCCGTTGTCCGCTCCATACATTTACGGCGTACACCTCACATTGTGGGGTGTTTTTTGTGCTTAATTTTATGTGAGTGTGAATCATTTTATACTTGTCTTTTATTATGCAAGCTTTTTAACCTCGATTTAAATACTACTTTATACTACTTTATCCGATTTGTCAATACAAAGGCGTATTTTGTAGTATTGTTACTTTGAGGTGATAAGATGAAACCGCTAAAAAAGAAGGTCAGCATCACTTTAGATGAGGACATAATTGAAAAAATCAAGGAGATGGCTGAAAACTGCGACAGATCCTTTTCTCAGTACATTAACCTCGTATTGAAGGAACACATACACTTGGTCGAAAACAAGGATTAAATCCTGCCGGCTTACTGCGGTTGCAGCACAATGATTAAACTAAAAATTCAGAACCTGCTAACCTGAAATCTATATTGATACAAAATCATTGTCCCTGAAATGGTACAGCTTTTTTCACCACTGTACCATTTCAGGGACTTAAGCTTTTTATATCATATATAACACTGTTTACTGACATGAGAGATATTACAATAACCGGGGTGTTAGCCCCCACTCCCAGTTCCAAAAACAACACACGTAATCCCTCGTGGCGGTGAATAAAATCATTGTATCTTTTCGCTGCGGCATACCACCCCTTGTCTTGAACAAAGGTGTCATCACAGCGCAAATTCATCGTCATGGGTGCGCCGCAGACAGGACATTTGGGAACCAGCTCCGTTGGAATTTTCATATCTCTCTGCTCCGAGACCATACGGCGCACCTGAGCCTCGTTGTCATAGGTTTTATCGTGACAGGGCTTCGAGCATTGCCACAGACCATAATCTCCTTGAGTGTAAAAAAGCCTTTGCTTGTCAAAGCCGGCAAGCTGGAACTGGTGGTCAACATTTGTAGTAATGACGAAGTAATCCTTATTGCCGATAATAGTAAGCAGGTCTGCGTACGGCTTGCCGACGCCGGCAGTATAACGGTTTACATAAATCTGCCGCGACCACCAAGCCCAATATTCCTCTAACGTATCATAGGGGTAGAACCCTCCCGAGTACATATCACGGATTCCATATTTTTTTTGGAAATCTGCAAAGTTTTTTTCAAACCGTTCTCCGTCGTAAGCCATACAAGCCGAAGTTGACATTCCGGCTCCTGCTCCTATTACTATAGCGTCTGCGGTTTCAATTTCATTTTTCAGCCTTTGAATCTGCTCCGAGCAGTTTTTTGTATATGTTGAAGTCGATCTCCTTATATACATTGAATATCACCTCAATATTGCTGTTTGTTTGCTCCCTGTATTCTTTTACTGTTTTAACTGCAATCTGCGCCGCCAGCTCCTGCGGAAAGTGAAACTCTCCAGTAGAAATACAGCAAAATGCAAGACTTCTTATATTATTTTGCTCTGCAAGCTCCAAGCAGGAGCGGTAGCAGGAAACAAGCTGTTCCCCGTCTTTTTTCGTAACCGAGCCGTGAACGATAGGACCGACTGTGTGAAGTACATATTTACACGGTAGATTAAAGGCGGGGGTTATTTTTGCGCCCCCTGTTTTTTCCTCTCTCCCCTGCTTTCTCATTATCTCCGCACAAGCCTCTCTGAGCTGAACGCCAGAGAAGGTGTGGATTTGGTTGTCTATACAACCGTGACAGGGGCAGAAGCAACCGACCATTTGACTGTTGGCGGCGTTTACAATGGCGTCACATCGCAGCGTGGTAATATCGCCCCTCCAGAGATACAGCCCATTCTGTACGGGAGAGAGGTCGTTAAAATCTGTAAATACCTTTTCTCTTTGTTTCCTCCTGCAAGTAAGCGTCCTGTATCCGTAAAAATTCCTCGCTCACTCTGTGCGGCACGCGGATATTGAACAGTGAGCGAAGAAGATTTTTTTGTTGTTGCTCATCTGACGGCAGCTTAACATCCGAACAACTCGGCTCCTCGCTCAGAAGCTCTTTTATTAAATAAATCCGTCTTTCAATTTGCGTCATAATATTACCTCCGAATCACAGCTTTTTGCGGGCAAACCTCCATACAGCTGCCACAGTGCAGGCAGTTTTCCTGCCTTATCACTGCCGAGGCAGAAGTAAAGTCAATACAGCCTTGGGGGCAGACCTCCCCGCAAGCACAGCAGAGAGTACAGCCATCTGTGATAAAGTAGCCGTCCTTCTCCTTCTCTGCATTTCCGAAGGTAAATGTAAAACGCTCAATCGGCTTTTTTGACAGGTCGAACCACTCGCCGCTCCCCTCGTAAAGCTGAAAGACTGTGAGAGCCTTTTGCGACTGAGTAGTAGGGTAAATTTCGTTCATGTAAGGATTTTTTTCAAACCATTTTTTTCAAACAGTTTCGGAAGTATATAGCTACCTATTTCCTTTACCCTGCCTTTCACGGACACAGCCACACATGACATTGTGTCCTCTCCCTTTATCCCAGTCAGCGCAAGATATTCACGTGACTTCACTCTGTTGTAAAAGCCCTTACCCTTTGCTGTGAGAAAATAAAGTCCGTTTTCATCTGCGTCCATTATATCAATCGCACAGGTAACAGGGAGTCCAGCATCATCTACCGTAGTGACGACGTTGTATGTATTTCCCTGTATAAATAGCTTAAAATTTCAGCAGCAGTCATATTTACCCTCCTTTTTATGTAGTAAAAATTTAAATCTCATTTCAAATTAGCGGACAAAAAGTGCGACACAGTTGAATATATGGCGTAAAGGCTTCAGAATCCAAGGACAGAGCCCCTTTGTAACCGTCCACAGACGCTTAAATCTCCCTTGTGTTCAAACGCCCGAAAGTGGTGATTTTCAGGCGAAAACCCGGAAGAGGGTAAAGCCCGAAAAAGAGGCTTTACCCTGCGGCGAATTCCGCTTTCCGGTAAAAAATGAGTCTGTTACTGCGACAGCCCTGCTTTTTATTCATCTAAATCAGCTAAATAAGAACCCTGCTGTCATATCCAGATAATTCTGACCGCTGTACTCGGGGTACTGCTTCATAACCTCAGCCTTGAAGCTTTCGGCGGCGTCGGTTTTTTCCGCTATAGCCTTGAGGTTTTCTATATATGCAATCTTAGTCTCAGCGTCCTTTAAATCCTCCGGAGTATAGTGAGAGGTTAAAATCAAGTCATAGCCCTTTGAAATATAATCCCTCATCTGTGCAATAATTGCATCGGCATGGGCGGCTCCGGCAACAATGGAGTGGCAGTCATGACCGAGCATATGGGTATAAACCGCATTAATCTCGGGGATTTCCACGTCAAACGCCTCTGCGGTCTGCTTGATGATAAAATCAATTCCTCCTATATTCACCTTACCCTCGGCAATGACATTTGTAATCTTATGTATTGAGCTGTCGAAGATATCGCCAAAAGACTGTGTGAAGTTGTCAATAAGCGCCTTACCTCCGCCGTTTTCCGAGTAATCCACAGCATTTCGAGTGGCGTACTTTGGAACATTCGGCAGGAAGGTGCCGCCTGCACCGTGGTAAGCAATGAGCATACCCTCAACCTTAAACTCTTTCAGATACTCTTCCAGCTCGCTGTTGTTGTCGAAAAAGCACGGAGACTCGATGACAACTGCTTTTCCGTCTTTCTCGACTACGAAAACCTCGTCGTCAATAAAATCACAGGTCTTATAAGCGTGAAGCTTAACTGCGCCAAAGTCGTAAATATTCATCTCGCCCTTTTGAAGCTTAACCTTTGTAAATGTATTCTTGTTCATAATTGTTACCTCCGTAAAAGTTTTATCAAGATCTCGGAGCGGCCGTTCCCTCAGCTCTTGACTATATTATATTCGCTCAAATTTTGGCTGTAAAGTACGCACTTTTTTGTGCTGTAGTTACCAAGAGGAAACAATTGAACAGTTACCCGAAGGAAACGATTGGATGAATATGCGGTTTTTTCGTAATGGGCGACGGTAAAAAAATTTTGAAAACTTTTTTACTTGCCTGCTAATTAGGTAACATTGACCCCAAATAGGCTGTATGATATAATTGGTATGTAAATTTCAAACAGAAACTAATGGGAGGTTATAAATATGAGCGAGCAAAAAAACACAAAAACTCTTCCTGCCTGCCCTGTGGAAACAACACTGACGCTGATAGGCGATAAGTGGAAGGTTTTAATCCTGCGCGATTTAATGCCAGGCACAAAGCGCTTTGGCGAGCTGAAAAAATCCATCGGCTCAGTGTCGCAGAAGGTGCTGACAGCCCAGCTCAGAGCAATGGAAGAGAGCGGGCTTTTGACCCGTACTGTTTATGCGGAAGTTCCACCGAGAGTTGAATATACCCTTACTGAACTCGGGTACAGCCTAAAGCCGATTTTAGACGCACTGAGTAATTGGGGAGAAAAATATAAGGAGCAAAACTCATAAATTGTTTTGCTCCTTATATTTTTACCTAAATCCGCCGATACGACTAACTCTCCGTAACAATTCTCCCGTCAACAAGGCTTATCCTCCTTTTTGCCGCAGCAGCAAGCTTGTCACCGTGAGTAATTACAACAATCGTTCGCCCTGTTAAGTTCAGCTTTTGCAATATTCCTATTATATCATCCTCGCTTGATGTATCGAGATTTCCCGTGGGCTCGTCCGCAAGTATAATCGGCGGTCGGGCGGCTATTGCCCTAGCTATCGCCACCCTCTGCTGCTGACCTCCCGAAAGCTGAGAGGGATTATGAGCAGCTCTCTCGCTCAAACCCACTGCTGCCAGCGCATCCAGCGCAAGAGACCTCCGCTGTGTCCTTGAGATACCTCGGTATGAAAGCGGCAGCTCCACATTTTCGCAGGCGCTGAGGTTCGGTATCAGGTTGAAGCTTTGGAATACAAAGCCTATCTCCCGGTTGCGAATTTTACTCAGCCGTCCCTCACTGAGCTTTCCGACATTTTTATCATTTAGATAATATTCACCCTCATTAGGGGTATCTAAACAGCCCAAAATATTCATCATGGTTGACTTACCCGAGCCGCTGTGACCTACAATCGCTACAAATTCACCCTTTTTAATACTCAAGCTCACATTATCAAGCGCCCTGACCGTATTTTCGCCTCCACCGTAAACCTTACTGACCCCTCTGAGCTCAATTAAAGCCAAATAAACCACCTCATTTTTAGCTCGTATCCGAAAATTCAGAATATTTCCGTTAATACGGCGACAGTTAGTCTCAGCTAAATATCCCGTTCCTCGGTTTTCAGATATCTTTAAATATTATTGCCGAATTTGCAATTTGCTATTTAAATCAATGGCGAAAATGTGTATAATTATAATTGTAAAATTATAGTAAACCAGCGATAAAAATATTATACCCTATGAAAAGGAGAACAATATGCTAAACGAGTATTGGAAGCAGTTTAAAAGCGGAACAGATATCAGAGGAATTGCCACTGACGGCGTAGAGGGAGAAGATGTGAACCTCACCGACGAGGCAGTGAAAAAAATGAGCGCCGGGTTTGTGCTCTGGCTTGCAAATAAGATGGGCAAGACCACTGACAAGCTTGTAATTTCCATCGGCAGAGACAGCCGTATTTCGGGATCGAGTATAGTTGCGGCTTGCAGCGAGGTTATGAAGGAAGCGGGAGTTCGGGTGCTCGACTGCGGGCTTGCCTCCACCCCGTCAATGTTTATGACCACGGTAGATCTCGGCTGCGACGGTGCGCTGCAAATTACTGCCAGCCACCACCCGTTTAACAGAAACGGACTAAAATTCTTCACCCGTGAGGGTGGACTTGAGGGCAGTGACATAGAGCAGATTCTCCTCTACGCCCAAAACGACGAACAGCCCAAGTCGTTTGATGGCGGAGAGATAATCCCCACAGACTACATGAGCGATTATTCGGCAAGGCTGAGAAAAATGATAATGGAGGGCGTAAACAGCGACGACTACGAGCACCCGCTCAAGGGCTTTAAGATAGCCGTTGACGCAGGCAACGGCGCAGGCGGATTTTACGCTTCAAAGGTACTAAAGCCTTTGGGAGCCGACGTTAGCGGCAGCGTGTACCTTGAACCCGATGGAATGTTCCCCAACCATGTGCCGAACCCCGAAGCAAAAGAGGCAATGGATTCAATCAGCAAGGCTGTACTTAGCTCAGGCTCAGACATGGGAGTAATTTTTGACACTGACGTTGACCGAGGAGGCGCTGTAGACGGCAAGGGACATGAAATCAACCGAAACCGTCTGGTCGCAATGGCTGCGGCAATCGCACTGGAAAACAACCCGGGCGGCACGGTGGTAACGGACTCAACCACCTCGTCAGGGCTCAAGGAATTTATAGAATCGGATTTGGGCGGAGTTCACCACCGCTTTAAAAGAGGATATAAAAACGTAATAAACGAAGCTTTGAGACTAAACAAAGAGGGTGTAGACTGCCCTCTCGCCATAGAGACCTCCGGCCATGCGGCTATGAGGGAGAATTACTTCCTCGACGATGGAGCTTACCTGTGCACAAAGCTGATAATTAAGATGGCACAGCTGAGGAAAGAGAGCAAGAGCCTTGAGGACTTGATCGCCTCTTTAAAAGAGCCTGTTGAAAGCAGGGAAATACGCTTCAAGATAACCGAGCACGACTTCAAAACCTGCGGAAACAGGGTGCTCGAAAATCTAGAAGCCTACGCCAAAGAGCATAACTGGCAACTCGCCGACGACAGCCGTGAGGGCGTGAGAATTTCCTTCGTCAAGGGCGAGGGCGACGGATGGTTTATGCTCAGGCTCAGCGTTCACGACCCGATTCTTCCGATGAATGTCGAAAGCGACGTCGAGGGCGGAGTGGACATAATAGTTAATAAAGCGATGAAGTTTTTAAAAACTCAAAACGGGATTGAGATTTGATATTTTTGTTAATCCGTGAATTAATTAAGGATAGGAAAATATTACACCTCAGGAGTGAGATAAATGAAAAAACACAGTTTTATCGGGAGCGCCAAGTCGGATAAATTCTGCATTATGGGAATTGACGTGTTCAAGCACAAGTGGACTATGATAGGAGACGTTGTCATTGTGCTTGACCCGAACACCGATCAGCCGCTGAGCTTTTCAGCTTATAAAATAGACTGCGACGGCGTCCAGCGACGCTTTGTAGCCGGAAAACTCAGCAACGGAGACTGGGGCTTTTTCGATTATGATTCATAAAGATACAAGGAGCTAAATATATGTTTGAGCAGGTTAAAACCGAGGAACTGTTCGGGGATTTGAGCCGAACAATAGCTCAGCCTCTGCTGAGCGAGACCACATACCCATGGGAGGCTTTGGACGGGCTTAAGGATTTCATTCTGAAGCTCGGTCTCACATTGCCGCAGGACGAATATGACAAAATTGGCGAAGACGTTTGGATTCACAAAAGCGCAAGGGTGGCACCCAGCGCGTCAATAACAGGTCCGCTTATCGTTTGCAGCGACTCTGAAATTCGCCACTGCGCCTTTATCAGAGGCGTGGCGATTGTCGGCAGGGGCGCAGTAGTGGGTAACTCGACAGAGCTGAAGGGCACTATCCTCTTTGACGGGGTTCAGGTACCGCATTACAACTATGTCGGGGATTCGATTTTGGGCTACAAGTCCCATATGGGCGCAGGGTCGATAACCTCGAACCTCAAGTCGGACAAGTCTATAGTTTTCCTTTGTATGGGCAGCGAAAGGCTCTGCACCAACCGCAAAAAGCTTGGGGCGATACTCGGAGATTATGTAGAAGTAGGGTGCAACTCGGTTTTAAACCCGGGCGTTACCGTGGGCAAGGGCACGACTATTTACCCTGTTTCGATGGTCAGGGGCTTTGTGCCCGCAAACAGCATATACAAAAGCAAGGACGAGATTGTTGAGAAAAAGTGAAGGCGGCAAATATAGAATGGCACAAATTCACACTGTAGCTGTGCAGGCGAACGTAGTACAAAAGTGCCTTCGGCACCTATACTTACTGTCCTTTCTTGCTTTTTTCATGTTAAAAGACCTGTCCCTTTTTGAGAGGATCAGGTCTTTTAACTATTTCCTATTTTGAATTTGTGTGATTGCCAATCACTCAGGATGGGCAAAACCCAAAAAGCAGGCGGCTCTTTATTGGCACAGAGAAAAAGAAAGCCGTGCAGTAAAGCAGCAGTAAAACATAGGATAAAAGTGCCTTCGGCACTTCCTCAACCGCAAGCAGTGCGATATCACATTCGCCATGGCGAATATTTCACCTGCGGCTTGCCGCAGATTTCACCGCACCGCTAGGTGCGATATCACTGGCGGCGCTCCGCCGCCCTCAGCTTCCTGCGCTTTCGTAGGCTTTTACGCCCTTGTTCCACAGCAACAATCCTGCCGTCATCAGCACTGCGGCGGCCAACACAGGTCCGCCTATGTTAAACAGCGGATTATCTCCCCTGAGAAAGTAGCTTGCCGGGTAAAACGCCGTAAAGGCAAAGGGGATAATGTATGTTATCAAAAATTTAACCGCATTGTTATAAATGGTGGCGGGGTATTTTGCAAATTCATTCATCATGTAAAATACCTGAATAACCTGTCCGCTGCGCTTAGTCCAAAAAGCAATAGCCGCAGTGATGGTCTTTATTCCCGTATAAATCAAAGTGGCTGCAATAACCGCAACTATGAACAAAAGCACGTTTAAACCGCTCCAGTGAATATTAACCTTTCCGACAGTTGACGCCATGAGCGCTATACCGACCACAAGCTCGCCGATGGCATCCACCTGAAATTTTTCAACCACAACGGTAAAGTATGTATTAAGTGGCCTAGTAAGGTATTTGTCGAACTCACCCTTGGCAATATACCAATATCCAATGTTCCACAAATGGTCGAAAAACATATGGTCTATAGCCTTTGGTATCAATGAGAATCCGTAGATAAATAGTATCTCATCATAGCTGAAGCCCTCAAGTTGAGGTATAGAGCTGAATATTATCCATAAAAACAGCAGATTGACGGTCTGATACACTATAAATCCCAAAGCGCCTGTGAGGAAGTCGAGCTTGTACTCCATCAGCTTTTTTAGGTCTTGGGCGATAAAGATTCTGTGCATTTTGAGCGCTCGTCTTAATTTTTTCAGCATCTTTAACCCCCCTGTACGCATAAACGCTTGGTTGCCTGCAGCCATATAAGCTTACTCAAGCCCCAAAACGCCGCAAGCCAGAATAATTGCAGTGTAAGCTTCTGAACTATCGTCACGAGGTCGTACATACCCATGTATATCATAACCGGGGTGTAACTCAGCGATGAAAACGGAAGAAAATTCAACACGGTTTGGAGCGCTGCAGGCATAAAGGCTATTGGTATTTTCGAGCCGGAGAGGAAGGAGATAATCGCATCCTTGAGCACATTTGCTCCCCAAAGGTTTTTCAGAAAAAACGCCATAAAGCCGTAGCACACGTTTATGTAAAACGAAAGCAGATACGCTATGACAAGGCTCAGTAAAAAGAGCAGGAAGTTTACTATATTAAACACAACTGCGCCGGTTACCGCAAAACGGTACACCTCCACCAAAGTACATATAGGTACAATCACGATCAGCGCCGTCACGCTCCTGCTCCCAATCTCCTGGAACAAAAACGGCAGATCAAAGCGAACCGGCTTTATCATTCGCATAGCAATAGAGCCGTCCCTTATCTCCTCTGCAACGGCATAGCTTCCCTCGCTGTAGGTCAGATATCCCACCGCAAAGGATACAAAGAGATAAACCGTCATGTCGGTCATAGAAAAGCCCATGAAGGTTTCGCCCTCGGAGCTGTTAAACACCGCCAGCCAAACAAAGTACATTACCACACTTGAGAGCATCTCGCCCACCAGAAAAAAGATAAAGTTAAAGCGGTAGGCGAGCATCTGCTGTACTCCCATTTTGCAAAAGGGTAGGTAGATTCTGAGAAATCTACGCATCGGCCTCCACCCCCTTTTGGTAAAGGCGGCGTATGATTTCCTCTATATCCGCATCCTTTACGCTTATGTCGCTGACCTTGGCAGTTGCCAGGGTGTAGCTCACAACCTCACTCACGGGAGCGTGAGCGCTGTTGAATCGCACCTCGCAGGATAAGCCGTCAGATTTTAAGGCTATATCGTCGTCGGATAGATTAAAACGAGACTTATAGTCGAGCTTTTCAAGCTCCTCGGCTCTTTCAAGCTCGAAATTGAGCTGTCTCATCTGTCCGTAGCTCTCCTTTAAGTCACTGACAGTGCCTTCAAATACATTTCTGCCCTTGTCGATCATAACTATTCTTTTTGAGAGCGTCTCAATATCGCCGAGGTCGTGGGTCGTAAGAATTACAGTCGTCTTTTCCTCGGCGTTGATTGCCGCAATGGCTTTTCTGATGTTGTCCTTTACTACAATATCCAGGCCTATGGTCGGCTCGTCGAGGAAGAGCACCTTTGGACTGTGCAAAAGCGAGGCGGCTATGTCTGCCCTCATTCTCTGACCGAGCGAAAGAGTTCGCACCGGACTTTTGATAAATCCGTCAAGCTCAAGCACCTCGTTTAAAAAAGCCATCTTGCGCTTGTACGCAGTATCCTCAACCTCGTATATCTCCTTTAGCACCGCATAGGTCTCGGTAAGCGGCAAATCCCACCACAGCTGGGTGCGCTGACCGAATACTACGCCGATTTCACGCACATACTTTTTTCTGTCCTTCTGGGGATTCTGACCGTTTATGGTACAGCTACCCGAGGTGGGGGTCAATATGCCCGTCAGCATCTTTATAACAGTGGATTTTCCGGCTCCATTGGGTCCGATAAATCCCAGGATTTCACCCTTGCCGACGTTAAATGAGATATCGTCCACCGCAACGACCTTCTCAGTCTTAGGGTTGAAAAGTGACTTAAAACTCCCGAGCAGTCCGGGCTGTTTGATTGTCTTTTTAAATTCCTTTCTTATGTTTTCCACATAAATCATTGTTCTCACCATCCCTTTGTTGAGGTAATTAATCAGTTTTCAAGAGAATAATATCAATCCGCAATCGGTTGCACGAGCAACTGTGCTTTACACCGGAGCAACTATCGGTTTACACACAGCCGTGCAACGGCGCACGGAAAATACGGCAGATAAAATCCTGCCGCTAAGCCGCGGTAAGAATACAATGAGCCTTCAAATACGAATCTCAGGAACTGAGATTTTGCGGTAACGACCCGCTTGTGGAAACGACCCCACTTTTGATTCATAATCCGAATGACAAATTGTATATTTGATAATAATATATTTTTAAGCACAAGTCAAGAAATTTATGCAGTTTATACAATAAGGCTATATGACTTTTAGCCTCTAAATTCCAGCCTTTAAAAAAGCATGCAAAAATCCACCCTCCTTTCGGAAGGCGGATTCAGGAAAGTATTCAGTTTTTGCACCCACAGCCGAAGTCATCGTCCCCTATCTCCCCTACCCTTGGAGGAAAGAATTCGTCCGTCGGGAAGTCGAGGCGGCTGAACATCTCGCAGGGACTGTCGCTTGAGGTTACACACTCCTTTTCGGGCAGGCAGAAGTCGTAGCTCGGGACAAGCATCTGCACGTTGCGCTCGATTCTGACTATTGTGAATATTCCGGCGGTGACGAGCACCTCTCTTGAGCCGCCCGGTCCGGGAATTTCCCCGCCGAAGCGGCGGCTTATCTGCTTTGGTATAGGACAGCATGGCATACAGCCGCCGCTTTTGTTTACTATCCTTGCAGACAAAGCTATCGGCTTTGCCACCTGCACGGTTGCTTTGGGAAGGTTCTTAGTCGGCGGAGACTGGGTGTCGTTATCGTCCCTGACATAGTCGGAGCTGAACACCTTGACGTTGCCCTCGCTGCCGTAGAGTATGACCTTCTTGTTGAATATGCTCAAGCCCTTGACAACCGTGGCTATGGACTTGGGTGCTGCGTAAACCTCAAGCTCCACCTCAAAGAAGTAGGTCATATCCACCGAGTAAAATCCCCTGTGGAAGGGAACAGCCTCGAGGTCGATATAGACATTAATCACGTCCACGTCCTTTAGTCTTACATTCGTAGCCTCATCGACAAGGCACTGAGCCTCCTCACAGAAATACACCCGCAAATCGGTCAGACAGTCCTTGTCGGAGCAGCTGTCGTACACCCTGTATGCGTCAATGCACACAGCTTCTTTTATGTTTTCCAAATCCAAGCCTGTCACAGTGTTTTCCTCAGCCATAAAATAGCCTCCTTTTTCTTTTATTACTATCTTATGGCTGAGGGTGAATAATGGTGACAAATGTCACTCTTATCCTACGTTCGCCTGCACTGCGGTCGTTTAAATTTGTGCCATTCTAAAATTGCAATCCTTCCATAGCTTTTTTCACGTTGGCAGCCTGCTTCCTTTTCTGCAAAGTAATCCTTTTAACTATGCTCGTTATAAAACTGTGCCAGGTTCGATTAATAAACTCAAACCCGGCACAAACTACTTTAAATTCAAGCCGCTTGCGGCTTCCACAACCGTGCCTTTGGGGCGATATCACATTCGCCATCGGCGAATATTTCACCACGCCTTGGCATGATTTCACAGCGTCGTAAGCCGCTATATCACTGGCGAAGCCACTCTGCGCCTGCTGCTTGCCGCAGATATCACCGCACCGCCAGGTGCGATATCACTGAGCATAAAGTGCTTTTTCACTTTATGCTCCATACGCCTGCCTCATCTGCGTGGCAAGGCGGAGCTTGTCGGAAATCATTGCGATAAACTCGCTGTTGGTCGGCTTTCCTCTGCCGTTGTGAATAGTATAGCCAAAGTAAGAGTTGAGCACATCGACGTCTCCCCTGTCCCAAGCGACCTCAATCGCATGGCGGATAGCTCGCTCTACTCTGGAAGAGGTTGTTTCGTACATCTTAGCCACAGAGGGATAAAGCTGCTTTGTCACGGCGTTGATAATATCCGGGTTTTCTATAGACATCAATATTGAACGGCGCAGGTAATGATAACCCTTGATATGAGCCGGAACTCCAATTTGATGCAGAATCTCCGTAACCTGAACCTCCATCGAGTTTCCTCTTGCTTCGCTTAAATGACGGATATTATCAGGCTTAGAGCCGTTTTGAAGCATGGCGGCTATGCCAGAGGCAAGCTGCTCTGTGCTCACAGGATAGGGAGCAAACATCGACGCTCCGCTACTGAGCACTTCACGCTCAAGGACGGGACTGTCAAAGGTAGAGAGCATGACAAACTCCGGAGCGCCATCGCCCTGATTTAATACGCTTCTCATCACTCCGATGCCGTCAATTCTTCTCAAAAACAAATCCGAAATTACTACTCTTGGCTTTAAGGTGCGAATCCGCTCCATAAGCTCAATCCCGTCCTTGACGCAGACGCTTAGCTCAATTCCGAAGCGCTCAAATGCTTCAAGCTCCTCGCGATTAAATTCCTGTGGTTCGGCTGTTAATACTGCTAAAAACTTATTTTCCATGTTTTATCCCCTAACTGTTTTGTGATGTTGTACCAATATTACCATATTTTGGTAAATTTTGCAATACCTTACAGCCGAAAAATTTTGATTTTTTCAAATTTTTTTCTTACGCCGCCTCATTAACGTATAAACCTGTGGCATTAGCATAATCCGACAGCATATTTTCAGCAAAAATCGCATAACCCTTGTCCGGTGCATTGACAAATACATGCGTCACAGCTCCGACAAGCTTACCATTTTGCAGTATAGGCGAGCCGCTCATGCCCTGAACTATTCCGCCTGTGCTCTCGAGAAGTCGCTCATCGGTAATTCTTATCACCATGTTTTTGGTTTTATTGTTCTCATCATAGCCTATGCTTTCAATTTCTATCGAGTACTCCTCGGGCGTTTCACCGCTCACCGTAGTGAGCACGGTAGCACAGCCCGTTTGAACCTCCTGAACTGAGGCAACTGAAACAGCCGCTCCATCCGGTACAGATTGAACGGTGCCGTAAACACCTGTTTCATTGTTGCAATTAAGGTTTCCAACAGTGCCTGAGCTTTTGAAGTGACCGTTTAAGCTTCCCGGACTTCCTTTGAGCCCTCTGGTAACTGTATCAATGCTTGCCTGCACTATATCACCGTGGTCAAGGGGCATCAGCTGTCCCGTGTCAACGTCACAGATTCCGTGGCCGAGCCCGGCGAAACCGCTGTTGTCCTCGCAATAAAAGGTAATTGTCCCTATTCCCGCCGAGCTGTCGCGAACCCAAAGTCCTATCTTATATTCGTCCTCGGCAGTTTTTATCGGGGTAACCTCTGTTGTAAACGTCTTATCGTTTCGCTTGACCGAAAATGTCATTTCCTCGCCCCCGCTTTCATTTACCAGCTTGGAAAGCTGAGAGTTTGAAGTAACGGATATACCGTCAACACTAATAATAGTATCTCCAACCTCTATTCCTCCGTCGCCGGCAGGGCAACAGCTTTTGCCGTCTGCACTCACGACCTCGGTTTTTACCGCCATTACCCCGTGGGTAAACATTCTCACGCCAAACGGAGTTCCGCCGGGAATAACCTTAATGTCCTCCCTGCTTGTAATACTTACGTCCTTTACGGGAAAAATATTTGCAAATACCAGCTTTCCGCCATCCTCCTCTGTATCAGAGTTTTTAACAATGGTTAAAGCCGGTATAGGCGCGCAGTTTTGTGCTGTTGCTCCGTCAGTAAAGGTAAAGCTGTCGGGCATAACAGCCGCACAGATTGCAGTGAATATAAATAATGCAAGAGTCGAAAGAGATGCCGCCCAGTACATCAACTTAAACAATCTTTTCGTTTTGACATTAGTTTTATTTCTTGCTTTCATTTTTTCACCTCCAAACTCTTGCTCTATTAGAATTGTTCAAAAAAAGTCGAATAATCACCCTCTAAAAGCAGATAATCCCTATTTAAATTAGTTTTACCAGAGCGAGGGCAAAAAAGAGCTTGAAAAAAGGATTTTATCTAAAATTTTTCTTTTTTGAGTGGCGAACACATAATGTTTATTGTAAAAAAATACATGTTGTGCTATCATGTAAACATCGAGTAGTGAAAGGAAAGTGAATAAATGGAAGCGAATGATAACCCTGAGCTTAAGCTGCGACCGTCTGTTGATACAGGCTTAAGCAGCGAGCAGGTAAGACAACAGACTGAAAAAGGACTGTATAACAAGGATTCAAACCTCCCCACCAAAAGTGTAAAGAGGATATTCGCTGATAATATTCTCACTCTATTTAACCTTATAAATATAGTTTTGGCGCTTGCCTTACTGCTGGTGGGTTCGTACAAAAACATGACGTTTATGCTGGTAATCATTGCCAACATAACAATAGGCATTTTCCAGGAAATCAGGGCAAAGATAGCTGTAGATAAGCTGTCGATAATCAACCAAAACAAAGTCAGGGTTCTGAGAGACGGCAAACTCTGCGAAATTCCGACAAACGAAATTGTTCTCGAAGATGTGCTTGAGCTTACAGCCGGCTGCCAAATACCCACTGACTGCATAGTGCTGTCGGGCGAGCTTGAGGTAAACGAGGCATTGCTGACGGGAGAAAGCGAACCGATACATAAGGCTGTCGGAGATTCGCTACTGTCAGGCAGCTTTATCATCAGCGGAAAATGCCGCTGTACAGCCTGCCACGTGGGCGACAGCAACTACGCTTCAACCTTATTTAACGGGGCAAAATATGTTAAAAAAATAAATTCGGAGATAATGCAAACACTGAAAAAAATTATTACAATTATCTCTATAGCAATATTGCCGGTCGGAGCACTGCTCGCTATAAATCAGTATTTCCAAAACGACGGCAATATAGTCGATACGGTCACCCATGTCACCGCAGCGCTGGTCGGGATGATTCCCGAGGGATTGATACTTTTGACGTCCACTGTTCTGGCAGTCGCCGTAATCAGGCTTTCAAAACAAAAGGTTCTCGTGCAGGAGCTTTATTGCATAGAAACTCTGGCAAGGGTAGACGTCCTCTGTCTTGACAAAACCGGAACTATCACAGAGGGCTGCATGGAAGTGCACAAGGCCTTCCCTGTAAACGGAACAACTGATCAACAGCTTACTCAGGCGCTGCGCAGTCTGGTTTCTTCGCTTGAAGATGAAAACCCGACATACAACGCAGTTAAGGATAAGTACGGAGCTGTACAAGGAAAAAAGGCTGAAAAAATTCATCCCTTCTCTTCGGACAGGAAATGGAGCGGAGCTTACTTCGGGATTGACGGGTCACTGGTATTCGGAGCGGCGGAGTTTATATTTAAGGATATTATCCCCACTGAGGTTGAGAAGTATTTGAATGAATATGCCAGGAATTACAGGGTACTGGCAGTGGCTCACTCGAAAAAGGATTTCAACGGGGATAACCTGCCCGACAAGCTTGAGCCTATAGGCATACTTGTAATAAGAGACAAGGTGAGAAAAAGCGCCAAAGCAACTCTTGATTATTTTGCACGACAGGGAGTCGAGCTGAAAATAATCTCGGGCGACAACCCGCTGACGGTAGCAAATATAGCAAAGGAAGCGGGACTGAAAAGCTGCGACAAATACATTGACGCCTCAACCCTAAAAACCGAGGACGACATTAAAGAAGCGATTTTGAAGTACTCCGTATTTGGCAGGGTAACGCCCGATCAGAAAAAGGCGTTTGTCGTAGCTTTAAAGGAAGCGGGGCACACCGTGGCAATGACAGGAGACGGGGTTAACGACGTACTGGCGCTAAAGGAGGCCGATTGCAGCATAGCTATGGCGAGCGGGAGCGAGGCGGCGAGGAACGTGTCTCAGCTTGTACTTGTCAATTCGGATTTCGCCTCCATGCCAAAGGTAGTCGAAGAGGGCCGGCGCTCAATAAACAACCTGCAGCGCTCCGCCTCATTGTTTATTGTAAAGACAATATACTCCTCGATATTAAGCGTGCTGTTTATATTCCTTCACTTTTCCTATCCCATTGAGCCGATTCAAATGACCCTCGTCAGCGCCTGCGCCATCGGATTGCCCTCATTCGTTCTGGCTCTCGAACCAAACCACGACAGAATACGGGGCAACTTCCTGGGCAATGTGATATCCAAAGCCCTACCCGCCGCACTTGTGGTAATCATAATGACGATTTGCAATGTACTAATCCACGATATATTTAATACCACAGAGATTCAATACTCTACCCTACAGGTTATCATTCTCGGCTTTACAGAGATAATGCTAATAATAAAGATAAGCTATCCTTTCGACGCTATACGAGCAGCTCTGGTAGTAGTGTGCACCCTAACTCTCGCTATTGGAATCACCGTATTCGACTGGTTCTTTATGACCGAGGTGTTCACCCTTGATATGCTGATTTGGATTCCTGTTATAATGGGGCTGAGCATAATTCTGTTTATTGTGTTGAACAAATTTTCCGACAACCTTAATCTGCAAAACAGAATAAGAATAAATCTGTAAATCCTCCGATTTACAGTAAAAACACAACCGACAAGCCTTACATCCGGGTTTGTCGGTTGTGTTTGCTTCTCTTGCTTTTTTTAATATGCTATAATAGCTTAAAACGGTAGAAATTTATCAGGAGAAAAATATGTATTATTCAACTGTTTATCCCTCCCCCATCGGCAAGCTCACTATCTGCTGTGACGGCGAGAATATAGCCGGATTGTGGATAGAGGGACAGAGATATTTTAAAGAAAACATCCAAAACTCTGTGGAGGATTCAAACTTGCCCGTACTGACAGCCGCAAAATCTTGGCTTGACAGATATTTTGCCGGAAAGAAGCCCGGTATCAGCGAACTTCCGCTTCATCCCTTGGGCACCGACTTTCGCAAAAGCGTTTGGAAAGCTCTGTGTGAAATTCCTTACGGCACAGTGACAACCTACGGTAAAATAGCCGATAAAGTTGCACTTGACACAAAGAAAGACCAAGTGTCTGCCAGGGCGGTCGGCGGAGCTATAGGGCACAACCCGATCTCTATCATTATTCCCTGCCACCGTGTGGTTGGAGCAAACGGAAGCCTTACGGGCTATGCCGGAGGAATAGAGACTAAGCTTAAACTGCTCAGGCACGAGGGCGCCGATATCTCGGGACTGTATATTCCAGCCAAGCTATAAAGAAGTATATATAACCAAGTCACCGATGTCCCCCGCCTCTGTAGGCAACGGTTGCAATACTCGCAAGCGTAATTACACGAGCTTGTCACGCTTTGCCCCGATTTAAATTTTTCTTAAATATACTTTTTAAGTATCAATCAAAGGTGAACTAACTTCTTGATTAAACAGCAAACAATCAATATAACAGACTATCCAGGTTTAAATTTCTTAATTTAAACCCAAGACAACAAGAAGGGCAGTTTAGGCAACGTCCCATAAGGAAGTAAAAAGAATTTTGGTAGGAACCGGCGTGTC
>CAMMVF010000022.1 GCA_946500295.1 uncultured Clostridia bacterium | reverse complement strand
GACAAGTGGTCAGCGCAAATGCTTTTCAAAATCTTTATTCAGTTTTCAGGGTGCTATGGCAGGAGATTAAGTCTCCTGCTTTTTTATTTTTAGATAAAAGGATTACAAGAATATGAAAAGAACTTTTGTGTTTTTTATGCTGATATTTGTATCGGTTATGTTTGTTGGATGTAATGAAAACCCCTCTAAATCAATAGATTTTTCCGAAATAGAGTACTTGGCTCTAAAAATGCCAGATGAAACTGAGCACAAATTAAAGGATACTGATACTGAGCAGATAATCGAAATTTTATCTGCTGCAAGCACTGCTTCGCAGGACGATGATTTGGATGGCGGGCTTTCTTTTAACGCTTATGTTGATGAGGCGGTAAAGTACACCTTTAATATCTATAGCAACAACTATATTTCGATTGTTGCGGACGGTGAGAGTTATATGTATCAGATATCGCCGGATGATTATAAGGTGATTGAAGATATTGCAGAGAGTTGTAAATGATTTGAGGTACTATAACTAATTTTAAATAACGGACGGAGATAATTGAGCTATCTCCGTCCGTTTAAGTTATTTATTCAATTCATATTTTCGCCGCATGTGGGTTTTTGACGGGTACAGATATAGGAATGATATAAGAAGTAATAAAATTATAAATTCAGAAAATTCAGTCCGATTACTATCGCGCTTAATATTGACAATAAAATACATAAGTGTTATGATTAGTAATGTATGTGACATGTTTATATAAAAGGGATTAATTATATAACATCGTGATTCTTAAAATTACATATTTGTTTATAATCAAAAAATCATATGTATTAGTAGATTTTAAGCTAAAAAATGCTCTTTGAATCATACAGGTTGGACAACAAAATATAGTAAAACAATTTCATCTGTGCCTATGTTAGATTGTGATTATATTGAACTCAGAAGAAGCTAATGATATTATATTGTGGCTATCTAAATTGCAATTAATCTAGAATTCTACACAACAATCTAGATTGCACGAGATGATTGCTACTTGAATATGAGTATTAGAAAAAATTTAAATTTGTGAGGTAGGATATGATGAGGGTAAAGAGATTTTTGGCCTTGGCCATTGCCGGCTGCCTTCTGCTCGGGGCTGTGGGCTGTTCGACCGACGGCGGCGACAGCTCGGGCAGCGGCGGAAATTCGACAAGCAACACTTCGGAAATTTATAAGCTTCTACCGAGTTCACTCGGAGACGAATACATAATCTGTGTAAATGAATTGAACTTGGAAATTGAAAAAGGCTACACAATGACTTCCGCCTTCAGGCTGCATATTTTGTCAAAACAGCCGTTGTCGGACGGAGATGTGGAGGTTGACCTCGGGGATTTTGGCGAGTGTGAGCTTAGCTTTGCTGAATCAATTAAGCAGGAAGGAAAGTTTGACGAGCATATTTGTTTGCAGTATAACGGCGCCGACTGGAAAAAGCTGAAGGAAGCTGAAGGCGTGACGGATGACGAGGAGCTTCTTGAGTATCGCGTCAAGGTCGACGAGGAATATCAGGGGCTTTCTGACGAGCTTTTTCCCGATTTTTACGACAACAGCTACGTTGTAAACATTGATACGGATACCCTTAACCCGGGTTCAAAAGTCAACGAGATGGAGGTTATTATAAACGGAGACTCTTCTACCGTGGACATCGGAACCATCAGTTGTATTGAAAAACGCAGTGAAAGGAGTAATTTCGGGGAGTACGACCTGCTTTTTAACTCCTTCGGAAGCTGGGGAGTGAACATCGGAGGGCGGTCAGACGGGCTTATGACCTTGCCTCCTCAGGTGGCGGAGGTAAATGAGGACATTGTGATCAAGGATATTAGGCTTTTGACCGATTCGGACACTCTTTCAATAGAGAACGTGAGCATTGATTTGACGTCGGACGACCTCAATATTAATCAGAGATGGAAAAAGGGCGAGGACTTTGAGATTGAAAAGGGCTGCGAGGCCACCTTTAATTATGAGCTGAAGGACACAAAGCTTGCCGAAAATCTGAATTATTCCGTGAATATCTACATCCTCATTGAGTATGAGTCGGGCGGAGAGACTTATGTTGTGGGGAATCAGGTTCTTTGCGAAACCCGATATGACCCTCAGATGATGTATGCGATGTACAAGGATAATGTCGATTTCAGCTCTTATTTTGAGGTTTATCCGATGCAGTAAGACGGGGTTTTGTATGAAAATTAAAAAGCTGTTGATTGGGATTGGAATATTTATATTTTTTGCTTCACTGGTGTGCTTCACGTTCTAAAGGATAATTCTAGGACACACAAAAATTTATCAATACAACCGGCTTATCTGTAATAAATACGAAAGGATGAAAAGCAATGAAACTTATATATGCTACATATAACCAGTACAGCAATAGTATTGATATAACCACTTTTGATAATATGCTTTTACGCATTGATTGTAATAAGGCAGAAGATGGATTAAAAACCACACCTAATTCACAGTGTGCATTAAATGCACTTGCTATTGACAATCCTATGGAATATGCTCGATTGGCTTTAGCGGGTGAGATGCAGGCATGGGTGGATGCTGAGGACAGTCTGGAAGTGTGGTAAATTTATGGGTGGATTGTTACGTAATGGCAGTCCACCTTTTTAAGAATCTTTAGAAAAATATAAGTGGAATATAAGAATTATGCGTGGTACAATAGGGAGTGAAATTTGAATTTGTGGAGGAATTAAATGAGTAAGATAAGAAAATATATAGATTTGGCATTAAGCATTCTGTTCATTTTAAGTGTTATATTGGGATATTACAAAGATGTTTCCTATATGAGTGAATATTGCTTTATTTCGGGTTTGCTTGTGGGTATTACATTCTTTATATCCTATTTACATCAGCAAAAGCATGAAAAACCTTTAAATGCTTGTATATATTTGGCATGTATGGTTGACATATTCATTATTTTCATCGCAACAGTTTCTATTGGATTGAATTTGGATGGTGCATTTTGGTTTATACATATAATAAATCCGATTATCCTAGTGATTTATTGGTTTGTATTCTGCGACCAAAGAATTATGAATTGGAAAGGTACATTATCAGTTGTGCTTTTTCCTCTGCTATATATGTTGTTTGCATTTGTTCTTTTCAAAATAAGCGGTAGTTGTCCGTTTCCAGCTAGTTTGATTTTTATGGATTATACTGGTTTAATTCCACTTGTGATTCTTGTTGTTCTTGCAATTATATTATGGGTGTTAGGATATATACTCCATATGCTTAATAAATTTATTAGAAGAAATAAGTAACGAAGAGAGATAATAGAAATCGTTATCTCCTAATCTGTCGAACAGGTGAAACTTTCAGTCTTGTGGAGAGATTGAAAGCAACAGAAGATTTGAATTTGGTGGAGGAAAAAAATTATGAATATTAAAATTAGACCTGTTGTAATTGGTGATTATGACAGAATCTATGAACTTTGGAATAGCACGGAACAATCAAGACGTGCAATGAACCCAGTAGATGATAGCAAAGATGGAATTGAAAGATACTTGAAGCGTAATCCGACGACTTGTTTTTTGGCATACATGAATGATGGCACAGAGAATGATATCAAGGTAGTTGGAGTTATACTTACGGGACATGATGGAAGACGGGCAATCATTCATCACATGTGCGTTCATCCAAATTGTCGTCGCCAAGGAATAGCACGTATGCTTGTTCAAAAGGCAGAAGATGCGCTACGCAAAGAAGGTATCACTAAAGTATTTGGATTGGTTTTTAAAGACAATGATGTGGCAAATGATTTTTGGGAAGAGCAGGGATATACTCTTCGTACGAATTTGAATTATCGTAATAAGAGTTTAAACGAAAATGTTCCACAAGGAGAATAAAATTAAATTATCAAATATTATATTGTTAAGCACGCCCAAATTTCAGTTTGATCCTTTGTATATTACCCTCCCACGAGCAGACTCTATCTGCCCGTGGGAGTAACTTTTACAGCTTAATAGCTACTTTTATAACAGCCATGATACAAAATATTTAGTCCAGTAGAAAATCCAATCCACCAGCTTACCACATTAATATCCAACAGACTATATTTCACAGCCAACAACGCAAAAGTCATACTGACAATACATAAAGCAACCGACACCGCTTTTTGCGGGGGGCTATGTCAAGCTGCGCACCTTTGAACAGCTGCAGCTGAGCTGTCCGGCGGATTTGTCTGTTATTAACAGTGTTCGTGATAGCCAGAGCTTGAAGCTGGACGACGGCAGCAGGGTTTGGGTGGACTCGGTGTCAAATATTATTGAGGACGGACAGGGGAAAATAGTATTTTCCGTCGAAAATGCGGATTATATGTATGGCCAAGAGGTGAAGGATCTCAAAATTTACACCGGAAAGAGCTACACGGATGTTTTGACGCTTGACAAGGACTGTGTGTATCAAAAAGAGGCTGACGGTTCTTATTTTGTGAGGGTTGTCGATGAAAACCACTATCTTGTGGATGAGATGGAGATTGAAATCGGTTTTGAAGCCGAGGAGGTTGTGGGCGTGCTGAATATTGACGAGGGCACCTTGTGTGATTCGGGATATAAGGAGCTGCTCAAATCTCGGGTGGAGTAGGATATGATTGAAAGCTTAAATATCGAATTGCAGGGGGTAAGGAAGAGCTACGACCGGCCGGTGCTGAAGGACATTTGTCTTAAGGTTGAAAATTACAGCTATGTGACAATTGTCGGGAAATCGGGCTCGGGCAAGTCAACGCTGATGAATATTTTGGGCTTGATTGAGGGCTTTGACGGCGGAGTTTACACCTTTAACGACGTCGTGATAAAAAACGACAGGGATTACTCCAAATTGAGAAGCGAAAACATCGGCTTTATCTTTCAGTCGTACAACCTCATTCCCACGCTTACCTGCAGAGAAAATATAATGCTGCCCACGCTTTATTCAAAGAAAAAGCCCGCCGATTTGGACGAAATCATTGATTCGCTCGACATCGGAGGGCTGCTTGACAAAAGGGTTGTGCTTCTCAGCGGCGGCGAAAAGCAGAGAGTCGCAATTGCCCGTGCGCTGCTTTTGAACCCGTCTTTGATTATTGCCGACGAGCCAACGGGAAATCTCGACAGGTTTAATACTCAAACGGTGCTCGACCTGCTTGAAAAAGAAAACAAAAAGGGCAGGGCTGTTATCATGATTACTCATGACGAGGCCATAGCCAAAAGATCAAAGCAGGTGTTCACTTTGAAAAACGGTGTTTTAAATGAAAATACTTAAACATTCCTTTTTGATGATAAAGAAAACATATGCAAATTATCTTTTGCTGTCAGTCACGGCACTTTTGTCCTTTTCGATTATGTTCGGGTATCTCATGTACACCGATTCGGAGATATACAACAATTACAAGGAATTGTTCAGTGAAAGTCCCAATATTATTTTGTCTCAAAATTCGGCGAATGAGGCCGGGAGCTTGAAGGCTTTGACTAACCAGCTCGACAAGCTACCCGAGACGCATTATTATTACATAAAGACAACCGACGCTCAAACCTCGTTTGGCACCGAATGCGAAGTGAGATTGATGCCGAGTTATGTGTGGGGTATATTCACTTCGGCAAGACTGAGCGGAGAAACAGGTCCGTCGAGGCTCATGATAAACGGCGATTGGGAGCTTTCGCTGGAGCCGGGCGAGGCGGTTGTATCAGAGCCGATGTATCACTCCATTACCCCCGATGAGGACGGAAAAAAACGAATCAGGCTGGTGTTTACGGACGGCGAAGGGCAAAGCGTTTTGAAGCTTTATGAAATTATCGGTTCGTATTCAAGCGAGATTGCGGGTTATATGAAGGGGAGTGCGCAGTCGGACATGGAATCGGGCGCGGAGCTTATGGACTCGAAGTATGAATCGGATTCCGTTATGAACTACATCACGGTCTCCGACCCTGTGTATGTCAGCGCAGCGTCGGTAAGCGACTTTGACTGTGAAATTGAAAACATTTCGCTGACAATATACACAGACAAGCAGGAGCTTGTGATTCAGCAGACCCGGAATCTCAACCTGGCCTGCGAGGAGATTTATACTTTGCAAAATACCGCCATTTCCGAAAAAATGTCGGCGGTGTCAAATAAATATATTATTGCGGCGGTGCTTTTTGTTTTGCTGGGAATCAATCTTTACAGCTCGTTTGCAAACGCCCTCAACGACAGAAAATTTGAAATCGGAACCAAGCGTGCCCTCGGAGCGGGCAAGCCGCACATTATGCTTCAATTTGTGACCGAGGGGCTTGCGGTTATGTCGGTGAATATAATTTTATCCGTCTGCGTTGTGTGCGCCGTGATGAATATACACAAGCTGGTATTTAACAACAACTATATTATCACCCTCAACCCAGAGTCGGCGCTTCTTTTTGCGATTTTTGTCTTTTTCCTGACTTTGACGTTCAGTCTGCTTTTTGCGTATCAGTGTACAAGGGTCGAGATTGTAAAATACCTCAAGGAGGAGCTGTAAAAAACGAGCCGCCGCAAAGCTTCAAGCGGGAGCTTGATATTTGTCATCGTATATGATAACATAAAAGGGAGAAATGAGCTGAGATTTTGCGACGGAAAATACAAAATCTCAGCCTTGCTCCCCTGCGTTTAGGCGCTAGAAAAGGGGTGAATTTTCACTTTTGGCGAAAAAATAACGGACGGAGATAATTGAGCTATCTCCGTCCGTTTTAAGTTATTTATTCAATTCGTATTTTTCGCCGCTATATAAGTGTAAATGACATCAACAACGCTGACTGCTAATATGATGCTGAGTGAAATCAACAGGCAGGTAAAGCCACTTGTGAGTAAGCTTATGACGAATATAATAATTCCTGCCGTTATAAATGAAATTCCTCCGAACCGCTGGCTCTTTTTCCAGACGGCTTCGTTTTTCATGCTCCACTTTGTCCTCAAGCCTATTATAGAATTCAATCGCGTCTTGGGCATTATGTTTCCGATGATTATCATAAAAATGCCTATAATTGCAAAAATAAGCTGATTTATATTAATGCCGGTTGAGGATAGATTTTGCACTTGATTAAAATCAGTGTAGAGAAAGTACGCAGCCATTGCATTGAAGAGAACAAGACAGCAGATTCCTGTGATAATGCAGATATTTTCGTTGTTTTTTCCGCTTTCTTCTTTCCGAGAAGCGTACCAGGCGGCGATGAGCATGATAATGCCGAACAGAATTGAAATCAAAGGGAAAATCAAAACCTCGTACTTGCTGCCCCAGCGATCTACCTGATTGTTAAAGCCGTAGTGGGCTGGAATCTGTTCCGGCAGAAAGGGCAGAGCGATTAAGCAAAAGCCTAAGGGCAGAAACATAAGAACATAGAGTATAATTTTTTTAGCTTTCATTTTTGCCTCCTTTTAAGTCGTTGAGCCACATAATTACTTCGTCTAAAACAGAGAGATTCAGCTCGTAAAAGATAAAGTTCTTCTGTCGGGTTTCGTAGATTAAATCCGCCTTCTTAAGCTTTCCCAGGTGGTATGACAACGCCTGCGGCGTCATATCCAGCGCCGCTGCCAGGTCGCCGGAGTTGATTTTCCCCTCCTTGAGCTTTTGCAGGATATTTCTGCGGTGAGGGTCTGACAAAGCCGCCAGAAGCTCGTGTATTGCCAAGCTTCCACCTCCGAACTATTTAAAAAATTCTTTAAATAGATTATAGCAAAGAACAGGCTCGGCGTCAATATCTATTTAAAAATATTTTTAAATAGCCGCCTTGTAATAAAAATTGAATTTTTATTATGCTTGCTTAGTGGGGATGCCCTGGTCGGGGACGGGGGAAGCTCCTGCGCAGGCGCAGGCACTGTACGGCAGGGGCAGGTTATGCTTGCGTGGCAGGGACTTTCCCTGCCGTACAGCGGTTCTCCGGGAGGGAGTTTGCTCTCGGTTTAAGCTTGAAAGGGCGGCTGATTAAGGCTTTGACTTAGCTTTGACAGCCGGAGAACAGCTTCCCCCTCACTTGCACATAGCTGTATTGTTGGGCGAGAGACAGCTGAGCAGTTTTTAATACAAAAAGGGCAGAGCCTTTACTGACTCTGCCCTTTAGCGGTTACATATTCGGTTTTATTTCTAATTCCGCAGTGGTGTTTTCCGGAGTGCTAGTTTCTGAAGTTTCATTTTCTGAGTTGTTTTCCGGAGTGTTATTTTTTGAAGTGCTATTAGTGACTGTGACTTTCAGCGTTGCACTATCTCCGCTGACTGAGGTAACTGTGATTGTCGCTTCGCCCTCGGCAACAGGGGTCAGCTCTACTGTCGAGCCGTAGCGTGTAGCAGCGGCGACATTTGTATTGCTGCTGCTTACAATGTAGTAGCTGAA
The DNA here is from genome assembly GCA_946500295.1 of uncultured Clostridia bacterium. GTDB lineage: Bacteria > Bacillota > Clostridia > Oscillospirales > Acutalibacteraceae > UBA7067. The sequence continues at coordinate 33,330 of CAMMVF010000022.1, read as the reverse complement.
TTTATCAGCCGATGCGCCCATGTATGAGATACGTACAGGCTCGCTGTTCGGCTCTAAAACTACCTCGGTTTCATTAAATTTGGGGGCTGCCGCCTTTCTGACAGTGACTGTAAAGCTGTCTGTTGCTCCGCTGTATCTTTCCTTAACCGAAATGTTGGCTGTTCCTGTGCCGACTCCCATGTATCTTACAACTGAACCGTAACGGACAGCTTTGGCAATGTTTTCGTTGCTGCTGGTTACCGTGTAATCAGCGAAGCTTGCGGCTGACTTCCCCATGTAGCTTACCTGAGCTGCCTCGCCGACTGCGATTTCTTCACTGTCAATGACGATGGAGGGCTTAACTATCGGGCTTTTAACCGTGACTTTCATGCTGGTTTTAGCGCCGTCACAAGCCGTAACCGTAACAGTAGCGGTTCCTGCTGATTTTGCCGTGAGCCTCACTACAGAACCATAACGAGCCGCCGCAACAACCTTGCTGTTCGAGCTTGTTATCTTATAGAACCTGAACAGATCGGCTGAGTTGCTCATATACGAAACTGAATTGGTGTTGCCGACCCACATTGTGATGGAGGATTTAGCAAGCTTAGGATTAACAGGGTCCTTAACGGTGACAAAGACGCTGTCTTTAGCTCCTGTGTTTTTTTCTTTTACTACAATATTTGCAGTGCCGGGATTGACCCCGGTAAACTTGACCGTTGAGCCGTAGCGCCAAGCCTTGACCGACAAGGGATTGGTGCTTTTAACAGTATAGTTTGTAAACGCCGCCGCCGACCGTGACATATAGCTTATGCTCATTGTCTCGCCCAGTCCCACTATCGTCTCAGTGTCCTCGATGTCAGGTGCTACTGAGGCTGCGGCGCTTACCGTTTCCTGGGGCAACTGTGCTGCCGAAACGTTCATCACTGCGGCGGTGCTTACTGCCATAATTCCTGCCAGAATAATTGATAAGACCTTGCTGTGGTTCTTTTGCACATTATTTTTCAAAATATTTCTCCTTCCTGCGTCTGTATTTAATTATTAAAACACATTGTTCACAAAATATTATATAGCAATTTATAACAATGCGCAAGCACTTAATAGATGATACAACTTACTACGATACAAGCAGGGTTGAAAATTCGGGGTTGCTTTATATAACCAAGTCGCCGATGTCCCCGCCTCTGTAGGCGGCGGATTCCATTCAGGGTTTCGGTCAGGTTTAATCTCTCACCGAAACCCTGAGGAGCAAAGCTGCTCGGAGACGGCTGCAATCGTCGCAGGCGTAATCAAACGAGCTTGTCACGCAGGCGAAGATTTAAAAACGAAAACCTCCCTCTCCGCCACATTTGAGTGTTTGGAGAAGGAGGTTTATTCTCTTATTTATTTTTCTTGCCAAATTCCTTTTGGTAGCCTTCGCTCTTTACAATCCCGTTCACAAGCTGCTTTGACAGGTGCAGCGTTGCAGGACCGAAGGGGTTTATCACTATTCCGTCGTTGTTTTCAGACTTGCTGATGATGTCCACGCACTCGGGGAAGCGCAGAATCATAGTTCTGGGCGGGTGATTTTCGTCAAAGATATTGCTCCACTTTCCGACTGCCCCCCAGTGGGTGAATACCGGGAAAGCGTGAGTTCCCTTATTGTGAGGATTCGATACTGATAGGAATTTTATCTTCGTGCCGGGCTTAAAGCCAGTCTTGCCGTCGCCCCTGTTAACCGGCTCGGAATCTGTGTAAATCGGGGCGAGCAGGTTTGCGTGGACTATGTGAAAGATTAGGAGGTTGAGAAAGTTTTTGTCCTTGCTGAGCTTGTTGTAAGCCGCTATGAAGCCGAGGAGAAAAGGATTTTCAACTGCCGTATTGATATCGAGCTTTTGTTGAGGAGGGATGTTCGATATCACGCAATATTTAGGTATCTTTGTATCTTCCTTCAAGTCCGCAAATCTCAGGCTGGCGCTTTGATTTTCTGCTGTCTTTGCGGGAAGGTCGCCGACCTCGATACCGCTGACCTTTGTTTTAAAAAAGGTGTTGCCAACCGGACTTAATATATACACCTCGTCGCCGACCGATACCTTTCCGTGGGCGTCGCCTGTTACAGTTGTGCCCCATTTTCCCTCAAGAGGGAAAACCTCCTCAACGACAAAGGTAAAGCGGTTGACCTCGGGCTTTTTCTCGGGTTCTTTTGCCTTAGAATCGGTATTGTCGGAGTTCTCCGAAGCTTGGGCAGAGTCTGTACTTTCTGTGCTGTTATCTTTTTCGGGCTCGGTTACAGGCTCCTGCTCGTCTGCGCCTTCAGCGCTGCTCTCGATTACTTCCTCGGTGGTTTCCTGAGCTGAATTTTCGCTGTCCTTATTTTTCTTAAATTTATCAAATAGTCCCATTTTATTTACCTTTCATCCTTTCGTGGTCTGCCTTGACCTGTGTGTAAACTCGGTTGCTGCTCCATGTGATGTTTGAGGGGGTCAACACGGCTTTTAAATCAATCCTACCCACGCCTTTTTTATACAGGGCGTTTATAAGGGCGTCTATCCTGCCGTTTGTCAGCCCTCCCATTATCAGCATTTCCTCGTCAAAGCCGTCCGGGCAATCATCGTCGGGGTCAAGCTCGACCTCTTTAAAGCCGGCGAGCAAGCCGACTGGCTTAGAAAACTCCTCGGGGCTGACGGTCTTTATTCTGAATTTCAGCGGAAGAAGCGCTCGCCGAAGCCTTGAAAGCCGCTCATCGCTGAAATTGTATGCTAAAACTATTTCTCTCATTTATTTCACACCTTTTCAGATACGGCTTAATCGCTGTCGAGCTTGAGCACCGCCATAAACGCCTCCTGCGGAACTTCTACACTGCCGAGCTGGCGCATACGCTTTTTGCCCTCCTTCTGCTTTTCGAGGAGCTTTTTCTTTCTCGTGATATCTCCGCCGTAACATTTTGCGAGCACGTCCTTGCGCATAGCCTTTACGGTTTCTCTGGCGATAATTTTTCCGCCGATGCAGGCTTGGATAGGCACTTCAAACAGCTGTCTCGGAATCTTCTCCTTGAGTTTTTCCGCCATCTTTCTGGCTCTTTCGTAAGCCTTGTCAGCATGGATAATGAACGAAAGCGCATCAACCACCTCGCCGTTGAGCATGATGTCGAGCTTGACGAGCTTGCTCTCTGCGTAGCCGGAAAGCTCGTAGTCAAAGGAGGCATAGCCTCTGGTTCGGGACTTGAGCGTGTCAAAGAAGTCGTATATTATTTCCGCTAGCGGGAGTTCATAGTGAATGTCCACTCTGTCCGAGTCTATATAGGTCATGTCCTTAAATACGCCTCGCCTGTCCTGACAAAGCTCCATAATATTGCCGACATATTCTGAGGGGGCGTAGATATGGGCGTTTGTCATCGGCTCCTCAGCCTTTGCAATCTCGGTTGTGGGAGGATAGTTTGTGGGGTTGTCTATCATCTTGACCGTGCCGTCTGTCATCGTGAGCTTGTAAATTACGCTGGGAGCAGTGGTTATGAGGTCGAGGTTGTATTCCCTCTCGAGCCTTTCCTGAATTATCTCCATGTGCAAAAGCCCCAGAAAGCCGCAGCGGAAGCCAAAGCCGAGGGCGGCCGAGGTTTCAGGCTCAAAGGAAAGAGCGGCGTCGTTTAAGTTTAATTTATCGAGTGCGTCTCTTAAATCTGAGTACCTTGCCCCGTCGGCGGGATAAACGCCGCAGTACACCATCGGCTGAGCCTCTCGGTAGCCGGGAAGCGGCTCGGAGGCGGGGTTTGAACTTAAGGTTACGGTGTCGCCGACCTTTGCGTCCTTAACGGACTTTATCGCGGCGGCGATGTAGCAGACCTCGCCCGCGTGAAGCTCCTTGGCAGGCTCTAAAGAGGTGGCTCTGAGGTAGCCGCATTCAACTACGGTGAACTTTGACTTTGTAGCCATAAGCTCAATCTCGTCCCCGAGCCTCAATGTGCCGTCCATTATCCTCGCATAGATTATTACGCCCTTGTAGGAATCGTAATATGAATCAAATATCAAGGCTCTCAGCGGAGCGTCGTCGTCGCCCTCGGGAGCTGGTATGTCCGAGACTATTTTTTCGAGCACTGCGTGAATATTGATGCCCGCCTTAGCCGAGATTTGTGGTGCGTCCTGGGCGGGGATGCCGATTACGTCCTCTATCTCATTGATTACTCTCTGGGGGTCTGCCGAGGGCAGGTCGATTTTATTGATAACCGGGACAATCTCCAATCCGCCGTCAACCGCAAGATAAGTATTTGCCAAGGTCTGAGCCTCAATTCCCTGTGATGCGTCAACTACCAGCACTGCCCCCTCGCAGGCGGCAAGGCTTCTCGATACCTCGTAGTTGAAGTCAACGTGCCCCGGGGTGTCGATGAGGTTGAATACATACTCCTCTCCGTCGTCTGCAAGGTAGTTCAGGGTGACGGCGTGGGCTTTGATTGTGATTCCCCTCTCCCTCTCCAAGTCCATATTGTCGAGCAGCTGATCCTCCATGTCTCTCTTCGCGACAGAGCTTGTCTGCTCCAATATCCTGTCGGCGAGAGTGCTCTTGCCGTGGTCAATATGGGCTATTATACTGAAATTTCTTATCTTATCTCTTGAAAATGACATCCTATCACCTTAGTTTAAGCTTGTTTTTTTATTGCCGCCGTGGGGCAGAAGCCGTTCATGCAGCAGATATCGCATTTTGGTGTTCTAGCTTGGCAAACCGCTCTGCCGTGCAGGACAAGGCGGTGACAAAAATCATTACTTTCCTCCGGCGGCAGAAGCTCACGAAGGATTTTTTCGATTTTTGTTGCGTCCTTTATATTGTGAAGGCCGAGCCTCGAGGTTATCCTTATGCAGTGGGTGTCAACTACTACTGCGCTTTTGTGAAATATATCGCCGACAATCAGGTTGGCGGTTTTTCGCCCGACTCCGGGCAGGACCACGAGCTGTTCAATAGTGTCGGGCACCTCGCCGCCGAAGTCGTCTCGGAGCTTCTTCGCCATGGCGACTATGTCCCTCGCCTTAGTCTTGTAAAGACCGCAGCTTTTAATATACTCCTCTACCTCGCTTACCTCAGCTTCAGCAAAGTCGTCAACCGTCTTAAAACGCTCAAACAGAGCCGGCGTGACCAGGTTGACCCTTGCGTCGGTGCATTGAGCGGCAAGCCGTGTAGCTATCAAAAGCTGGAGCGGGTCGGTATAGGTCAGCGAGCAGATAGCTTCGGGGTATTCTTTTTTCAGCGCCTCTACCGCCTTGAGCGCAATTTCGCCTTTGGTCATGCTTTACCTCCTAAAGCTACGCAAGCCGTAATAAAAATATTGTAACACAGACCGAGAGATTTGTCACTGTGTATTTATTTTTTTAAGTCTATATGCTATAATACGACAAAACTCATGTGCCAAAACGGAGGATAACAGGATGTATAAGAATTATATTTTTGATTTGTACGGCACATTGCTCGATATAAGAACTGACGAGGAGAAAAAGTCGCTTTGGAAGAAGATGGCGGCGTTTTATTCGTTTAACGGAGCTATATATAAGGCAAATAAGCTGCGCAGCGCCTACACAGAGTACGTTCAAAAGGAAAAGGAGCTTGTCAGAAAACACCACCCCGAGTTTAATCATATTGATATAGTTATAGACAGGGTGTTTAAGCGTCTTTATGAGGACAAGGGAGTACAGCCCTCAAAGGAGCTTGTCGAGGTGACCGCAAGGCTTTTCCGCTGTCTTTCGACGGTTATGCCCGCAAAGCCGTATGACGGGGTTAAGGCGCTTTTTAAGGAGCTGCACAAAAAGGGAAAGAAGATCTATCTTCTGTCAAATGCCCAAAGTAGCTTTACCGTGCCCGAGCTGAAGGTGACAAAGCTTTATGATAAATTCGACGGAATTTTGATAAGCAGCGAGGAGCAGTGCTGCAAGCCTGACAAGGAGTTTTTTGAGGCTCTGTTCAACCGCTTCAACCTCAAAAAAAGCGAGAGTATAATGATAGGCAACGACGAAAGCAGCGATATCAAGGGTGCAAACGACTTCGGAATAGATTCTCTGTATATCCACACAGAGATTTCCCCTGAGCTCAAAGGAGAGCGCCCCGACTGCAAGTATTTCGTGCCCGACGGAGACTTCAAGAAGATATCTTCTCTGATTGTGAAATAAGGTGTTGATAAGATGCGCAGACGGGACAGGGAGATAACGGATTATAAGCGGATGCTAAAAATCATGGCGGACTGCGACTGCTGCCGCCTCGGCTTTAACGAGGAGGGCGGGGCTTTTATCCTGCCGCTCAATTTTGCTTATGATGACTCAGACGAGGGGCTTTTTCTCTATTTTCACGGGGCGAGAGAGGGAAAGAAGCTTGAGCTTATAAAATCTCAGGAGCAGGTCGGATTTGAAATGGATACAAAGCACGAGCTTGCAGCCTCGCCTGATCCCTGCGCCTGCTCATATCTCTATCAGAGCATTATCGGCAAGGGCGAGGTTGCCTTGGTTGAGCACTCTGAGGAGAAGGAGGCGGCTTTGAAGCTGATAGTCAAGAGATATACAGGCAGGGATGCTGAAACTATCCCGAGTACGGCATTGGAAAAAACCGCCGTTATCAGGCTCAAAATTACGCAGTGGAGCTGTAAGGAGCATTGACTGCGCTCGTGAAGACTTGGTTGTTTTGTAAAAACGACCGGGCAGAACATTTGTATATGAGGGATATGAATGATTTTAGAAACAGAGCGTTTGGTTTTAAGGAAATATGAAAACGAAAACCGGTGAGGTGAGATATATGGAATGTGTTATACGTAGATGGAAGATAGAAGATAAGGATGACTTGGCTGAATTGTTGAATAACAAAAATATCTTAAATAATTTGCGCGACGGTATCCCCTATCCATATACGGTAAAGGACGCAGAGGAGTTTATCAGCTCCACGCTGAAAGCGGATAAGACGAAAACCTTTGCCTTTGCAATTACGGCGGAGGATAAGCTGATAGGCAGCATAGGTGTGTTTCGCTGTGAGAATATTCACTTTCAAACTGCCGAGCTGGGTTATTATCTGGGAGAAAAATACTGGGGCAGGGGCTATGCCACAAGCGCAGTAAAGCAGGCTTGCAAATATATATTTGATAATACGGATATCATCAGGATTTTTGCAGAGCCTTTTGCTTATAATACCGCTTCGTGCAGGGTTCTGGAAAAGGCCGGCTTTCAATTTGAAGGGACTTTGCGAAGCAACGCAGTAAAAAACGGCAGGGTTTTGGATATGAAAATGTATGCTTTACTAAAGGATAAGGCACTGTAAAGCCTGGTTCACAGGCGATAGGGTGGTTTGCCGTATCAGTCTTATCGGTGTAGTTGTAAAGAAATATAAAATTGATTTAAAAATTCATGCAGGAAAATTATCTCCCGCAAAACAAAAGCTGTATCCTACCGTGTCAAGCGGCGAGGATACAGCTTTCCTGTTTTTATAAGCCCACAGGTCGCAAGGCGACTGAATATAGGGCATAATATGTCCCAAATGCAGCCGCAATACGACTTTAGAATGATTGAAATTCATACTTCATTAAGTCACAGTGCGGCTTTCACTGTGGTCGCAAGGCGACTGCTAGTAATAATAATATTAATAAAAATAAGCGAGTAAAATAATTTATTAAATGGCGCCGCAGGCGCAAACACACAGATAAAATTCTTTCTTTTCTTAATAGCTTAAAAGCGCATTAAAAAGACAGTGGGACTTGCAGCAAATTAAAAAATATGGAAAAGCTATTGACAAAAGGGTGGGCTTCAATTATTATATAAGTGTACTAATACAGTTGGTACACGAACCGTACATACAATGCGGCTCACAAAAAATAAAAGGGGGCTCAGGGAGATGTTTCAGCTTGACTACGGCTCAAGAATTCCAATTTATGAGCAGCTTTTCAACAATGTAATAAGTCTCGTCGCCGCAGGCGTGTTGAGACCTGGCGATAAGCTTCCTGCCGTCAGACTTCTGGCGGATGAGTTGGGCATAAACCCGAACACGGTAGCTAAAGCCTACAGGGCGCTTGAGAACGAGGGGTATATTTACACCATGGTCGGCAGAGGGACCTTCGTAGCGGATAAGCTTTCTCAGGTTGAGGGTAAAAAGCTCGACGCCTTGGAAAAATTTAAAAAGGCGGCATACGAGGCGGTTTCGCTTGGAGCTACGGCAGAGGAGCTAAACGACTTGGTTCAACAGGTTGTACAAGGAGGGATATTAGTTGATAGAGATAAAGAAGGTTTCTAAGAAATTTGACAAGCTGCTTGCGCTCGACTCAGTAGAGCTGAATATTCAAAAGGGCACGGTGCTGGGGCTTGTCGGCAGCAACGGAAGCGGAAAATCCACGTTGCTCAGAATACTGTCGGGTGTGTATGAACCCGACGGAGGCGAGGTGCTGGTAGAGGGAAAGAAGCTCTTTGACAACCCCTACGCCAAGGGCGAGTGCTACTTCGTGCCTGATTTTCCGTATTTTTACAACAACAGCACAATAAACAACACCGCATTTTTATACAAGCGGCTCTACCCCAACTGGTCCGATTCCGAGTTCGAGCGGCTGTGTAAGGCGTTTCCGATTCAGCGGGACGCGAGGATAATAAACATGTCCAAGGGTATGCAGAGGCAGGCGGCGCTGATACTTGCCCTTGCCACCTGCCCGAAATATCTGTTTTTGGACGAGATTTTCGACGGGCTTGACCCTGTGGTGCGCCAGCTTCTGAAAAGGCTGATTATAGGCTGTGTTGCGGACAAGAAAATGACCGTCGTAATAGCCTCGCATAATCTCAGGGAGCTTGAGGACTTGTGCGACAGAGTATGCCTGATGCACCGGGGCAAGATATTGCTCGAGCGTGAAATCGACGCTCTGAAGCTGAATCTGCGCAAGGTTCAGCTTGCGTTTGCGAATATTCCCGAGGGCGACAATATCCTCGAGGGAGTACAGATTTTGAATGTGGTCAGAAACGGAAATATCTTCAACCTCACGATAAGGGGAACGGAGGAGGAGTTCATGCCGAAGCTTCAGGCACTGAATCCTCTGTACATCTCCGCTATGCCGTTGACGCTTGAGGAAATATTTATATGTGAAATGGGGGCGGCAGGATATGACGCAAGCAGCATCGTTTAAGGGTAAATTTAAGCAGGGGCTTTCTATGTTCAAGTGGGATTTAAAGTCCTGCTCGGGCACGTTGATAGTCTATGGAATCTTGGCGGTTGTGGCCCTCATTATAGTGTTGACCGTCTGCCTGGTGTTTAGCGGAAACAGCGATATATCATATAACTTATATGACAGCGAGGGAAATTTGCTTACAGGTGCAGCCCTTCAGCGGGAGCTGTTCGTCTCTGCGATAAAGAATTTCCAAGACGGCGCCATGGTGATAATCGGCTTGCTGACTGTGGTGTTTACGATTTTCTACACAATCAAGATTTTTTCATACCTACATAACAAGCGCAAGGCGGATATGTACGGTTCGCTGCCGATAAGCAGGATAACCCTGTATCTTTCAAAGCTTGTCACAGCCTTTGTGCTCTCGGCAGTTCCGGCGGCTGTGCTTTTAGGCATAGTTGCTCTGGCTGCGGCGTGCTGCGGCGTGAGTGTGACGGTGGGAATGATGATTTTGCAAATCGTTATCGGCTCTCTCGCCTGCATAACCGCCTACGGGCTGGTGGCGGTGTGCTGCGGAACTACATTTAACACCGTGGTTATGTATCTTGCGGTGTGCATTTCCTACCCGATTACAATGAATCTGGTGGCGGGGACAATCAGCTCCTTCTTCTACGGCTCTAACCCCGACGCTATCTTCAACACCGTTTTTATCAACGCACTCAATCCTATTGCAGCCTACGACGGCGAAAACATAATCTACTGGCTGATATTTACAGCGGCTTGCGTGGTCGGAGCAATGGCGCTGGTGAGAAAAAGACGTGCCGAGCGCGCTCAGTCCTCGTTTGCCTACTACCTGCCCTGTCACCTTGTCAAGGTTTTGGTGTCGTTTTTAATGGGCATGTTCTTAGGAATTGTGTTCGGCTCGATGAATGTTTTCGGCAACGGCCTTTTGGGCTTTATCTTCGGCTTTGTTTTGCTTAGCGTTCCGACGTTCATCATAGCCCACCTGATATTCTACAAGGGCTTTTCAGGGCTTGTCCGCACTCTCCCGTATCTTGCTGCATTAGTTATAATCGGCGTGGGCGGAATGACCCTTGTCGCCTTTGACGTAACCGGCTACAACAAGTACCTGCCCTCGGTGGATTCTATTCAAAGCGCAGGTTTTTATGATGCGAGCAAGGTATATGTCGATAGTGAAGATGATGTTGCCGGCTTGATTAAGTCCATGAGCGGAGATTTTACCGACGAGGAATCGAAGCAGGCGATTATAGATATGCACGCTCAGATTCTCGACAACATCTACAAGGACAGCTCTACCGAGATGTCGGAGAAGTTTGTAGGTGTGTTTGGAAATATGATAATGAGCGATACATTGGATGAGCTTTATGGTAACAGCTACGGCTACGGCTTCAGCTACACCCTCAACAACGGCATGACTGTGACGAGAATATATACGATGAATTTTTCTTCGGCGTTCTTTGGCGGAGTCAGTCCGATAGATCTTGATGACGCAAGTATTACCGCAAGCCCGCTGTATGTTGAAAAATACAGCGGCACGATGGTCGCTCCCGATGAGGATATGAATGAGACTGTGGTTGTCGGCAGTAATAGCGACGGAGATACGGTAACTTACGATATTTTGGCTTCGCCGTATTACAATAACGGAAAGGTGACGGCAGAGCAAAAAGAGGACGCTCAAAAGCTCAGGGAGGCTTTTATCGAGGACTTCAAGGCTAACCCCGACGACATAGAGAAGGTCATGACCTCTCAAAAGTACTGGGGCAGCGACAGTTACTATTCCTACTACGATATTTCCAATGGCTATTTTGGCGATGTTTATGATGAGGACTACCTTAACTACTGCGGTGAGGAGTTTGAAAAGGCTAAGGACAAATACCCCGATATCGTCTGTGAGATAAGCTTTGCTTTCGAGCTTCCCGCGAAGAGTGAGAACCCGTGGGCTACGGAGAATACAAAGGTTGAAATTTTCTGCATACCAGAAAGCTACACGAACACCCTCAGGGTTTTGAGAGAGCAGGGAGTTTTGACAGTTCAAAACGAGATAGCCGGCGGTACCGTGGTGGATAGCTATGACTATTATGAGGACTATGACGAGGATATGGACGGCGAAATGATATGAGACCTTTATGGTAATTAAGCTTTCTCGAAAATGATATAGATGAACCCAAAAGAGGCTGTCGCAAAATAATTGCGACAGCCTCTGTATTAGGGGGGAATGTCGCATTAAAAAGCTGATAAGTAACGGAAAAACTCTCAAATTTTAGCTTTGAATCTATTATAACAAACGCAGCGCAGTAAAACGTAGAGGGTAAAGTTTAGATCAAACCTTTTTAAAGGTTTGCGGTTTCCAAAGGCGGCGCCTTTGGTCGCCGTCCGCAGACGGCGAAATCCCCTCGCTTAAAGCGCTCGGCAAGGGGTGAATTTTTCGCCTGTGGCGAAAAAGAGGGGAAAGCCTGCAAGAGAGGCTTTCCCCTGCAAGGGGCTGTTACTGCAACAGCCCCTTGTTTTGAAAAAGAATACAAACGCTGGAGTTATACAAATTTAAAAAATAGCAGTGCAGACGCACGTAGGACAAAAGTGCCTACGACACCGGTGCACTGATTATTTTTTTACACGCTTAATCTTGGTAAAATACAGCACTATTGCCGCCACGGCGACAACAGCGGTGACTACTCTGAAGACGATACCATAAACCCCGGAAAAGAGGTCGATGTCGGTCAAAAGCTCATCTGCAAGCCAATAGCAGCCCATGAAAATGAAGTAAGCCCCCACAAAGCAAAAGAGCTTGTTTTCCTTTAGTGCAAAATATATAACAAGCAGCCCTGCTAAAAACATGGCGGCGGCGTAGATATAACCCATATTATCACTCCGATGAATCTGACCTGTGACTTCTCTGTCTGTCTTTGCGGCGCCGACGGCGCTGTTTGGTTTGTTTTTCGGCGCCTTCCTTTTTGGGTCGGCTGTAAAACAGGCATAAAAGCAGGTAACCGCCGAAAACTACAATTCCTATATAATGCACCCACTGCATCACGTTAAGCCCCGGCCATATCTGAGTTACAAGGTAGTTTCCGAGTATCCACAGCCCTTCAAATATAAAGAAAAGGGCAACCGGGCGAAAAACAGCGACCGAGCGGAACAGCGGGGTAAAGAGCACCACCGCTACCGCAAAGCATACAGCGGCCGCTATAAATGCTATCCACATAATACGCACCCTCCGAACTTGATATAATAAGTATATTAGAATCCCGTCTCTTAGTCAAGGGAATTTGTGCACAACGCAGGGCGGCGGGTATTAATAATTAGTTTACAAAAATTAGTCTTGACAATTTTGGTATGCGGTGGTAAATTATAATTAAAGTTAGCACTCTGGAGTCGAGAGTGCTAACCGGTACCGAGAGGTGAAAAGCGTGGACGCTGTATCAAGAAAAAGAAAAATACTGTGCTGCATAGTTGAGCAGTATATCGACACCGCAGAGCCGGTCGGATCTAAGCAGCTGCTTGAAAACAGCGGATTGTCAGTTTCCTCGGCGACCATACGCAACGATATGGCGGCGCTGACGGAGGCGGGGCTGATTGACCAGCCCTATACTTCGGCAGGGCGTGTTCCCACACAGGAGGGCTTTCGCCGTTATCTTGAGCTGGGGGCAAAGCCCGTTGAGCCGACTGCGCAGGAAAGGGCGCTGATATTTCGCCGTATTTCGGCCTCGTCAGACGACCCCGAGCGTATCCTCGATGCAGCGGCGCAGGTGCTGTCTCAGCTCAGCGGGGCTGTGTGCGTGGCAACTACCCCTCCGCCGGAGGATGTTAAGATAGCCAAAATTCGACTGATTCAGACCGGACGGCAGACCGCAATGACGGTGCTTGTGACCTCGAGCGGAATGGTGAAATACAGACTGTTCCGCTGTGATTATATGCTCACCAAGGAGCTTGTCAAGGTATTCGAGAGGATGCTCAGCGAGTCTATGGTGGGGCGCTCTCCGGAGGAGATAACTCCCGCATTTGTGCAGAGCCTGGCGGCGAGCTACGGCGAGCTGGCGATGTTGATGCCTACCGTGCTCTCCTGCATTATGCTGCAGTGCACACAGATAAACTCGATGGACGTAAGGCTGCACGGCGAGTCCAACCTGCTGTTTTCGAGTGAGTTTGAGATTTCTCAGCTGAGAGAGATAATCAAGTTCCTGGGACGGCACGAGCAGCTTGCGCACCTGCTGTTGAGAGCTGACAAAGCCGGCGGCGTTATGATAGGCACTGAAAGTCAGGTTCCCGAGCTTTATAAATGCGCGGTGATTTCAAAGCGATATGATGTTGCGATGCAGCCGTCGGGGGCGATAGGCTTAATAGCCCCGATGAGAAACAGCTACCGAAGAAACCTCGGATTGCTTGAATATGCTTCCGGTGCGGTGGGTAAGCTGATAAATGAGCTGATTGAGTCATGATTTTAAACATATAACTATAATACGAAGGTGTGGTTTAGGATGAGCAAAAGCGAAAAGAAGAAGGGGCAGAAGCCCGAGAAAGAAATAGAGGAGAAAACAGAGGAGAAAACCGAATCTGCCGCAGATGAGCAACAGGAAAACTCCGACGCCGATAATAAGCAGAGCGACGCTCTCAAGCAGGAGCTTGATAAGCAGAAGGAGGCGTACCTGAGGCTTGCCGCAGAGTACGACAACTACCGCAAGCGCACTGCCAATGAAAAGGCTTCGATTTACTCCGACGCCACTGCCAAGGCGGTGCAGGAGATTTTGACGGTTGCCGACAGCCTTGAGATGGCTCAAAAGTCTGTTGAAAACGCACCTGAGGAATTTAAAAAGGGTATAGAGCTTGTCGCGGCTCAGATGGCGAGCGCTCTTGCTAAGCTCAATGTAGAGAGTTTCGGTGAGGTCGGCGATGAGTTTGACCCGCAGCTGCACAACGCAGTATCCAAAATCGACAGCGACGAGCTCGGCGAAAACACCATAGCGCAGGTGTTTCAGCTCGGCTACAAGAGCGGTGATAAAATCATCAGACACGCAATGGTTCAGGTTGCAAACTGTGACTGAGAGGTCATTTAATATATATAATAATTACGAAAGCTAAACTGGGAGGAATTTATTATGGCAAAGACAATAGGTATAGACTTGGGAACTACTAACTCATGCGTTGCGGTTATTGAGGGCGGCGAGCCGGTGGTTATCCCCAACGCTGAAGGCGCAAGAACGACCCCGTCCGTAGTCGCTTTTTCAAAGACAGGCGAGAGACTGGTAGGTCAGGTAGCTAAGAGACAGGCAATCACAAACCCCGAAAGAACGGTTTCATCCATCAAGAGAGAGATGGGCACAGCCTATAAGGTAAACATAGACGGCAAGAGCTACACTCCGCAGGAGATTTCCGCTATGATTCTCCAAAAGCTGAAGGCAGACGCTGAGGCATACCTCGGCGAGACCGTTACTCAGGCTGTTATCACTGTTCCGGCTTACTTTACGGACGCTCAGCGTCAGGCTACAAAGGACGCAGGTAAGATTGCGGGACTTGATGTAAAGAGAATTATCAACGAGCCTACTGCCGCCGCTTTGTCATACGGCGTTGACAAGGAGAGCGACCAGAAGGTTATGGTATATGACCTCGGCGGCGGTACCTTCGATGTATCTATTATCGAGATGGGCGACGGCGTTCAGGAGGTTCTGGCTACGGCAGGTAACAACCGCCTCGGCGGCGACGACTTCGACCAGAGAATCATCGACTGGATGCTGCAAAGCTTCAAATCCGATACAGGGGTGGATTTGAGCAATGATAAGATGGCTATGCAGAGACTTAAAGAGGCAGCTGAGAAGGCTAAGATAGAGCTTTCGGGCGTTACTCAGGCGGCTATCAACCTTCCGTTTATCACAGCCGACGCCACAGGTCCGAAGCACCTCGATTTGACCCTGACAAGAGCTAAGTTCAACGAGCTCACTGCAGACCTTGTAGAAAAGACAATGGGTCCTGTTAAGAACGCTCTTTCGGACAGCGGACTTTCCATAGGACAGATCGACAAGGTTTTGATGGTCGGCGGTTCGTCGAGAATCCCGGCTGTTCAGGAGGCTGTAAAGAACTTCATCGGCAAGGAGCCGTTCAAGGGCATCAACCCCGATGAGTGCGTTGCAATCGGCGCAGCTATCCAGGCAGGCGTTCTCGGCGGCGAGGTAGATGGACTTCTGCTTCTGGACGTTACACCGCTTTCCCTCGGTGTTGAGACAATGGGCGGAGTAATGACAAAGATTATCGACAGAAACACCACTATCCCGACCAAGAAGAGCCAGATCTTCTCCACCGCAGCCGACAACCAGACTCAGGTTGAGATCAACGTGCTCCAGGGTGAAAGAGAGTTTGCAAAGGATAACAAGCAGCTCGGACTGTTCGCTTTGACAGGAATCGCTCCGGCAAGGAGAGGCGTGCCGCAGATCGAGGTAACCTTTGATATAGACGCAAACGGCATTGTAAACGTATCTGCAAAGGATTTGGGCACAGGCGCAGAGCAGAAGATTACGATTTCTTCAAGCACCAATATGTCCAAGGATGACATCGACAAGGCTGTTAAGGAGGCTGAGCAGTACGCCGCTGAGGACAAAAAGCGCCGCGAGCAGGTTGACGCAAAGAACGAAGCCGAAAACCTCTGTTATCAGGCTGAAAAGCTTGTCAACGAGAACGGCGACAAGCTCAGCGAGGAGGATAAGACAAACCTCAACTCCAAGTCGGCAGCTGTTAAGGAGGCAATCTCCAAGGACGATGTTGACATGATTAAAACCGCCAGAGAGGCTTTGGAGAAGGAGCTTCAGGCTGTCGGAACTAAGATTTATCAGCAGGCAGCTGCCCAGCAGCCGCAAAACCCCGGCAATGTCCCCCCGACTGACAACGGTTCGGGCAATAACGGCACGGACGGCAATGTTTATGACGCTGACTTCAAGGATGTAAACTAATTTTAAATCGTCGCCGGGAGCTTTGCTTCTCAGAGCTTCGGTGGGAGATTAAACCTCACTGAAAGACTGAATGTTCCCGCCGCCTACAGAGGCGGGGGACATCGGCGACTTGGTTATACTGCGACTTGACTTGTTGCCGCAGGATAAATATAATTGTTATCATATTGCACAAACGCTCCCGCATTGGGGGCTTTTGTGCAGTTTAGAGGATAAGCCCTATATATATTGCACATATTTGGAGGCGAGATTTTGGCTGAAAAGAGAGATTATTACGAGGTAATGGGAGTACCAAAGGGTGCCTCCGATGAGGAAATAAAAAAGGCCTTCCGCAAGTTGGCAAAAAAATATCACCCCGACCTGAATCCCGGCGATAAGGAGGCTGAGGCAAAATTCAAGGAGGTCAACGAGGCCTACGAGGTTTTGTCGGATAAGGAAAAAAGGGCTAGGTACGACCAGTTCGGTCATGCCGGAGTTGACCCGAGCTACGGCGCAGGAGCGGCGGGGGGAAGTCCCTTCGGTCAGGATATGGATTTCGGGGATATTTTCTCGTCCTTCTTCGGCGGCTTCGGCGGCAGGAGACAGGCAAATCCAAACGCACCTCAGAGAGGCTCGGACGTCGAGGCGACTGTGGCTGTCAGCTTTGAGGAGGCCGCTAAGGGTTGCCGCAAGACCGTAAGCTATTACAATGTTTCCACCTGCTCGGACTGCTCTGGTACGGGAGCCGCCAAGGGCACAAGCCCCAAGACCTGCTCCGCCTGCCACGGAACGGGTCAGGTTACTATCAACCAGAGAACCCCCTTCGGCGTTATTCAGACATCGAGAGTTTGTGACGCCTGCCGAGGTAAGGGAAAGGTAATAGAGAAAAAATGCCCGAGCTGCAACGGAACAGGCAGGGTGAGAACCAAGCGCACCGTTGAGATTGACGTACCGGCGGGAATTGCCGACGGTCAGGTGCTGAAGGTCGGAGGGCACGGCAATGCAGGAGTAAACAACGGTCCCTACGGTGATTTGCACGTTTATATAAACGTCAGACCCCACCCGATATTCGAGCGCAGACGTGACGACGTGTGGTGCGAGATTCCGATAACCTTCACCCAAGCCGCCCTCGGCGCAGAGGTGACCGTGCCGACCTTGGACGGAAAGGTCAGCTACTCTATCCATGAGGGAACTCAGCCCGGCGATGTTTTCAAGCTCAAGGGCAAGGGTATTCAGCATTTGGGCGGAAGAGGCAGAGGAGACCAGTATGTCCGGGTTGCAATCGAGGTGCCGAAAAACCTAAGCCAGAAGCAGAAGGAGCTGTTGCGTGAGTTTGACGGGACTACGGGAGAGAAAAACTACCAAAAGCGCAAGGGCTTTTTTGAAAAGCTGAAGGGAATGTTTGAATAATACAATGATATCAGAAAGCAAAGGAGGATGAGCGTGGACTGGACGGAGATAAAAATTTCGGTTGACAACGCCGACGCCGAGAGCGCCGAGGCTATAGCGCATATGACGGTGCCGTATGGAATATATGTGGAGGACTACTCGAACCTCGAGCAGGAGGTCAGGGAGATAGCGAATATCGACCTGATTGACGAGGAGCTTTTGGGCAGGGACAGGAGCAAGACGATTATCCATATCTATATCTCTCCCGAGGAAAATCCTCGGGAGGCAGTGGCTTATCTCGGTGAAATGCTCAGCGCACAGGGAATATTGAACAGTATTGATTGCTCGAGCTGTAAGGAGGAGGACTGGCTGAACAACTGGAAAAAGTACTTCCACCCGATTGAGGTCGGAGAAAAGCTGCTCATCCGCCCGAGCTGGTATGAAAGCTATGACCCGAAGGGGCGCACAGTCTTAAACCTCGACCCCGGCGTAGCCTTCGGTACGGGGACGCATGAAACAACAAGGCTCTGCCTGGAGGCGATGGAGAAATACCTGAAAGAGAGCGACGAGGTGCTCGACGTAGGCTGCGGCAGCGGAATTTTGGCTGTGGGCGCATTGCTGCTCGGAGCGAAAAGGGCTGTGGGCGTTGATATTGACGAGATGGCGGTCAAAACCGCCCGTGAAAACGCCGAGCTCAACGGAGTTTCAGACAAAATAGAAATCATTCACGGCAATCTCACCGACAAGGTCAGCGGCAAATACAACTTGGTGCTTGCAAACATAGTAGCTGACGCAATCATGCTGCTCAGCGAGGATATAAGAGAGTATATGGCTGATGACGCTGTGTATATAATGAGCGGAATTATCGACACCAGAGTTGATGAGGTTTTGGCGGCGCTGGAGTCTTCGTTTGAGGTGATTGACAAGCTTTGTGAAAACGGCTGGTATTGCCTGGCTGCAAAGGTTAAATAAGGCTGATTTGATTTATTTTTCATATTGTAATAATTCGGTCACATTTTTCTGTTAAACTTAATCTGTTATTAATATTCAGGAGGACAGTTCAATGAAAAAACCTACTAAGAGAGAGCAAGTAAATCTGCTGTTTTCAGCCTTTTTAATCCTGGGCTTCGGCGTGTGCGCCTACTTCTTCTCGGCGATTACCGGAAGCTCGCTTTCCAACAGCCTGGTCGGCAAGCTGATTTACATGGCGGTTTTCGTGCTGTTTGGGCTTATTCTTTTCTATGCTACGAGAGTAGGAGAAGGAAGACAGGTCAAGAGATTCAGCATTTTCTCACTCGTTCTTATCTGCCTGCCCTCGCTTTATGCGGTGTGTGCGTACATTCTCGATTTTCTTCCGCTTCACGAGCAGCTCACGGCTTCGGGCACTGCTGCGGCTATAATAGCGGCGGTAGCTTTGGGTTACGGATTGCCGTATTCCTTCCTCAGCGGCTATGAGATAGACGATTCTCCAGAGATGGAGAAGCCTGAGGAAAACGCAAGCGATGATGAGCCGGTTGATTACAGCGAACTCAAGACGCTTGATATCGAGGTTGACAGCGAAAATGAGGCTGAAGCTGACAATGACGAGGCTGAATCGGACGAAGCTGAACAGGGCGACGCACAGCACAGCGACAAAAGCGACGCTGAAAATCAGGAGGCTTCGGCTGAGAGTGATGTTTCGCTGGAGACCGAGAGAACGATCCAAAGCGTGCTCGAGGAAAAAAGCAGTAAGTAATTGAAAACTGCGAAATTTGTGTTTGTAAATATAATATGAGGAGATTTTGAAATGGCAGAATGTTCACATGACTGCTCAAGCTGCGGGGAGGATTGTCCCTCGAGGCAGAATCCGCAGGATTTTATAGAGAAGCTCAACGAGCTTTCCAGCGTAAAGCGTGTAATCGGAGTTGTAAGCGGCAAAGGCGGAGTGGGAAAGTCTATGATAACCTCCCTGCTTGCTGTGCTTATGAGCCGCAGGGGCTACCGCTGTGCGGTGCTGGACGCAGACATAACAGGACCGTCTATCCCCAAGGCATTTGGAATAAACAAGGAGAAGGCTCAGGGCTGTGAGCAGGGGCTTTTGCCGGTGAGGACAAAGACGGGCATCGAGGTAATGTCGGTAAATTTACTGCTTCCGAATGAGACCGACCCTGTGGTTTGGAGAGGACCGATACTCGCCGGCACGGTAAAGCAGTTTTGGAGCGATACAATATGGAAGGACATAGACTATATGTTCGTTGATATGCCGCCGGGAACGGGAGATGTGCCGCTGACGGTGTTCCAGTCTATTCCGGTCGATGGAATAGTGATTGTCACCTCGCCGCAGGAGCTGGTGTCGATGATAGTCGGCAAGGCTGTTAAAATGGCGAGAATGATGAATGTCCCTATTTTGGGTGTTGTCGAGAATATGAGCTATTTTGAGTGCCCCGACTGCGGACACAGACACAGTATATATGGAGAGAGCCATCTCGACGAAGTCGCAGCGGAGTATGGGGTCGATGTTCTCGGCAGGCTGCCGATTGACCCGAGTATAGCAAAATGCGCCGACACGGGCAGCGTAGAGCTGTTTACGGGTATGTATCTTGACGCTGTGGCTGATAAGATAGAGGAAAAGACGAAGATATGATAAAACGGCTGTATCGAGATTTTGTTCTCGGTACAGCCGTTTGTATTTGCGATATCATACGGGCTCGGAAAAAGGCACTCCCAAAAATTCCGTGACCGACAAGGCGAGGTTTCGGGCTATTTCGTCGATGTTTTCCCTTATCCACTGCGCGTCCTCGGGGTTGTCGTGATAGGCGGTTTCAATGAGCACAGCGGGAGCTTTTGTCCTTCTTAGCTCCGCAAGGGAGGAGCTGGGAATAGTCCTGACGTCGTTCGGGTCGGGGTAGATATTCTTGTAATTTGCGGCGATTTGCTGTGCTGCTCTGGCACCTCTGGAACTGGTGGGAAAGTAATACACGTCAGCTCCCTTGAGCCTGCCCGAGAGGCTTTCGGGGGCTGCGTTGGAGTGCAGGGCTAGGTGTAGGTCGTAGTTGCCTGCGTTTGACTTTGCAATAGCGGCGCTCAAGGATTCGTTCGGGTTGTTGCGCCCTACGGTAATTCCACTCGCTTCTAAGTAGGGTATCAGCTCATCGGCGATGAGGTTCATGTAGTATTCCTCGTTTCCGCCGTCAACATAGGGGTTGAACTCCTGAGTTGAGGGGCTTATAAATACAGATGGCAAAAAATCATCTCCCTGTAAGCTTATGTTTATGGCTGTTTTTAAAGCTTGCGATATTACTATGGTATGATTACTATAATTAGTGTGTTACATCGGGGAAGAAAATCGGTAAAAAAATGAGCAAATTGTTAATTTATTAAAAAGTTTAAAATACCACTTTACTTTTTCAGAGTTATCTGTTATTCTGTATACAGAAACAATTATGATTACTGTTTTTAAACGGCTAAAGGAGAGGTGGATATGAGAAAGCTGAATTTCAGTAAAAAGCGAGACGCTATGCTCGAGGTGATTTGCTCTACAAATACCCACCCGACTGCCGAGTGGATTTACAACCGCCTGAAATCTGATTATCCAAATCTGAGCTTGGGCACGGTTTACAGGAATCTCAATTTGTTTAAAGAGCAGGGGCTGGTTGTTTCTGTGGCAAATGTAAACGGTCAGGAGAGGTTTGACGGCAACACCTCGGCGCATGCGCATTTTGTGTGTACAAAATGCGGGAGGATAATCGACGTTGACTGCGTAGGCGGAAGCAAAAGCTTCGACAACAGGATAGCCTCCATGTATGACTGCGAGGTTGACCGTCACACAATAACTTTTTACGGGACATGCTCAAGCTGCAGGCACGCTCACAGCGACAGCACTGCCGATGTGCCTGGGCTAAAGTAAGAACTGTAATTTTAAAGAAAGGCTAGGAGATTAAAATGAAGAAATTTGTATGTCAGGTATGCGGTTATGTTTATGAGGGAGATACACCCCCGGAATTTTGCCCCCAGTGCAAGGCTCCGGCTTCAAAGTTTAAGGAGGCAACATCTACTGGCAGCTATGCTACGGTTCACGAGGTAGGCGTTGCTCAGGGCTGCGACCCGGAGATTTATCAGGGCTTGAAGGATAACTTCAACGGCGAGTGCACAGAGGTAGGAATGTACCTTGCTATGGCAAGAGTAGCCGACAGAGAGGGCTACCCCGAGATTTCCGCTGCATTTACAAAGTACGCCTTTGAGGAGGCAGAGCATGCAGCCAAGTTTGCCGAGCTTCTGGGCGAGGTAGTTACAGACAGCACTAAGAAGAATCTTGAGCTCAGAGCTGAGGCTGAGGAGGGCGCTTGTGCAGGAAAGTTTGAGATTGCCAAGAAGGCAAAGGCTCTCAACTACGACGCTATCCACGACACCGTACACGAGATGGCTAAGGACGAGGCTCGCCACGGCGCTGGCTTCGCAGGACTTCTCAAGAGATATTTCGGCGAGTAATAATTATATATACAGGTAAAGGGTTGTCGCAATTATTTGCGACAACCCCTTTTTTGCGGCGATTATTCTTTTTCTCGGTCGATGGGGGTGTAGTCGAGAGCGGACGGGGTGTCGGTAGCTTCCAGCTTAAATGTAACCGGTCTGAGTCCGTAGTTGCAACAGCAGATTGCCACGCCGGGGGTGCGTATCCAGTCGCCATAGTAAAATACATCTCTGCCTGCTCCGTGTGAAAGTGCAAATACATACTGATAAATAGCCCCCCGCTGCCTACAGAGGCGGGGGGCATCGGCGACTTGGTTATATCATCTTGAAGCTTAAGCGGAAGAATATGAAAATTACAATTTTGTAATATATTTTATTGCTTTTAGGGTGTTGACAAAGCAAAGATTACAAATTGTTTAAATCTTTTGCATGGATTTTACTTGCACATTAACTGTTGATAAGTAGGAAATGTTAATAACATCAGGTTTTGCGTAAAATCGACCCCTTTTTCGCTTAGTTGTGCTCGTTGTTAACATAGTTATCCACATTTTTGTTGATTAAGCGGAATTTACATAGGGTATAATTCTAAATTGGAAAAAAGAATGTGGATAACTTAGGTGGATAATGTGCAAAAAATCAGAGGAAATAACTTTAAATTAGTCTAAAAATGTCGATAAGTTTTTTTCTTGAAGCGAATAATTGCTCTGAATCTTGTCAAAGCTCATTGTGAGGACGATTTTTGATAAAAAATTGAAATAAATTTGTAACCGGGAGTGATATTTTATGATTAAAGGGATCAACAGGCAGATGATAGAGGTCAGCCAAACAGGGAGCATGTACTATGAAAAGGCTCTGCTCATAGTCAAGCCGGAGTTTGCCTCGGCGCAGCAGCAGATACTCGAGAGGGAGGCGCTGAAGCTGCTCAAAAGTATGGACGCACCGTCAGCGTTTAAGCGCAGGAAAGTGATTGCTATGAGGGTGGCGTTTACAGTGTTGAGCGCAGTGTGCGGAGGGCTGTTGGTGTATTTTATGTTTAAGCTCGGCATGCTGTAGTCAGATTAAGATTGCGTTTTGTATGCCGCCCTGCCCCGAGCTGTAGCCCGAGTTCGGAATGCCGAAGCTGCCGGTTATCGGGTCTCGAAACAGCTCTACCCTCGGCGGAACTGCGGTGAAGGTGAAGTACATTACCCCCATAAGCACCAGCGCCGCTATCGCAAGGGGAAACCATTTTGCGGCGGCATCGCCGTATTGGTATATTTTATATGAAACAAGCTGGGCGAGGACGCAGACCACAAAGGAGATGAGAATATCTATCCAAAGCAGGTTGGTGCCGAGTACGGCGGTGTAGGAGTAATAAAGGGCAGTGATACCGACTGGGAAGACGTACAGTCCTACGACCCTGCCGACCACATAGGGCTTAAATCTGGGGTTGAGACAGCTAAGCTCAAAAATCGACCAGACAACATAGGGCGCAATAAACAGCTTTATATGCTCCCAAACGCTTTCGTTGACCGCGCCGAACAAAACGGCGAGGATGTGGCCGTCGCTGAGGTCGTAGAAGAAATGCAGAAGACTTGCCATGACAAAGGTAAACGCTACTCCGGCTATGCCGGCTGTCCTAAATGAAATCTTCCTCAAGCGAATCCCTCCCGAAATGTACAGTATATTTATATTATCTGCGAATAAGAAAAATGACTGTGAGCAGGCGCATCTTCCGCGGGGGAGGGAAAATATTGAAAAAGCACTTGACTATTTCGTTGAAATATGATAACATAACTCTTGCTGTGAAACATATTAATATAGGGGTATAGCTCAGTTGGTAGAGCAGCGGTCTCCAAAACCGCGTGCCGAGGGTTCAAGTCCTTCTGCCCCTGCCAAGACAAACGGCTTAAACACTGCGTTTAAGCCGTTTTTTGATATATTTTTATGTACGGAGCACGGTCTGATTTTCCGCTTTTGACGCTTATTTCAGGCATCAAAATGTTCAACCGGCGCTAATAATTCCAACGTTTCCGTCTGCTACATCATCAAAATAGCATCAAAAACATATTGTAACAGCTCACAATATAAAATGCACGGAAGGGTGTTGTTATGAAACATTTCTTTAGGAATCTATCTTATTTCAAACAAATTGTAATACTTCTTGCAGTTTGCGCTACATTTTCTATTTATCTTGGTTACCAAGATTCTAAAAACCAAGTCATTATAACTGGAGTGATTTTACCCATTTTTATAGCTATGTTTTCTGCTTTGTTAAATAAGATCGTTGAATCAAATAAAATGTATGTCGATTTAAAATTATATAATTACAATCAGATAAAAAAATTAATAGATATTGAGAAACATCAAAAACACCTTTTTAAAGTTTTCACAAACAGCAATAAAATAGAGAAAAATTTCTTATTTATTGAAATTGAAAATACAGGAAGCACTCTTATCTCCGCAGTTGAAATAATCATAAATAGAAAAGACCCTAAAAATGATAGTTATTATTGCCTAAATACTCCTTTAGTATCTGGGCAAAAAGAATATATTGTAATTCATTATAATAAAGATTCTATAAATGATATTTTATTAATTACATATCTAAATAACACAGATAAACTTCATTATTTTAACTCTATCACACATACTGACAATTTTACATATTTTAAAAACCACAATAACAAAAAGCAAAAATATATTCACAGAAAAATTTCTCCTAAAAACAAAATCAGTTTATATGAAAAATATATTAAACTATAATACCGATTTTTGTTATTTTGTATTTATAACTCAAACCCATCCGTTACCCCATTCAGTTTTGTCAAATCTCTTTTTACATAATAGAGTTCAGTTATTTCAGAAGTTGTATGTCCAAGCAGATCAGCAACCTGTCTTGGAGTTAATGATTTGATTGAGCCGTCCTCTTGCTTTATGCCGTTTACAAGGTTTGTGGCGAAAGTATGACGGAGCGAGTGCAAGCCTTTGGTTTCTATGCCTGCGGCTTTGAGGATTCTGTAATAGCGTTTTCTGAAGTTGACAGGTCGGGTGAAGTTGTCGTTTTCATCGGGTATCAGCGGTGAGTCTTCTCCGAAGTAGAATTTATTTCTTAAATCAAGTATCATTTCTATTGCAGTATCGTTCAGCGGAACATCTCGCTTGCTCGTGGCACTTTTCAGCTTTCCGACTTTTACCTCTCGTCCTTTTTCTGCTGTTACTCCGTTACGCTTTGATATTTCCTTTACACCTCTGTTCAGGTGCATAACCCTGTTTTCAAGGTCAATGTTATTTTTGATCCAAATGAGGTTAAGGTCGAAACCAGACAGAATAATAAGCTATTGCACATTCATCCATTATGCGTTCCAAAGGTATACACCTATGACGCTATTGACGAGAAGGTCGAGATAAGTCCTGCAAACGAGGGAGGCTTGTTCTCAACCTATTCAAAAATAATTGAACGTCTTAACGAACACCCTTCTTCCTTTAGTCATACAGGAACCTATTTTCATACACCTTTAAAAAAATCGACTTATGACAGCTTATTGAATAAGGCGGATTGGTTAGTAATCCTTGACCAAAGCCTAAAAAGCTGGGATGCTTCGTTACGAGCTGCTAGCGAAAAGCTATATTATAAAGAGAATAGCTATAGATCGATTGGTATTTATTCAAACAACAGCTTAAAATTCATTCGTGGTTATGATACTCTTGTAAAGAATTTAGGAAATTATCTTCCAAAAGAAAAGGGAAATCAAGAAATTATCGAAGCTACACGTGAGGTCAATGACGAAGGCTTGCTGAGTATCATCTCTCATTCTACCAACAAAATCTTTGACCAAAATCACGGTAAAGGAAGCCTTGGAAGCGCAATAGCTGCTATTATCTATAAGGGAAAGAATCCAAACAGCATATTGGTAGGCCTAGATACTCAGCTTGCTAAGGAATGGCTGTCAGAAAGAGATGACGGACACCTACCTGATCTCATCGGAATAAATCTCTCGGATGAATCACAGTCTGACGTTACTGTTGATATTATTGAGGTTAAAACCTATAAAGCCTTTGAGATCGATGAAGGTCACAAAACAATTAAAGGCGATGCGGTTAATCAAGCTTCTGTTATTGAAGCATTAATACTTGAAATGTTCAGTAAGACAGAAAAAATCACTACCGTATCCAGACGTGAAATTCTTCGAGAGCAGGTTTATGACGCTCTATTCCAAGCAAGTTTTTCACCAAAAATCAAACGAGAGTATGTTGTGCAATTAAATGATTTATTTGCAGGGAAGCTTTCTGTTTGTATAAATATGAATATTTACTATGAGAATTTTAACGAGGAGCTGAGCGCCTACAAGCAATTATATAAAGGTGCTGATTGCTACAAGGGTAAGAATTATTATTTAACTACCTTAGGTAGTCAGATAATTCAAGCAATTGTATCAAACTCATCCTTTAGCTTGTCGATGCTTGAAGAAAAAGAAGCACAAACAACAATTCAGCTAAATCAAGCAAATTACGAAAATAACTCCACAATAGCTGATGAAGCCGATGAAATTGAGAAAAAAGCAAAGAAAACTCAATCCCCATCTGAATCCAATATAAAAGAGAGCAATCAAGCTGAGCTGGATAAAAAAGCCAATCATCGGATTCTTGAAGAAAAATGCGCTCGAATGAATAAGGTTTTAAGGGATTTTAATATTCACGCTTTTCCTGTAGCTGTTGATAAGGTACAAGAAGCAACACGTTTTACACGGTTTAAAATTGAATTAAAATCTGGAGAAACTATCCGTTCGTTACTGAAGGCTAAGGAGGATATCGGAATTCAGCTTGAAGCTAATGGAGAAATACTAATTGAGCACATTAAGGGAACAAAATATATCTCAGTAGATGTTCCTTTTGTAACAAATAATAGTATTATTAGCCTAAATGAGCACTTAGAGCTACTGAAAAGCACTAGTGGTTATCTCAATGTAATTGCTGGACAAGCGCCTGATGGCAGCTTTGAGATAATTGATATAGCTGATGCGCCTCATATGCTGATCGCAGGCACCACAGGCTCTGGCAAAACCGTATTTCTTCAAAGTATTTTAGTAAGCTTACTAAAACAATTCAGTAAGGATGAGCTAGAGGTTCTCATTATTGATCCAAAACAGACGGATTTTGTTTTCTTTGAGGATATTCCACATTTGTATGGCGGAAATATAGTGGTTGATGCCGAGGAAGCATTAGAGAAAATAACGCAGATTAATGAAAAAGACAAGGAAGTGCGAACCAAAGCTCTGCGCTCCTGTAAAAGTAAAAACATCGAATCTTATAATTCAAAGAATCCCGATAACAAGCTAAAGCGTCTTGTAGTTATAATTGATGAATATTCGGACTTGATACAAGCCGCTGAAATGCTTGGAACACGTAAGGAATTTGAAAAAACCTTGTTAATGCTTCTCCAGAGAGTAAGGAGCCTCGGCATTCACTTTATTATTGCCACTCAGCGTCCTTCTGCACAGATTGTTACTGGTGCCTTGAAAGCGGTTATTCCCTTCAGAGTATCCTTTAGGCTTCCTTCCCATACAGATTCGCAAACCATACTTGATATGTCCGGCGCTGAAAATCTTCTCGGAAAAGGTGATATGTTGATGGTGACTGAAACAGACACAAAGCGTTTACAGGGCTTATATATTACCGAAAATGAGCTCGAGGAGTTTTTAAGCACTCTGTAAGGAGATGATAAAAATGCCCACATTTGGCAAAGATAGATTCGTTTCTGGAATCTTTAAGCGTGAGCTAAAAAATAGATTTCTATGCGAGGTTGCAATTAATAATCAGGATAATATCTGCTATGTTCCTTCATCCTGTCACTTAAGTAATTTTTTATCCTTAGAAAACAAAAAGGTAATACTAATTCCAACAAGCTCAAAAAACACACGGACTCAGTATTCCTTACTAGCTTTACCATACAAAAGAAGCTTTATCCTATTGAATTCCTCGCTTGCAAATAAAGCCATTGAGAATTCTATAAATAAAAGACGCTTTTCCTTCCTTGGAAAAAGGAAGACGATTCAAAAAGAAAAACACTTAGAAAATTATAAGGCTGATTTTATAATTAAAGATTCTCAGACGATCCTCGAAATTAAGAGCTTAATCACGACTGATAAAGAAGCTATTTTTCCTACGGTATATTCCGAAAGAGCGTTAAACCAGTATAGACAGCTTTTCTCTTTGGTGGACAAGGGTTATTCTGTTTATTACTTTATCGTCTCATTAAACCCATATGTAAAGGTCATACGGATAAATAAGAAATCTGAGTTTTACAGCTATTATTGTGTTGGAAAAACCAAAGGAATCAATTTTAAGGCTTTCTCTTGTAGATTAGTGGATAAAACTCCCTTTATAGATAAAGAGATTCCCATCATTGAGCAGTAATTTACTTTATTAAGGGCTTCAAGTATATAATTACACATATGGGAGAATATTTATTCAAACCACGTTTTATTTTCAATTTCGTTCATTTAGTAAGGAGAGTGGTAGATTAATTTATTCATTGAAAACTTCAATAACAAACAAGTGAAATTCTCAATGAAAATATTGACTTTTTGATTCTCATCACGTATAATTTAATTGAGAAGTTGAATAATATGCAAGTGAAGTTCTCAATAGGAGTTGTTGTTAATGGAAATAAAACGTGATTCATATTTATCTCAGCTAAAATCGTTTGCTTGGGATGGTCAGGTCAAAGTCATAACGGGTATTCGCCGTTGCGGTAAGTCCTATCTCCTTCGTACAATTTATAGGAATTATCTGTACGAGCAAGGTGTAAAGCCAGAACAGATCATTACTGTCGAACTCGACCTTGCAAGAGATATTCGTTATCGTAACCCGCTGGAGCTTGCTTCATATGTAAGGAGCATTGCCGAGGGCAAAAGCGAACAATACTATCTCTTTGTGGACGAGATTCAGATGTCCGACGAAGTTCCAAATCCGTACAATCCCGATGGAGCGAAGATACGTTTTTACGACGCTCTTAACGACCTTAAGGAACTTTCAAACTTAGATGTGTATGTTACAGGCAGTAACTCAAAGATGCTGTCAAGCGATATTCTCTCAGAATTTAGAGGTCGAAGCGATGAAATAAGAGTACACCCGTTATCATTTGCAGAATATTATTCGGCAGCAGGCGGTGACAAAACCGACGCTTTCTTTGATTATGCTCTCTACGGAGGAATGCCTCTTATACTCTCGCGTCCTGACGACGAAGCAAAAATGAGCTATCTGCAATCGCTTTTTTCAGAGGTATATATCAAAGATATTGTTGATAGAAAAAAGATCAAAAGAGAAGATGTATTATCAGGCATTTTAGATTTGCTCTGCTCGTCTGTCGGCTCTCTTACTAATCCCTCCAAGATTGCTAACTCAATGAATTCTGTTCAGAAGCGAAGCGGAGAAAGTGTCGTTTCCACCAATACAGTCAGTTCATATATCAATCACTTAGAGGATGCTTTCTTATTCAACGAGTGCAAGCGATATGATGTAAAAGGAAGGTCATATTTTGACTACCCAAACAAGTATTACTGTGAGGATGTAGGCTTGCGAAACGCCCGTATCGGCTTCCGACAAAACGAAATGACGCACATAATGGAAAACATCGTCTATAACGAATTGACTATTCGCCGTTGTTACATTGATATCGGTATCGTGTATTCTACGGAGAAAAACAAATCCGGTAATCGTCAAAATGTAGCAAGAGAAATAGATTTTATAGCTACAAAGGGCGGCAAGAAAATATATATTCAATCCGCCTACGCTATGGAAACCGAGGATAAAATCATCACTGAATCTAAACCCCTTTCCCTAACTGGAGATTCATTCCCAAAGATAATAGTCCGACAAGATATCCGCAAAAGATGGTATGATGATAACGGGTTCCTCAATATTGGTATCATTGATTTTCTTCTTGATAAGTCGTTGTTTTAATATTGTGGAAGTTCTAAGGTTTACCATTCATTCCTGTTTACACTCTTTTTATCTCTTAGCTTTTGTTATCATATATGATAACAAATTTTCGAGGTGGTTTATATCAAAACAAGCGATGATATTGTTAAAAAGCGTCAGGCGATAATATCTAAAATGGTTCAGGTAAAGCTCGAAAAAGGACTTTCTCAAATGGAACTAGCTAAACTCACCGGTATGCATCGATCAAATATCTGTCGTATAGAAAGTGGTCGTCATAATATCTCGATTGATACTTTAATCAGAGTATTTGATGCGCTTGGAAAAGATGTTTCGATTAAACTCAAAGACAAAGGATAAGGTTTCAATCAAAGCTATCTAAAAAAGATTCTTGCAACAATTATACACTTATTTCTTCCAAAATCAAAAAGCTGATGTAATCCAATACAGACTGCATCAGCCTTTTTGTTTCAAGGATATGTTTCTTAGATTAGGTTAAACAACCGCATTGTCGTATCCGGTCCCTTGCCACCTTCTTGTTTCTTTATGTTGCTGCCGACATAGGAGTTTTTAGATACTCTTACGGTATATAGCTGATCTTGGAAAAACAGCACAACTTTTTCATTAATCACACAAGAAGCTATAAGTGTATCGGGTTCAAGGATAGGTTTGATTGTTGAACCTGTGTTGATGACAGAATCCGCAACAATGACATACTTTGTTTGAGGTCGGATATATTGATCCTTTTTAGGATCAAAAAGCTGAAACTTACATCCAAGACCAAAGTAAATTCCCTGTGCAAAGAATATACCGCCACGCATCATAGCTATTACCGTAGTATCCATAGGTTCAACAGGAAGATAAGCGGAAAGCAGCCTGCCAAGCTCGATATGTGCTTTTGCAAGTTCAGGACCTGAAATGCCTGAGTTCGACTTTGTAATCTCGATTAATCGCTTCACCTGTTCTGTATGCTCAAGCTCAAACAAATATCAATCCCTCCAAATCCATTCCTTTTAGCGAACGGCTAACCTCGCCGTTCGGCGTTGTTTTCAAAAAACCTTTATCTGCCTGCTTGAGCATATAGTAATCATTCATTCCATCCCCATATGCAATAACAGTATATCCTGCTTCCTGCAGATGCTTAGTGATATACAATTTGGTTTCAGCAGACATTTCTGCTCCGTCAAAGCACGGAATATCCAATATATGCGAGATGTATTTCCAGATGGTCTCATTGCCGGAAGTCAGTATGTATGCAGGATTGTGGATATGATTTAATATCTGTCGATTATACTCAATTGCCGTATTCTTTAAGTCAGGGCATATATAATCATCAAATTCCTTGCGCTGCTTCCACGCCTGATAACCCGTGTAAAAATTTCCGTCATATAAATGTGTTGAATAGCCAAGAATCTTGCTACTTGTATCTTCAACGGTAATGGTTTTATCGCCGTCCAAAAGATAGACAATACCGACAGGTGTGTGTTCGATAATTTTATCTGCACATTTCTTTGCGTATTCTGCGCAACTGTACCCATCTTTAATGGCTTTAATAAATTCAATAACCTGTGACACATCTTCAAAAGTATTAGTGGGCGGATTGTCCACAACATAAAAATCTTTATTGTGCTTATGACAATACTCACGCAAGCCATCAATCTCACGGCTTTGCCATTTCTCAACATCATAGTGGGCGTACTTTTGATTTTTGGGAGAGTTTTTGATTCGATTTCTTAATACCGCCGGCTCTATATATAAGTACAAGTAGACATCATACATATTGCCTTCTTCTTCGGTGAAAGCTATGGTGTCTCCAAAAGCATAGTGCCCGTCCATTATAAAGTCTTTTTTAGAAAGCATAATATTGGCTACTGCTTTTCGGTCTTGCTCACGAATATGCTCCGGCTGTTTGTCGAAATCTATAATGGTCTTGTATTGAAGTAAAAGACTTAACAAAGTCATTTAGCAGGAGAGTAGTTGTAGATACAACGATTCAGATAACAATACCTCAGCATTACACAGCTAAGAAAAAGGAACAGCTAAAAGTTGTTCCCATAAAATGAAATTAACCTTCAAATTTTACTAGTCAGTTCATAAATTTTTGAAAGTTAATTTACAAAAATATTGAATTTTCACATATTATATGCTAAAATAAAAAATAATTTTGCCAAACAAACCAAACAAAAATTTAATTTCAAGTTCACTTAAGTGTGTTTTTATTTCGGTAAAAAGGTAGGCTTATTTTTATGCACTTTAGGTGACTATTGATATTTTTGTTTGGCAACAAAGGAGCTATGTGTTTTTCGTTCGTAGCTTCTGTTACGTACTTTTTATTAGTTATCTCTTATTGGTGATAACTTCCAAATAAAAGTGATTATATTTGTGCATTGATACAAAACTAATTTTCATTTAAAAAAGTTGTCGAAAAAATGAACCTTTTCGACATTTCAAGAGTCTAATATATAGAGTTTACAACATACGACCTTTATCGCCTAAAAATATATTAAGAAAAGGAAATGAAATTTTATGAAAACTGCAAAACAAAAATGTCTTATATTGCTGATTTCAATGTTAGTACCGATGATAAGTGTTGCTTTTAGCGGTTGTAACGCAAAAGGTGAAGTATCAAACACTACACAAGAGCAAGCAACAGTACAAACCACAATACAGCAAACCGCACAGGCAGAAACCAAACCAACGGTTGCGAAAACTACTCAAGCCCCTAAGCCTGATTATCACGAAGCTTATCAGGCATATAAAGAAAAATTAAAGGATCGTTCAGCCGAAATAAAGGCATACGACTGGCAAATTGATGATAGTGAAAGCAAACCTGTTGTTTTTGCTGATGTTTTGGGTAATGAAACTCCTGAAATGATTATTGCATTTATGGATGCAGATGATCCGACAAGTTTTGGATATTATATCAGATGTGAAATTTACACTTATAAAGACGGTGAGTGTAAATTGGCATATACCGATAGTGATGATGTTTCTCATCTTGATTACGCTTCTCAGTTTTATCATCAATACTTATTTTTTCAGGTTAATGATTCTAAAGATTTGTATTGGTTAGATTATCGTGGAGTTAGCTTTACAAGAACTAATAATATTTACCGTATGGATTGGGACGGTGAAAATCTCAACCCAAAATTAATATGCGAACAAACATATTCTGATATGCCCGATGTTTACGAAAGACCTGACGAGAAGTCAGGAATTGTTGAAGGCGAAGATGTGGGTTATGAAAACAGTGAAATTTATAAGTATAATCTTTTAGATTCAATGTCACATATACTAATGTATAACGACCATAGCTTTGTTATTTTTGATACAGATTATCAGCTTGCTGATAGAAATGAAGCTATGAGTTATCAAGACGCTGTTAGTTATCTTGATAAAAAATTGTCCTGACAAACACATCAAAGAATATAAACGCATAAGGAGTTTATTATGAAAAATAAAAAATCAGTAATTATTATAGTCTCTTCGGTAGTTGCAGCAGCATTGCTTGTAACAACTGTTTTAGTAGCATTATATAGTGGCTCAGTTGTCAAGACAAAAATCTAAGATTTTTATAATGAACTGATA
>CAMMVF010000021.1 GCA_946500295.1 uncultured Clostridia bacterium | reverse complement strand
CAAAATCGGCGATTGTTGGCTCGTTGCAGTGCTATTTGAACGCAACCTATAAAGCCGGACTGAGCGTTGATGGAATAATGGGGGCAAAAACCAAGGCGGCTATTCGCATAATCAGCAAGGGCGCAACCGGAGATTATGTAAAACTGCTTCAGTCGGCGTTGATTTGCCACGGCTATGACACGGGCGGATTCGATGGTGAATACGGCGCTAAAACCTACAGCGCAGTCCTGAGCTGGCAGACTAAGAAAGGTCTGGAAAAAGACGGAGTGGCAGGTAAGGAAACCTTCTACTCTCTGCTCAAATAAAAATAATATCTAACTAAGACAAAACAGCCCGGAGAAGGTTATTGAAAACCGCTCCGGGCTGTTTTATTTGCGCTCAAAACATCGTTGCATTACCGTTGCATTACCTTTTTCTAAAAAACGGCTTTAGAATCACGATTATTGAGCATATAAACTTGGTGCAGGTAACAGGACTTGAACCTGCATGAAATTGCTTTCACATGGACCTGAACCATGCGCGTCTGCCAATTCCGCCATACCTGCATATTTAATTTTTCTCTCATAAATTTTACACGGCTGAGAGACCGAGGTGGGAAACATATCCTAATCCACATATATTTTAACAGAAAATCTGTTAAAAACATTTTATACAGCAGTTGTGTAAGCTAAACCTAAAATATACGCTTAAGTATTTCCTAGCTCACAGCTGCCCAATTATTATATCACCTTGGAGTGGGGGTGTCAAGTATTTTATTTTGGATTTGTCTGGGGTCTAAATTGCAACCTAAGTTGCAATAAGGAATGACCACAAATGTCAAGTAATATTTAATTGATGAATCAGATCATTTGAAGATTGTCCACCGAGTATTTTTCTTGGATAATTATTTATCCAGCGCTCGGTTATTTATCTTTACTCACAAGAAAATTTGCCGATATCCGAGCCTTTCGTAATAAATTTCCAGTGGCATGAGATGGAAAGTAGATATCGGTTACTTCGAGAGAACTCCCGATAAGGTTTTCTGATTGCGCCATAACAAGCCCGTAAAAAAGAGCGGGGTAATTGTAATTGAAGATAGAGAACAGTAAAATCAAATTCTTCATGAATACCCCTTAAATGTTTGTATGGATTTTTTTACTGTAATAAAGAAAAAATGCAATAGCTTTTTTCAAAATTGATGCCTTGCTCGTGTGTCATAAATCTCTATTTTTAAATTAATTTAATTATATTTATTGCTACGGCGTTGCTACAGTTTGATATATGACGCCACAAAAACCGCATAGATATGCGGTTTTTGTGATAAATGAACATGATTTCTACTCACGCACCCCCGGATTAAACTAATTACAAATATGCACGTAATAAGAGCGACGGTCATTCGGTCACGATGACTGCATGACTGCCGTTTTTGTCGGTGCTTACCACTATCTTGTTGCCTATGCGCTCGCGAAGCTGAGATACATGAGAGATTATCCCGACGGTTCTGCCCATGCCGCTTATCTTGTGCAGAGCCTTCATAGCGGTCTGAATAGTCTCATTGTCCAGCGAGCCGAAGCCTTCGTCAATAAATATTGAGTCAAGCCGTATCCCGCCGGAATAGCTCTGCACCACGTCCGAAAGCCCGAAGGCGAGGGAGAGGGAGGCAAGAAACATCTCTCCGCCCGAGAGGGTATAAACCCGGCGGCAGCCGCCGTAATTCCCGTCGAATACCTCCAGGTCAAGCCCCCTGAGCGAGCGGCCGCCCTGTTCCTCGGTTATTTTTTCAAGGCTGTATCTGCTCTCGCTCAGAATTGCGAAGTATTTGTTTGCCTGCAAAAGTATGTCGTCGAGCATCATTCCGAGGACGAACATCTTGATAGGCACCTTCATCGGATTGTTTCCCCTGAGCATATCGGAGAGGCGTTGGGTGGAGGAGTATAAAGCCTCGGCGGCTTTGGCTTTTTCGCCGTGCTTTTTTAAAAGTGTTAAAGCCGAATTTAAGCTTTCGCTCTCCTTTTTAGCTTCACCGCCAAGGGAGTATGCCTGGTTTAGCTGAATACGGATTTCAGCGCAGATTTTCTCGGCGTTTTCGGCGCTTTCGGCTTCAATATTTTCACACGCCTTTTCACAGATTGAAAGCTTAGTCTGTATTTCCTTGAGCTTTGAATGTCTTTCTTCTGCGATAGCGGTCTGGGATTTTAAAACCGACTGAGCCTCGGTGAAATTATTTTGAAGCTGTGAAGCTGTTTTTTCAAGCTCAGTCTTTTTCGCCCTTGCGCTATTAAGCTCCGACGTGGTTTTTTCTTCATCCTCAAGTCCACCCTGCTCAAGCAAAAGTTTCAGCTGTTCCTTTAGCTTGATTTGCTCTGCTCTGTGCGCCATTATAACCTCAGACAGCCTCTCGGCACTGAGGCGGTTTTCTTCAAAAGCTGCCTTGAGACTTTCAAGCAGCTTTTCCGCCTCCGGCAGCTTGGAGCTGCTGAGCCTTAAAGCGTTCAGACTCTCCGTCTGAGACTGTAAATCCCTCTTGAAGGTTTTGTAGTATATGTTGTACCCGGAGCAGATTTTTTCCTGCTCGGCAAGGGATTTTTGAATGTTTTCCACTGTGGCTGTGTCGGCTGAGTGCTCTGCAAGCTTGCTTGAGCACTGAGCCTCCTTTTTCTGTATCAGATTTTTAAGCTCCTGCTGTTTTTGTTCAAGTCCCTGCTCGTCGCTTTTAGCGTGTGAGGCAGGGGAGGGGTGGCTGAGCGAGCCGCACACGGGGCAGGGCTTGCCGTCTGAAAGCGAGGCGGAGAGATAAAGAGCCATGTTGCCCCTCAGCTTTTCATCAAGGCTGCGCTCGCCCTCTTTCAGGGCTTCAAGCTCTGAGCGCAGTGAATTTAGCTGTGAAGCCGAGATATCGGCTCTTTTCTGTGCCGTTTCCAGCTCCGATTTCAGGCTTGAAAGCTTTGAATAGCCCTCGCTCACCTCTTTTAAGGTCTGCAGCTTTGCCATTGCCGCCGGGATTTTTTCGATGTCCTTTCTGAGATTCCCTATGTATTCCTCTCCGTTTTTAAGCCGTTGGCTTATTTGGTTTCCCTTCCTTGTCAGCTCAAGGGAGGTTTTTTCGTTTTTTTCTAAATCCTTGGAACAGGCATTGAGGCTCGACTTTAAATCAGATACGGCTTTGATATTTTCCAGAGCCTGCTCAAGTGACTTTATCCTCTCGTGGAGCTTCACGGTCGCTTCTTGTATTTCGGGCAGGGCTTCAAGCTCTTTCTTGGCTCTGTGATATTCCGCCTCGGCACTCTCCTTGCTTTTGACCGCACGGTCAAGGCTTTCCCGTGCTATGATAAGCTGTTTTGAAGCCTCCTCACGGGCTTTTAACGCCTCAAGCTCACCTTCGATTTTTTTGAGCTTACCGCCAAGCTCCAGAGCAAGCTTTTCAAGCTCCGCATGCTTTTTTTGTGCGGCGCAGGCTCTCCCTTCAAGCTCATCGTCGTTTTCACAGCCGAAGGAGCTTAGCACAGCCGAGCGTTTGGCGGCTATTTCCTCGGCTTGCTTTTTGGATTCTGCCGCCGCCGCTACGGCTTTGTCGGTAATTTTCGACCACTGCTCGGCGTTGAACAGCTTTTCCAGAAGCTTTGACTTTTCCACCGACGGCGCAAGCAGCAGTCGCCTGAATTCGCCCTGTGGGAGGATCATGACCTTGGAAAACTGTTCACAGTCAAGACCCAAAAGCTCCTGTGCCTTTGAGTTTATGTTTCTATCCGCACCTGTTGCGAGGAGTGTTTCTCCCTCGGCTTTGAGCTCATAGCAGCTGTTCTCGGTCTTTATCTTTGTAAGCCCGTCCTTCCTGCCTGTGTAGGCGTGCTGACTGCGGCAAAAGCGGTAAGTCTTTTCACCGATGGAAAAGGTGAAGTCAACGAGCGTCGGGGTGGAAATGTCTGCGGCTATGCTCCTCATTTCCTCCCAGCTTCGCAGTCCCCCGGTAGCCTTCCCGTACAGTGCAAAGCAGATTGCATCGAGTATTGTGGTCTTGCCGCCGCCGGTAAGACCTGTTATCAAAAACAATGAGGAATTAAATTCGGTGAAATCAATCTCAGTCCTTTTCAGGTATGAGCCGAATCCCTCCATTACAAGTTTTAAGGGTTTCATTCAAGCGCCTCCCTTACTATTTTTTCAAACAGCTCCAAATCCTCGTTTGTCGCTTCCTGAGCGCAGATCTGAGAGGAAAATTCCCTGAATACATCAGCGGGCTCTCCGAAGCTCCTGCGCGCAGGAGCGGCAGTGACATTCTCGGGAGAGGGGAGAAGCTCGGTGCTCAGCTCGAGAGCGTTTGGGTAATATTCTCTGAGTCTTTGCATAGGCATGAATATGGGCTTTTCGTCCTTTAGGTGTATGTGTATATAGTCCTCGCTCGGGTTGAGCTTAGCTTGCCCCAGCAGGGAGTTGAATTCGCCGGAAATCGTCCTCATGTCGTGTATGGGGGAGTATGGCTCGAACCGACGTTCAAATTCACCGTTTTTCAGCTCAAAAATGTTCACGCCTTTTTTCTGCCTTTGCTCGTCAAAGGAGTATTTGAGCGGCGAGCCCGAGTAATACCCGTTGTCGCCTGCCCGTTGAGGAGAGTGCAGATGTCCGAGTAGTACAAGCTTGAAGCGGTCGAATAACTCTGAGCTTACCTGAGCGCTTCCGCCTATGTACATCGGGGCTTCGGACTCGCTTATGGTACAGCCGTTTAAAAAGCAGTGGGAAACCGCAATGCTTACTGCGCTGTCGTCTATATCTTCGTATATTTTATCCGTCACAGCTTTGTAGCTGTCCGAGAACCCCCGTATCTCGTCATTTTGGAAATATTCCCTTACCTGTGCGGGCTCAATGTGGGGGATGAGGTAAAAATTCAGATTTCCTATGCTCACAGGCTCAAAGGCGTCCTTTAAGTCCGTGACTATGTAAATCCCGCTTTTTTTAAGCAGCTCAGCTCCGAGAGTTATCCTTTCCCTGCCGTCGTGGTTTCCTGTTATTGCGAGCAGGGGAATGCCTTTGCCGCTTATGTAGCTTATAAAGCCGTCGAACAGTTTTATAGCTTCCGGTGGGGCTATACTGCGGTCGAAGATATCCCCGGCGATAATAACTGCGTCGGGATTTTCAAGCTCTATCAGTGGGATAAAAAAGTCAGATATAAAGCTTTTCTGCTCGTCGAGCATGGAGCGTGAGTAGATAATTTTGCCCAGATGCCAGTCTCCTGTGTGAATCAGCTTCATCTGCATTTGCCTCCTTTTTATATGCCTGTTGAAACAAGTAAATTTTATTGTTGTAGTAATTGAAATTTCACAAAAAATGTTGTATCATATTTTTACTTAACATTTTACCATAGGGAAGGGAAAAATACTATGAGAAAAAAATTGTTTGCACTGGCGTCATTTGTGATGATGCTGGTTATTATAACTTCTATGTTTTCGGTGAGCGCTGGTGCGGCTTCGGTAAACTTTGACCCCGGCTTTGACCTTTACAGTGATTATGTTTATTTGGTAAACCTCGACACTGACACACCGATTTACCAAAAAAATGCGAATGAGAAATGCTATCCGGCTTCGACTACAAAAATTATGACATATATTGTAGTGACCGAGCAGGTGGATGACCTTGACAACACAATGGTCACCATCAATCAGGACCTTCTGGACGAGCTTGCAGGAACGGGCAGTTCAATAGCCGGGCTTGAGGATTATGCAGGAGAAAAGATGAGCGTTATGGAGCTTTTGTACTGCATGATGGTTCCCTCGGGCAACGATGCAGCCTTGGTGCTTGCGGATTACGTTGGAAACGGCGATGTTTCAGCTTTTGTTGAGCTTATGAATCAGAGGGCTAAGGAGCTGGGATGTACAAACACCCATTTTACAAATCCCCACGGACTGCACGACGAGGATCACTACACCACTGCGGCTGATATGTACAAAATCACCGAGTACGCCATCACCACGCCGCACTTTACAGAGGTGACAAACACCACCAGCTACTACCTCAGCCTGGACGAGGACGGCGAAAACCCACTGATAACTACGAACAGTCTGATAAATGAAAACGAGCCGGACTACTACTATGAATATGCCAGAGGAATTAAGACAGGTACTACCGACGAAGCTGGTTTTTGTTTGGTTTCGACAGCTACCAAGGACGGTGTGGCATATCTGTGTGTAGCAATGCACTCGCCATGTTACGATGAGTACGGCAACTATGCTGAAAACGGTGCTATGATAGACAGCAAGGCTTTGTACGAATGGGCCTTCGGAAATATGGAGCTTCAGCAGGTCGTTGCTGAACAAACTCCGGTCAGCGAGATTAAGGTGAATTATGCAATGGACAAAGATACATTGTTGCTCGTACCTGAATATGCTTATTCTACTATGCTTCCCCTAGATATGGAGGATAGCGATATAAAGATTGAGGCGGATGTTCCTGAGGTTATCGACACCCCTGTGACTAAGGGCACGGTAATCGGCACGGCGACTATATACTATCAGGATCAGGAGCTTACCAAAATTAATTTAGTTGCAAGTGAGACGATAGAGAGAAGCGAGCTTATCTATGTAATGACAATAGTTAAGAATGTAGTCACTTCTCCGGTGTTTATAATAGCCGCAGCGTTGGTGATAATTCTATTTATCGCATACATGATTTTTGTTGCCAGACTTAATAAGGGCGGCAAGGCAAAGGTCAATAAGCACAGAGATCTTTGATAGAGGCTTTATTCAGCTATAGTAAAAAAACTGAGGGAAATTAAACTAAAAACGTACAGAGCCAAGGTTATAAGAATTTAACCTTGGCTCTGTGCTTTTATTATGACATCCATTGATATCTGCGGTGTATTCACGATATGAAATTAGAAAAGCGACGCTTCAAGATTATCATGACTTACTGAGTTTACTGAACAAGACCGTTATTTTCTAGATATCCGTCTATCGTCTCGGTGTCAGAAGGTCTTGCGAACAGCCCGTCGTAGACCGTTGCACCGTCGGCATTTTCCCGGACAAAAGCGATGGAGTTGTCAAACTGTTCCGTATCCATAGAGGCGGACTGAGTGAAAGGATATACTTCCTTGTCGGTCAGATCGTAGCTTTCAAGGAAGCTGCCGATAATCATCGGAGCGGTATGCCACCAGATGGGATAGCCAATCAATATGGTGTCGTATTCTTTAATAGATTCCGGCAAATTGGCGATTGCCGGGCGTTCGTTGTTGTCACGTTCAGCCCGAGCCACTTCGCCGCACTCGTTGTAGTCGGTCGGATAGGGGGTCTCGGGCTGGATTTCCAACAAATCTCAGCCCGTCTGCTGAGCAATATATGAAGCCATTTCCTGAGTGCTTCCCGACCAGGAGAAGTAAGCGGGCAAAATATTGCTGTCGGTTGCAGAGCCAGTGTTCTCTGTACCCGGTTCGGGCTCGGAAGCGTCGGATGAAGTTGAGGCTTCCGTGGGAGGCAAAGAGCTTACCGCTTCTGTTTCGGAGCGTGCGGTTGAGTTCGACGGGGTGTCATTATTTGCGTTCTGTCCGCAGGAGGCAAAAGACAAGGTCAATAGCACAGCCGTTAAAAGGCTTATAATTTTTTTCATGGTGGTGACTTCCTTTCTTTGTTTAAATCGGCGACTTGGTTATAAAATTATAAGGGGTTACATTCGGTTTACTTGATCAGAGTTTTGCCTGAATAATTTTCCCTCAGAGCCATGCAGGAAAAACGGGGAAGGGGTGTTAAATATCCCGGATTGATTGAGATAATCCTGTTTGATTGCCATAGTCCATTTACGCTTACATACACTCGCAGAGGATTTCGTAAATTTCCTCTCGGCTAAGTTCGCGTGGGTTGCATTTGATGATGTTGCAGGTGTCTGCAACCTTCCTGAGCACTTCGGGGGGGTAATCTCTACCTTGGATTTCAGCTCTGACAGCTTTGTGGGGAGACCACATTCACTGATAAAGGAGCTCAGAGCTTCCAGACCCTGCTCGGCTGTATCCGCGCCGAACACAACTTTGGCAAAACGGGTGAATTTGTCCTCTGCGTCCTTCAGAATGTGGCGGTAGTAAACAGGGTGAATTACAGCCAGTCCCTAAGTGAAATACAGCTTTTTTAAAAAATTCCTTAACCATGGGGGAAAACTTCGTGCCCGTAAACAGGGGCGACAATGCCGATACTGCTTGCGGAAAATTCCAAATTTTCCCGATGTATAATCTGCGGAATACTCAAGGGTCTTTCTTCCAGCCGTTTTGCAATATAAAGCCTGTTTCCTGTGGCGGTAAAATAGAATACCATTTTTATCCTCTCTTTTCTTGAATTTTTACTCTTGCGGTGGTATAATCCGATTGAAACATCCGGTTTACACTGCTGATTATATAATACGGTTATAACTATCGGTCAAGTGTTTTTTCAAAAAACTCAAAAATTTTGAATAAAATGGGATATCAGTGTGTACACGATGATGCAGGTATGCCGTGAGACAAACATGACGTATCAGGCGTTAAAATATTACTGTAACGAGGGCTTGGTTCCAAACGTAAAACGGGATAGTAACAATCGCCGTGTATTTGACGAGCACGATGTGAAATGGATCAAGGACCTTGTTTGCCTGAAAAAATGCGGCATGAGTATTCAGGAGATGAAAGAATATTTGAAGCTTTGTCTGCAAGGCGAGTCCACAATTCGCAAGCGCAAGGAAATGCTTGCAAAAAAGCAGGAGGGGCTGCGGGCATCCATTAAGGAGCTGGAGGACAGCGTTGCCTATATTGATTGGAAGCAAAAATTTTATGATGAGGTGCTTTCGGAAAAACGCCCCTATGTCAGCAATCTGATTCGTGTGGAAAATAAAACAGAAAAACCGTGTACCGCTTGGTGTGAACCAAAGTCAGTACACGGTTTTTATTTGTTTTGAAAAACAATAGTCAGAACATTAAGAAATACTTCCTATAAATATCGCAAAAGACAATCATAACTGTGAATCAGTATAAGAGCGTCCAAGGTATTTAAATCGGCGGCTTGGTTATACGTTAAACCTGAACAGAACAACGTCTCCGTCCTTCATCACATAATCCTTGCCCTCGCTGCGGACAAGCCCCTTTTCCTTGGCGGCGGTCATGGAGCCGCA
Source organism: uncultured Clostridia bacterium (assembly GCA_946500295.1). Taxonomy (GTDB): domain Bacteria; phylum Bacillota; class Clostridia; order Oscillospirales; family Acutalibacteraceae; genus UBA7067. The sequence continues at coordinate 34,006 of CAMMVF010000021.1, read as the reverse complement.
GGCGATAAGGTCGTCATAGGCTATGACCTCGGCTCTGATAAAGCCCCGCTCAAAGTCGGTGTGGATTTTACCGGCAGCCTGTGGAGCTTTAGTGCCCTTTTTGATTGTCCAGGCTCTCACCTCCTGCTTGCCCGCCGTCAAATACGAAATAAGCCCCAAAAGCGAGTAGCACTCTCTGATAAGTCTGTCAAGCCCAGAGCTTTCAAGCCCCATGTCGGACAGGAAGAGCTCCTTTTCCTCTTTGTCCATGTCGGCTATTTCCTCTTCAAGTCCGGCGCAAATCGGCAGAACTCCGGCTTTCTCCTCCTTGGCTATTTCCTTAACTATATTCAGATATTTGTTGTCCTCGATTCCGTTTGAGAAATCCTCGTCGCTCATGTTGGCGGCGTAGATGATGGGCTTGTTTGTTAGCAGTGCGACACTTGACAGAAGCTCAGCCTCCTCCTCAGTGCACTCAACACTTCTGGCTGACTTGCCCTCGTTGAGCGCCTCAAGCACCCTTTTGAAAAAGTCAAGCTCGGCTTGATATTTTTTGTCAGCCTTTAAAAGCTTCTGGGTCTTGTCTATCCTGCGTTCAATCATTTCAACATCTGAGAGCACAAGCTCGAGATTTATGGTTTCGATATCCCTCTTGGGATCAATGCTGCCCTCAACATGGACGATGTCGTCGTTTTCAAAGCAGCGCACCACGTGAACTATTGCGTCGCATTCCCTGATGTTGCTGAGAAACTTATTTCCCAGTCCCTCGCCGTGAGAAGCTCCCTTTACAAGTCCTGCAATATCAACAAACTCTATAGTAGCTGGAGTGTATTTGTCGGGTTCGTACATCTCCGCCAGCTTGTCAAGCCGCTTATCGGGCACTGCTACAACGCCGACATTAGGCTCAATGGTGCAAAACGGGTAATTAGCCGACTGTGCTCCCGCATTTGTAATTGCGTTAAAAAGCGTGCTTTTGCCGACGTTCGGCAGTCCTACTATACCTAATTTCATTTTCCTCGTCCTTTCGATAATCCTCTAACTGTAAATTATACCAAACGCTGTCTGTGATAGCAAGGGTTAAATCACGGAAGGTAAGATGAGCGTAAATAAATACAATATGCCGACTATCAGCGGCTGATGAATAACATAAATCCCGAGCGAGTGTCTGCCTAAGAAAGCCAAAGGGCGAACTCGCAGCGGTTTTAAAATTTCAGGGAAGCCCTTCTCCTTGCCGATTCTGCCCAAAAAACAGCCGCCGAGGAAGAGGAAAAAATGCGGAATCAAGGGAAAGTAGTCAGCCGAGTGAAAGCCTGCTCCGGGTAAGCCCAAAAATGCGAGGAAGTTCGTGGAGTACAGCTCGCTCGGCAAATAACCGAGCCGGAGAAAGTCAACCCCGAGGTAGCCGTGAGGCACTCCCCACAGCAAAAGGTACAAGACAAAGCTGACTATAGCTCCGGCAGCAGGGGGGATGCGCCCTAGCGGCTTTTCCAAGATACCGCAGATTATCATAGAGCTGGAAAGCAAAAACAGTACGCCGTAATATATCTCGCTGCCGGGTGTGAATATTACGGTGACAAGGGTTACAATAACTGAAATCACAGCAAGCTTTAATCCCCTTAAAAGATTGTTCTTTGACAGCGAACAGCAGACCCCCGAAATCAAAATAAAGGTTATCGCTATAAAGGGCTCTATAGGAGTGGTAAATATGTAAGCCCTCATTCCCCAATTCATCGAGAACAAAAATCCTGCGCTGTAAAACAGGTGGTACATCACCATCAATATAATGGCTGCTCCTCTGAGCTCGTCCAGAAGATTCAGCCGCTTTGATATATCCTTTTTATTAAATAAGGTATGAAAATTATAAATACTCATCATTCCAATCCTGCTTATTTCAGGCACTTTTCAAATTACAGTTTTTAGGTTATAATGTAAGCGCCGAATTTTACAGTAAGTATATCATTTAATTCATTTTTTATCAATAATAGTTAAGGGAGTGTAAGTATGGCAGAATTTAAAGTAGGAGATATTTATAAAGCAGAGACCGTGGTTGACGAGAGCATGCTCGCCTGTACCGTAGGCAGCGGAAGCCTCAGGGTCTATGCCACTCCTATGGTAGTGGCGCTTATCGAAAAGGCGGCAAGCGAAATGGCGCAGCAGCTTGTAGCTGACGACTGCACCACCGTTGGCACAAAAATAGCTATTGACCATGTCAGCGCTACCCCTATAGGGGCAAAGGTTTGGGCGCAGGCAAAGCTTACTGAGATTGACGGTAGGCGCTTCGTGTTCGAGGTCAGCGCTTACGATGAAAAGGGATTGATTGCCGAGGGTGAGCACGAGAGATTTTCAGTCAGGAGCGAGAGCTTCCAGAAAAAGGCGGACAGCAAGCTCGATTAATGATTTGATTTCGGAGGAAGTATGGAAAAGAAATTAAAAGGTAGATATCCCGTTGTGCTGTTTGATTTGGACGGAACTCTCAGCGATTCCGCAAACGGCGTAAAATTGGGGATTGAGGCGGCTATGAAGGCTATGAATAAGCCGATACCCGACCTCAGCGACTACAGTCTGTACGTAGGACCGCCGCTGCTCAGCACTTTTCAGGTGCTTTGCGGTCTTACCGAGGAGGAGGCTCTGCGTGCGGTTGAGCTGTACCGTGTTGATTATGAAGCGCGGGGCAAGTACGAAAACTACCTATATAATGGGATGGATAAGCTTTTAAAAAGCTTGAAAAAGGGCGGCTCGACCATAGCTGTGGCTACCTCCAAGTATGAGGGCTTTGCACACTGGGTAATAGATTATATAGGGCTTTCGGGTATATTTGACGCAGTGTGCGGCTCTACGCTTGACGGCAGCAGAAAAGAAAAGGCAGATATAATTAAGTATGCCGCCGATACCCTCGGAGTGAAGGTTTCAAAAACTGAGCTGTGCTTAGTAGGCGACAGCAAATTCGACGCCGTGGGCGCTATGACAGCCGGTTGTGACTTCGTGGGTGCAAGCTATGGATTTGGCACTAAAGAGCAGATTCTCGGTGCAGGAGGCTGTAAAATAGCCGACAGCGTGGAGGAGCTTTATAACTATCTTTTTTATTGATCCTTTGATACATACCTTCGCTTAGCCGTGCATATATATTTGTATAACGCAGACGAGGAGAAGATTGAAAATTCTCGTCGCGTTTCGCTCTTATTCGGGGTTTGAGGCGTATATCATAGTCTTCCATAAGGGCGATTTATTTAGAGCGTTTTACAACCCGGCTTAGTGAAAGGAGTTTATGATCATATAATGTTCATAGCTACCAAACGAATAAAAAAGATATACCTGATAACCGCCGCCGTTGCAGCGGTACTGATATTGATAGTGTGTCGCTTTTTCGTATGCGCCGATGGGGTTATGACTACAGCAACCAGTCAAATTGGTCAGTATCAGCTGGCTGCGGACACGAACGAGGAGAGGGTTGCTTTTCTCGCTCAGTTCGGCTGGGAGGTAGAAGATGAACCTGTGGCGATTGAAACGGTGAATATTCCGCAGAGTTTTAACCGCATATATAACCGCTACAATGAAATCCAGCTTGAGCAGGGGCTTGATTTGCACAACTACGCAGGGAAGGAGTGCAAAAGGGTCAGTTACCGAGTTACAAACTATCCCGAGACCGACTGTACTGTAAATGCAAACCTGCTTATATATGAGGGCAGGGTTATCGGCGGCGATATTGCGAGCACGGAGATTGACGGCTTTATGCACGGTTTTGTGCTTGAAGGAATGGTTGAGGAGGTTAAAGTTGGAGAGACTTGATAAGCTGGTGTCACAGCGAAGCAGTTTGACCCGCAGCGAAGCAAGAAGCCTGATAAAACGGGGTGAGGTTGCAGTCAACGGAGAGGTTTGCAAAAGCTGTGACAAAAAGTTCGACAGCTCGGCTGAAATTGTTGTCGGCGGCAAAAGTCTCGGCGGGAAGTATTTGTATTTGATGATGAATAAGCCCGAGGGAGTAGTCTGCGCCACAAAGGACAGCTTGGAAAAGACCGTGCTTGATATTTTACCGCCGCAGTACAAAAACCGAGGACTTTTTCCTGCGGGCAGGCTGGACAAGGATACCACGGGGCTTTTATTATTGACAAACGACGGCGAATTTTCTCACAGAATCATGTCGCCGAATAAAAATGTATATAAATACTATATCGCTCAGACGGACAAGCCGCTGAGTGAAGATGACATAAGTTTGTTTCGCAGCGGGATTGTATTTAAAGACGGTACGAAGTGTAAAAGCGCCTTTGCAGAGAATCTGAAAGGCGAGGGAGCGTGTCGGGTTGGGGTCAAAATTTGCGAAGGAAAATACCATCAAGTCAAAAAAATGCTGGCTGTATGTGGTGTAAAAGTACAAAAACTGGAAAGGATTTCCATAGGTTTTTTGACACTTGATATAAAATTGCCCAAAGGTGGCTGTCGAGAGTTGACTGATATTGAAATTAGCCAAATTTTGTTCAGCAGTTTTACCTAATTTAATATACTATATTTTGTACCGTATTAGAAATATATAAAAAAGCTGTCCGAGATTTAGTGAAAAAATCAGTAGCATGATTTATAAAAATCTGTTATATTATTATACATACAGTAGGAAACTACAGTACGCAATGAATCATTATCTGTCGGCTTAGCCAAGGGCAGGTAAGGGGAGGTTTTATTAGTTATGGCAAATGTATCGTTAAGACACATCTACAAAATTTATGATGGAGGAGTTACAGCAGTATCCGACTTTAACCTTGAAATTGAGGATAAAGAGTTTATTATTCTTGTTGGTCCGTCCGGCTGTGGTAAATCGACCACACTGAGAATGATTGCCGGTCTTGAGGATATAAGTAAGGGAGAATTGTACATTGGAGACAAGCTCGCAAATGATGTAGCTCCCAAGGACAGAGATATAGCAATGGTATTCCAGAACTACGCTTTGTATCCGCACATGACAGTTTATGACAACATGGCTTTTGGTCTGAAGCTGCGTAAAACTCCTAAGGACGAGATGCGCCGCCGTGTTGAGGAGGCTGCAAGAATACTCGACATCGCTCACCTGCTCGACAGAAAGCCGAAGGCTCTCTCCGGCGGTCAGCGTCAGCGTGTTGCTCTCGGTCGTGCTATTGTTCGTGACCCGAAGGTATTCCTTCTCGACGAGCCGCTTTCAAACCTTGATGCAAAGCTTCGTGCTCAGATGAGAACGGAGATTTCAAAGCTTCACCAGAGACTCGGTACAACCTTTATCTACGTTACCCATGACCAGACAGAGGCTATGACAATGGGTACCAGAATCGTTGTTATGAAGGACGGTATTATTCAGCAGGTTGATACACCGCAAAACCTTTATGATCATCCTTGCAATGTGTTTGTTGCAGGCTTTATCGGTTCGCCGCAGATGAACTTCATCAACGCTGTGTTGGGTAAGAATGGTTCTAACTACACACTCACATTTGACAAGCACGTCATTACAGTTCCTTCAGATGGAATGAAGCTTGACAACTATGTAGGCAAAGAGGTTGTATTCGGTATCCGTCCTGAGAATGTATATGATGATCCGGAGTACATTGCTTCTCATTCCGAGGGTGTAGTAGAAGCTAACGTAGACGTAACAGAGCTTATGGGTGCAGAGATTTATCTTTATCTCAGCATTGCAGGTATTCCTATCACTGCGCGCGTTGAGCCTACTTCAAAGGCTAAGCCCGGTGATAAGGTTAAGGTTGCTCTTGATGTCAACAAGATTCATATCTTTGATAAGGAGACAGAGCAGACTATTTCCAACAGATAAAATCAAATATAAACGGCTGTGCCGTTTTAGGGGTTGTAGCGAAGCTGCAACCCCTTTTTGTGGCTTGGACGAGCAGATAGTTGTAATAAAACTGCTTTCAGAAGCTTTGTCTTAGCAATTTATAAGAAAATGAAAATATAAAAATATGCACCTCCATAAGTTTCTAACTTTTGGGGTGCATATCAGTTTTGCTTAGTGCTTTTTTAGGTTTAATTGATGAAATTTTCTGTCAAAGCTTTATTTATAAAAGTCGTATAGAGTAAAGCTTTTTGTTATATGTATTGCTGCAATTATTTAAGATGTCATGGAGTAAAAATACAGCTGAGCAGAAAAACACGGGCAACATGTCTTAGCCGCTTTGCTCTTTGTTGTGTTGCAGATGCGTTTGCGTTTGCTTCTTCTCTATATCGTCACTTATGCGGTAGCACAGCGTCATCAGACTATCGGACATATGTACGTTTTCTACAACAACATCCGGGTAGTCGGTGGTGAGGTCATAGTGGCTGAAGTTCCAATAATATCTTATATCAAGAGCGTAAAGTCTGCGGCTCAGTTCTTTGGCGGCTTCCTTTGGTACGCAGAGAATAGCTAAATTCGGTTGATGTTTCAGACAAAATTGTTCCAGCAGTTTCATGTCGGATATCTTGACATTTCTCAGCACTGTTCCGATTAGTTTTTCGTCGTGGTCAAAGATTCCTATCAGCTTGATTCCCTTTGGCTCAAAAGCCATGTGAGCTGCCACAGCTCGTCCCAGATTTCCTGCGCCGATGAGTATGGCTCTTTTTGGTTCGTGCAGTCCGAGGATGGATTCAATTTCATTTTTCAACTGTTCTACACTATAACCGTAGCCCTGCTGACCAAAGCCGCCAAAGCAGTTGAAGTCCTGCCTTACCTGAGAGGCGGTAAATCTCATTTTATCGGCCAATTCCTTCGAGGATATTCTCATTACCCCCTCTTGAGCAAGCTCTGATAAAAAACGGTAGTAGCGGGGGAGACGTCTGATAACTGACATTGAAATATTATCTCTTTTTGCCATAAGGTCATCCTTCTTACAATCTGAACTTTTACCATGCTTCTTACACTCAGTTATTATAATCTATTTTTCTGACAAAATAAAGAGGTAATTGTTAATTTTTTAACTAACGCTGTTGCTGTTGGCATAAATTAAGTGCTTTTACAAGAAATATGAAAGTGAAATACAGAGTTCTTGCAAAAAAGACTTCGCCCAGAACTTAAACAGCTTAATAATTGGCGAAGTGTGAACAAATTTGTCCCTGAAGCTGCATTATATTGACTTTTTTTTAGCTGTATTATATAATTAAATAGATTTGAAATTTTACAGGAAATAACCTGAATTTAAGGAGGAGATTTTTTTGGGCTTGACCTTGGCGCAAAAAATAATTAAAGCTCATCTGCTCTCCGGCGATATGACAGTCGGAACGGATGTAGGACTTAAAATCGACCAGACTTTGACGCAGGACGCTACGGGCACTATGGCATATCTCGAATTTGAGGCTATGGGGGTTCCGAGAGTTAAGACTGAAAAGAGCGTGGCGTACATCGACCACAACACATTGCAAACCGGTTTTGAAAATGCCGACGATCATCGCTTTATTCAGTCCGTTGCAAAAAAGCATGGAATCTATTTCTCGCGACCGGGTAACGGCATTTGCCACCAGGTGCACCTTGAGCGCTTTGGCAAACCCGGAAAGACCCTTATAGGCTCTGACAGCCACACGCCTACCGGCGGCGGAATCGGTATGCTCGCCATGGGTGCCGGCGGCTTGGATGTAGCCGTAGCCATGGGCGGCGGAGCTTACTACATTACAATGCCGAAGATGGTTAAAATTAACCTCACAGGAAAGCTAAGACCTTGGGTATCAGCAAAGGATATAATTCTTGAGGTTTTGAAAATTATGTCCGTAAAGGGCGGCGTAGGAAAGATTATCGAGTACGGTGGAGAGGGCATAAAGACTCTTTCGGTACCCGAGAGAGCTACAATTACCAATATGGGTGCGGAGCTTGGAGCTACGACTTCAATCTTTCCCTCGGACGAGATTACAAGAGAGTTTTTGAAGGCACAGGGCAGAGAAGAGGACTGGAGCGAACAGAAGAGCGATGATGACGCTGTATATGACGAGGTTATAGATATCGACCTCAGTACTCTTGTCCCAATGGCGGCATGTCCGCACAGCCCTGATAATGTAAAGAGCATATCAGAGCTTGCCGGTCAGACTGTAGATCAGGTTTGCATTGGTTCATGCACAAACTCCTCCTACAGAGATTTGATGATTGTTGCTTCAATATTAAAGGGCAAGACTATTGCAGAGAACGTAAGTCTCTCTATTGCTCCCGGCTCGAAGCAGGTTTACAATATGCTCGCTTTAAACGGCGCTTTGGGCGATTTGATTGCCGCAGGAGCGAGAATCCTCGAGTGCGCTTGCGGACCGTGTATCGGCATGGGTCAGTCGCCAAACTCAAAGGGAATTTCGCTGAGAACCTTCAACAGAAACTTTGAGGGCCGCTCTGGCACAGCCGACGGTCAGATTTATCTTGTTTCTCCGGAAACCGCAGCAGCCTCTGCTCTGGCAGGAGTATTCTGCGATCCGACTACCTTGGGCGAGCAGCCTGAAATTGTAATGCCCGAGGAGTTTTTGATAAACGACAACATGGTTGTTCCTCCGGCTCCGGTAGAGGAAATGGACAGCGTTGAGATTTTGAGGGGTCCGAATATCAAGCCGTTCCCTACAACTGAGCCGCTTGCACAGAGCATTGAGGCTCAGTGCGCACTAAAGGTGGGTGATAACATTACTACCGACCACATTATGCCGGCAGGAGCTAAGATTTTGCCGTTGCGATCAAATATACCCGCTATTTCTCAGCATTGCTTCACTGTCTGCGATAAGGACTTCCCCGCTAGAGCTAAGGAGCTCGGTCAGAGCATTATTGTAGGCGGACAGAACTACGGTCAGGGCTCTTCGAGAGAGCATGCTGCCTTGGCTCCGCTCTACCTCGGTGTAAAGGCGGTGCTGGTAAAGAGCTTTGCCAGAATTCACCGTTCAAACCTAATAAACGCAGGCATACTTCCCCTCACATTTGAAAACGAGTCAGATTATGAGCAGATTTCTCAGGGCGACCTTCTCTCAATGCCTGATGTCAAGTCTTGTGTGGAAGATGGCAAGGATATTGTAATCACCAATAAAACCACAGGCAAGCAAATTGTGGCTAAGTGTGAGCTTACTGATAGGACTAAGGCTATTATCCTCGCAGGCGGACTTCTCAACTTTACTAAGGAGAATTCTTGATTAATATAAATTTAAAGGAGTGAGCCCAATGGCAGATAAGATTCAGATGAAAACCCCCCTTGTCGAGATGGACGGAGACGAGATGACAAGGATAATTTGGAAGATGATAAAGGATATTCTCATCTACCCTTACGTTGATTTAAAATCGGAGTATTATGACCTCGGTCTTGAGCACAGAAACGAAACCAACGACCAGGTAACCTTTGATAGCGCAGAGGCTACGAAGAAATACGGAGTAGCAGTTAAATGTGCTACTATCACACCTAACGCCGAGAGAATGACAGAATACAACCTCAAGGAGATGTGGAAATCCCCCAATGGCACAATCCGTGCCATTCTCGACGGAACTGTTTTCAGAACTCCTATTCTGGTCAAGGGAATTACTCCTTTCATCCCCACCTGGACAAAGCCTATTTGCATTGCCCGTCACGCTTACGGCGATGTTTACAAAAATTCAGAAATGGTAGTTGAAGGCGGCAGCAAGGCGGAGCTTTGTGTTACAAAGCCCGACGGCACCGAGGAGAGAACGCTGATTCATAACTTTGATTCAGACGGAATTATTCAGGGAATCCACAACATGGACAAGTCTATCCGTTCTTTTGCTCGCTCCTGCTTTAATTATGCACTTGACACCAAGCAGACAGTATGGTTTGCTACCAAAGATACTATTAGTAAGAAATATGACCATCGTTTCAAGGACATATTTAATGAAGTGTTTGAAAGCGAGTACAAGGAAAAATTTGACGCTGCCGGAATTGAGTATTTCTACACCCTAATTGATGATGCAGTAGCCAGAGTAATTCGTTCTGAGGGCGGCTACATCTGGGCTTGCAAGAATTATGACGGAGATGTAATGAGCGACATGGTTGCTACCGCTTTCGGAAGCCTTGCAATGATGACCTCGGTTTTGGTATCACCGGACGGAGTATATGAGTATGAAGCTGCCCACGGCACAGTCCAGAGGCATTATTATAAGCACCTCAAGGGTGAGGAGACCTCAACCAACAGCGTAGCTACTTTATTTGCATGGACAGGCGCTATGAGAAAGAGGGGTGAGCTTGATAACACCCCTGAGCTTTGCGAGTTTGCCGACAAGCTTGAGAAAGCGACAATCAAGACTATCGAGGACGGCGTTATGACAGGCGACCTCTATCTGCTTTCAAAGCTGGAGAACAAGAGAAAGGTAAACACAGAGGAATTTTTGCAGGAAGTCAATACCCGCTTGGTTGCTATGATGTAAGCTAAATCGTAAATTAAGGGCTGTCGCAGATGAAAAAGTCATCTGCGACAGCCCTTTAGATTTCATATTCACCTGACAGCTTCACTTACATTGATGTCCTTCGTTCCACTTGCTCAAACTCTCTCCTTTTACCATGAAGCTCTCCTTTGCAATCTCCGCCAACGGATCATCGCTGTGGGAGTCTGAATAAAATCTGTCGATTCTTCCTTCGGGGAAACGCTCATAAAACCGTCTGACCTTCTCCTTTCCGTGGCAGTTCTCCCCAGTATAATGTCCTGTTTTTGGGTCTACTTTGGAAGCAATGAGGTTTTTTATCTTAAGCTTGTGACAGACAGGAGAAAGCAAAAACTCCGGAGATGCGGAAATAATTACGTCATCTTCCCGTTGTTGCTTTAAATAAAACTTCTTTATACCACCGATATGTTTCTCCCAAAATTCCTCAGCCAGGGATTCGGCGTCAATTTTTTTAAAAAAAGAGTACATTCCCTGCTTGAATTGAGTTTTGCTGCCAGACTTAAAGATATAGTACCTAATGGCACAAAACAAGGTGTTAAACAGGGTAAAAAAAAGAGCCGGGTGCTTTTTGATGCAGAAAAAATAAAAATCAGCCGTGGAATCATTTTTATATATAGTCTTATCAAAATCGTATGCGTTCATTTTATCTCCGTTCGATATATTGTTACATTGATTATATAGCCTGTATAGTAAATTTTCAACCTCATTCATACGCAGCGAACGCAAAAATTTACAATTAGTTAATTCATATAGCAACTTCTTATTGTAAAATAAGCTTTGATACTAGGGGCTAAGGGGGAGTTTTGCATTTGTTTGGCTATGTGAGACCGCAAAAGCCCGAACTGCTCATCAAGGATTATGATGCTTACAAGGCCGTATATTGCAGCCTGTGTAAATGGCTTGGCAGGCGGTATGGAGTGGCAGCAAGCCTTATTTTGAGCTATGACGCCACGTTTTACGCTATTTTAGCAATGTCTGTAAGAGGCGAGTGTAACTCATATACTCAGGGACGATGCAAGGTCAACCCGATGAAAAAATGCAATTACTGCTGCACCGAAAGTCTTTCGCTTGATGATGCCGCAGCGCTGTCGGTTGCCTCTTTTTACTATAAACTCGACGACGACAGGACGGACAGCGGATTTTTCAAAAGGCTCGCAATCAGACTCATCCGTCCATTCGCATCACGATGGAGAAAAAAGCTGCTGAAGTACGGCTATAATGATTTTGATAAAATTTTTTCCTTGATGATGAAGGCGCAGTTTGACGTCGAATCAGATCCCGCCTGCGGTATAGATAAAGCGGCGCACCCCAGCAGCGAGGCACTGTCGAAAATTGCCGAACGGCTTGCTTCTAATGAGACTCAGATCAGGGTGCTTAAAAGCTTCGGTTACTATTTGGGAAAATGGATATATTTAATTGATGCAGCCGACGACTTGGAGGATGACCTGAAATCCGGAGGATTTAATCCCTTTGTCAATGAATATAGGATAAAAGAGGGTTACGATAAAGCCGCTGTTGCCGAATTGATGAATAATGTAATCAACGAAGCAGCTCATATGCTGTTGCTTTCTTATGATTTGATTGATTTAAAGGGTAATCAGAGAATACTTGAAAACATTGTCACCAATGGCATTACTTCTATGCAGAAGTATGTGCTGTTTGATAAAATCAATGAAAAATGTAAAAATAAATCTAATAATACTTCTATTAATAAATAACGAGATGGAAAAAGGAGCTTAAGTATGGCAAATAATCCCTATGAGGTGCTTGGAGTTTCTCCGTCTGCTACAGATGACGAGATTAAGGCTGCATATAGAAAGCTGGCAAAAAAATATCACCCTGATAACTACACTGACTCACCGCTTGCGGACGTAGCTTCCGAGAAGATGAAGGAGGTCAATGAGGCTTATGACACAATAATGAACTCACGCCGAGGAAGGGGAAGTACAGCTACAGGCGGCTCGGCTGCAGGGGCGACAGGTTCATCGAGATACAGCGATGTAAGACAGATGATTAAAAACGGCAGAACAGCTGACGCCGAGCAGATTCTTGATGGGGTTCCGGTACAGAGAAGAGAGGCGGAGTGGTATTTTCTCAAGGGTACTGTTTTGCTTAAAAAGGGCTGGACTCAGGATGCCTACAACTGCTTTCAAACGGCATGTAATATGGATCCGACAAATCAGGAGTACCGCAATGCCCTCAACTATGCGCAAAACCGCAGAGGCGGTTATTACGGGGGCTATAATACAAACCAGCCCCAACAGGCGCCGGGCTGCTCCGGTTGTGACATTTGCACCGGTCTTTGCTGTGCTGATACCTGCTGTGAGTGTATGGGCGGCGACTTGATAGCCTGCTGCTGATATGCCGAGTGACGGACAATTTTCTGCTTTCTGACATAAGGGGGGATAAGATGAAAAAACGCAGTGCAAGTTATAAAATGGCGCTCGGCGGAGTGTTTTCCGCCTTGGCCTTGGTATCTATGCTTCTGTCCTACCTTATTCCCACTGCTACCTACGCTTGTCCTGCGCTTGCGGGGGTAATGCTGATTCCTGTGGTTATAGAAGTTGGTAAGGGTTGGGCGCTGTGTTCCTATGTTGCAGTCTCGCTTTTGTCATTTATGATAGTATCGGATAAGGAGATGGCGCTGTGCTTTACCGCTTTTTTCGGTTTTTATCCTATACTTAAGGCTGTGTATGAGGATAAGCTGAAAAAGCCGTTATGCTATCTAGTAAAGATTTTGACATTTTCACTTTGTATGATTGCAGTGTTCTTTATCTCAATATATGTTTTAGGAATTCCTCAGGACAGTTTTACTTTATTTGGTGTATATCTTCCGTGGGTGCTTTTAATAATCGGGATTATAATTTTTGTAATCTATGACTATGCCTTGACAAAGGTAATAAGCGCTTATGTAGGCGTTTGGAGAAAAAAGATATTTAAAAAGAATTTGTAAAAGGCTGTATCGGGTCAATCTTGATACAGTCATTTTACATTACAAAGCTAAAATTATAAGCTGTTACCGAGCGAGGAATGAACAGCACCACTCCTCTTGCCCGGACAGCAGGTATTTGATATAATTATTAAAGTAAATATAAGGGGGATAATCATGAGTAAGAAAACAGGCTTTATTGGAGCGGGAAATATGGCTACGGCTATAATAAACGGTATGCTCTCGGCAGGAACCGACCCGAGTGTACTTTGCGTTTATGATTTGGACGAGGACAAGTGCAGGGTAATGGCTGAAAAGGGAATTGAAGTTTGCTCGGATAGCAGTGAACTGATGAAGGAGTGTGACTATATAGTATTTGCAGTTAAGCCTCAGCAGCTGCCCGATGTTCTAGACGCTGTAAAGGCTGAGTGTGACGAGAGTAAGGTCATAGTTTCTATTGCGGCTGGCGTGAGCACCGATTTCCTGCGTAAGGGTTTGGGCGTTGACTGCCCCTGCGTGCGTGTAATGCCGAATACACCACTCTTGCTGGGGTGCGGAGCCACTGCCCTGAGCAAGACCGATAATGTGACCGACGAGGATTTTGAGACTGTTAAGTCGATGTTTGAAAACAGCGGTATCACTGCTGTGATTACAGAGGACAAGATGAACGCAGTTATCTCTGTCAACGGTTCAAGCCCGGCTTATTTCTACCTTTTTGCCAAGGCTATGCAGGAATATGCTGTCGAGCAGGGAATAGATTCACAAACTGCAATGGAGCTTATCTGCGCTACGATGAAAGGCAGCGCAGAGATGCTTTTAAAAAGCGGCGACGATGTTCAAACTCTTATAAAAAAGGTGTCTTCACCCGGAGGAACGACCTTAAAGGCGCTTGATGTGTTCTATCAAAACGATACGGAGCAGATTATAAAGGACGCTATGGACGCCTGTACCCGCAGAGCGGTTGAGCTGAGCGGAGAATAATTCTAAATTCTGTTTGTATGTGATTTAAATAGCACTCAATATAGTTTTCATATTCTACCCCTTCATTTCATATCCTTTACAAGATACAAAAACAGTAAAAGGACAGGTGAAAATGAAGGGGTTGCTTTTTATCTCAAAACAGGGCGGGAGCAGACTGCCAAAGGAAATATCCTATTATTTAAAGAAGTACGGGCTTACCGGTTTTTTAACTATGTTTTTGATTGGAGGGATAGTCTGCGGCTGTATTTTGGCACAGTATGGGGACGAGCAGCTTCTTAAAGATTTGGATTTTATATTCATAAGCAACTTTAAGGGCAGGATAAGCCAAAGCCTTTTTGACGGTTTTAAGGCTTCAATGTGCGCTTACTTCTTGTTTTACATAGCGGCTGTGCTGCTCGGACTGAGTTTGTGGGGCACAGTGGGACTGCCTGCCGTTATCTTTATCAAGGGGATAGGCGCAGGGCTTTGTGCCGGGTATCTGTTCAGCGTTTACTCCTTTCAGGGAGCGGTGTTTTACGTTATAGTTATGTTACCGGGGCTTTTTCTCTCTTCATTTTCTCTTTTGCTGCAATGCAAGCGGTCCTTTGTTTATTCTGGACGGTTGTGGGCGTTTTTTTCGCCTCTTAAGCGTAATGAAGCTACTGATAAGCCTGCGCTGATTGAGTTTACTCATCGAAGCGGCGGGATTTTAATACTGACTGCGGGCGCCGCCATAGCCGATGTTCTATTTACTGCATTTTTCTCTCATATGTTTACATTTAACTGAGGTTGTGATAAAATAAACTCAGCATATTTAACAAAGACCTGAGAGGAAAGAAAATGAAAACAAAAAAGAAAAGTAAGATAATCGGAAGATACTCGGGTATTTTCCAGAAATTTTTTCGCAATTTACCCCAACTCATACTTGCAAATTTGATGTTTGCTATACCTATGCTCATCTCCTTTGCTATTGTATGGTTAATTCAGAGATTTGCAACTACGGTTGTAATTATTGAGTTTTTACCGATTTTATTGCTTACGCCGTTTTACTGCGGGCTGTGCAAGGTGACAAAGGATATAGCTATAGGTAAGGAAGTAAAGGGTATATCTGCATTTTTTAAGGGCGTTAAGGCTAACCTGAAATACTCGATACTGCACGGAGTAATATTCTACATAGTCGCTTTAATGGATTATTTTGCGGACACCTTTTACTATAGTGCCGCTCAGTACAATGCGGCTATGTATATAGTTTTCGGGCTGTGCGTAGCAGTGACCGTATTTACGGTGTTCTGCTTCTTCTTCATTCCGCTGATTACAGTCACGGTTGATGTGAAGTTTAAGCATATCTATAAAAACGCAGCGTTAATGGCGATAGGGGAGCTTCCAAAATGTCTTTTGGCTTCGCTCTCGGTGCTTTGCTGCATAGCCATAGTTACGGCGCTGTTTTCACTGATGGGCAGTTATCTGGGCGCTTTGCTGTTCGTGCTGTTTTTGCTGGTGTTTATTCTTCCGGCGACGGTTTCGTACTTTGTCAACGCCATTTTGTATCCCTCGGTTGAGGAAATGGTCATTTCTGACGATAACCTCAAGGATAAGCCTACTGAGGGTATGAGCCGTCAGGAGCTTTTAAAAAGACAGTTCGAGGAAAACCCCATCGACCCCGCAATTTTAGAGGGAGACGAAAACGAGCTGGTATTCTACGGAGGAAAGATGGTTAAGAGAGCAACCCTTATTCAGATGTATAAATCTATTGATGAATAACTTTATAAAAGCAATTATTTAATAATTGAAAAGTAAAACTGGGGCTGTTGAATTAAAAAGTTGATAAGTAACGGAAAACTCTGAAATTATAGCTAGGAATCAATTATAACAAACGCAGAGCAGTAAAACGTAGGGGTAAAGTTTAGGTCAAGCCTTTTTAAAGGCTTGCGGATTCCAAAGGCAGAGCCTTTGGTCGCTGCCCGCAGGCAGCGAAATCCCCTCGCTTAAAGCGCTCGGCAAGGGGTGAATTTTTCGCCTGTGGCGAAAAAGAGGGGAAAGCCTGCAAGAGAGGCTTTCCCCTGCAAGAGGCTGTTAATGCGACAGCCCCAGTGATCAAACGAGCTTGTCACACAGGCGAAGATTTAAATCAAGAGTAGATTTACAGTCGAGCCGAGCTCATATATGCTCGGAGCGGCGCAACTGCGAGGAGATGATCTTATGGCAATGGTAAAACCTTTTAGAGCAGTTCGTTTCAATACAGAAATCGCAGGCGACATCAGTAGGCTGGTCTGTCCGCCGTACGATATTATAAGTGACAAAGAGAGAGATTTATATATAGAACAAAATGAAAACAATATAGTCCGTCTTGAGCTTCCAAAAGGCAGCAATGCCTACGTTGGGGCAAAAAGGCTTTATGACGAGATGAAGCAAAAGGGTATTCTCAAAAGGGATACCGAGGACTCGATTTATATATATGAGCAGGAATTTCAGGCTCGCGGAGTCGTTCACAAGGTCAAGGGCTTTATCTGCCTTGTCAAGCTGGAGGAGTTTGAAAAAGGCGTGGTGCTGCCGCATGAATACACCCTGTCAAAGGCTAAGGAGGACAGATTTGAGCTGATGAAGGCGACAAACTGCAACTTCAGTCAGATTTATTCGCTTTATATGGACGATGAGCACGTTACCACCGGCAAGCTTGACTTTCTCTCAGTGAGGGAGCCCGACTTAAGCTTTGAGTCTTTCGACGGGATCATAAACAGACTGTGGAGAGTCACCGACCCGGCTCAGATAAAGTCAATCTGTGCAGATTTTGATGACAGAAAGCTTTATATCGCTGACGGTCACCACCGCTATGAGACTGCGTTAAACTACAGAAATTACTGCCGTAAAAACGGAATTTCAAAGCCCGGAGATCCTCAGGATTATATTATGATGATGCTTGTCGATATTGAGCATCCGGGGCTTGTGGTGCTGCCAACTCACAGACTTGTACACAGCCTGAATGTGTTTAATCCCGAGCTTGTTCTTTCGGGGTGCGAGAAGTATTTTGAAATCGAGCGTCACGAGGATATCAATACCATAGAGGATGCTCTCGCAGCTGAGTACCAAAACGGCGCAACAGCCTTTGTGATGTACTGCGGAGGCAACGAGTATTATTTGTTGAGGTTTAAAGACAGGAGCATAATGGAGCATCTTGAGCCGGATCTCAGCGAGCCTGCTCGTAAGCTCGACGTCACCGTGCTCCACAGCGTAATTCTCGAGAGAATTTTTGGCATCACTAAAGAAAACATGGCTAATCAGACAAATTTAAGTTACACAAAGAAAATAGAGGAGGCAATAAGCAGCGTGTCTAAGGGCGAGAGCTGCTGCGCCTTTATTATGAACCCGACCAGAGTAACCGAAATTCGCGACGTAGCCGCCGCAGGAGATAAAATGCCTCAGAAATCTACATATTTTTATCCCAAGCTCATCACCGGTCTGGTTCTCAATGAGCTTGCGGATTGAGCAAGCCGGGATGAAATTAATCGGAGGAGTGATTTAAATGGGCGATTGCGTCGGCGTATTGCCGTCCGAACTAAAAAAGCTGATGGACGAGGGTAAAGTCCCTCACGCCGTCGCCCTGGAATCGGACGATGAAGCTTCTCTTACCGCCGCTGCGGCTGAGCTTGCCGCCTATGCAGTGTGTAAGGGGGAGAAACGCCCCTGCGGCAGGTGTAAGGGCTGTATGAAGGCGAAAAGCGGTAACCACCCGGATATATACACGGCGGCGCTTGAGGGTAAAAAGCAGATTGTAAAGATATCCGAGATTCGTAAAATCTGCGCCGACAGCATTATCAAGCCGAACGAGAGCGACTGTAAGGTGTACATCATACCGAATGCGGATAATATGGAGACAGCGGCTCAAAATGCCTTTTTGAAGCTGATGGAGGAGCCGCCGCAGCCGATGCTGTTTATCCTCTTGTGCGCTGACAGCTCGGGTCTGCTTATGACTATTCGTTCCCGGTGTACGGCTTTTCACCTTGAGGGCAATGCCAAAGCGCAGCTCGGTCAGCTTGCCGAGGATATAGCTCGGGCTATATGCAGCGACCGTGAAATCGACCTTGTTTACGCTCTGGCGGCTTTGAATGAGAGAACTCAGGCTGTCGAGGCTTTAACCCGGCTCAGCGAGTGCCTGAGGGAGGCGGCAGTTTGCTCGATTACGGGCAAAGGCTCGGATGATATCATCAGAAAGCTCTCGCTTTCGGTGAGCGTCAAGGGGCTTATGAAGATGCAGGAGGATATATTTAAGGCTCGGGAGTATATCGACAGGAACGTAGGGCTTAACCTGGTCGGGACTGTACTGAGCGTCAATTTAAATAACAGCAGGTATCTATAAATACAGGAGGCACAAATGGCAGAGATTATCGGAGTAAGGTTTAAAGAAGTGGGGAAGGTTTACTACTTCAGTCCGAACGGGGAGAGTTACCGAGAGGATGACAGAGTGATTGTAGAGACCGCCCGTGGAGTTGAGTGCGGAGTAGTGGCGATGCCGAACAGGGAAATAGACGACGAGGAGCTTACTCGCCCGCTAAAGACTGTAATACGCAGAGCTACCGAGGAGGATATTTCTACCGTCGAGAAGAACCGTGAAAAGGAGAAAAACGCCTTTAAAATTTGTGAGGAAAAAATAGCAAAGCACGGGCTTGATATGAAGCTTATAGACGTTGAATACACCTTTGACAACAGCAAGGTTCTGTTTTACTTTACCGCTGACGGCAGGGTCGATTTCAGGGCATTGGTCAAGGATCTCGCCTCGGTATTCCGCACGAGAATCGAGCTGAGGCAGATAGGTGTGCGCGACGAAGCCAAGCTGCTCGGCGGTATCGGCGTGTGCGGCAGACCGTTTTGCTGTAATAGCTTTCTCGGCGAGTTCCAGCCCGTATCAATAAAAATGGCAAAGGAGCAGGGACTGTCGCTTTCGCCGGTAAAGATATCGGGAACCTGCGGCAGACTGATGTGCTGTTTGAAATACGAGCAGGAGGCGTATGTGGATTTACTCAAACGCACTCCGAAGCTCGGTGCGATAGTGAGCACCCCGGAGGGCAAGGGAGAGGTAATAGAATCAAACCCAATTTCTGGAGTTTTAAAAGTAAAAATGGATAAAGCGCCCGAGGCTGCTCCCAGAAGCTTCAAGGTCAAGGAGGTAAAGGTTTTGAAGGACGGCCGTATCAGGGTTGATAAAAAGGAGCTTCAGCAGCTCAAGGATCTTGAGGAGTAATGGCGGCAAGCCGCAGTTAAGAGAAAAAAGAGAATTGGAAAGCCTATGGCTTAAAATATTATTTTACATGGAGGGAAAAAGATGATAGTTACTACAACTAATGAAATACCCGGAAAAAGCTTTCAGATTTTGGGGCTTGTAATGGGTAACACCGTGCAGAGTGTGCATATCGGAAAGGACTTTCTCGCCGGCTTTAAGAATTTGGTCGGCGGCGAGCTTGAGGCCTACAACGAAATGCTTACAAAGGCTCGACAGATAGCCGGGGACAGAATGTATCAGCAGGCTGTCTCAATGGGAGCCGACGCTATAGTCGGTATGCACTTTGAGTCGAACTCCGTTACTCAAGGCGCTACTGAAATCTTAGCTTATGGCACGGCGGTTAAATTTGTAGGCTGATAAAACTGAAATTAAATAATTAAATTTTTGAAAACTTGAACATTTGCGTTCAAGTTTTCTTGCGTTTACGGGGGTTTATGAAGGACGCAATGCGACTTAATGCGTCTTAAACTGAAACGGAGTGATAATATGGAGGAAAAATTTGTCATCGACCCCCAAATGCTGATCCCGGTAAACAACATAAACAGCGAGATAAATGAACCCAGCTTTCTGCGCCTGCCGAGGTTTGTAATGCACCTTGGGCTTAGCTGTAACAGCATACTGCTTTACTGCGAGCTGTACAACACCGCCTTTTTGTCGCTTGCAAACGGCGCAGTCAACGAGGACGGCTATGCTTATGTGTTCCGCAGTATAGACTCCCTGGCTCAGGCTCTGCCGTTTGGCACTACGACGGTGAAAAAAAGCCTGAAGCAGCTTGAGAGCGTCGGGCTTATTCGCCGCAGTCGTCAGGGCTTTGGCAAGGCGAGCCACATATATGTGTTATATTTGCCAAAACAGTTCAGCATTGACATAAGCGAAGCAAAGACCGACTCAACTGCGGATGACTGCGAAGCTCAGATTGACAGCTCAAATCATGTGCGTGAAATTAAAACAAAGAAGGACGTAATGCGACCGGATATGGGCTGCGATACGACCGATAACAGGTCGCAATATGACCCCGGTATGTCGCAAAATCAGACATGCACAAGGACGCATGGCGACTTTAGCTATGGTCGCAATGCGCCCACTAATAATAATAAATATAATAACAATAAATATAGTAATAAATATCTTAATAACAGGCAGGAGCACACACAAAGAAAAACAACCTATGATATTGAACAGCTTGAAGCCATAGACGAGTTTGCATAGCGGCAATTTTATGTCCTGCGTTCTACTGCACTGCTCTAGTGTAAATCTGTACCAATTACGGGTCTGTGTCCTTTTGGAGCTTTTTTCACGTTGATAGTCAATTACCTTTTATGCGAGAAGAAATCCTTTTTAATTGTCTCTCGTTTTGAATCCTAGCGCATGATTTCCATTTGTTCAGAGTGACAAATCTCATCTTCATCCTACATGCCGCACTGCTGTGGTGTGAATCTGTGTCAAGTTGAGGTAAGTAATATCCTTAATTAAAACTCTGAATAGTCAGACGGTTAAAGGGATTACTTTTTATCAAAAGGAAGGATAGTAAAAACAGGACGAAGTTAAAAAAGGATACCGAACTTAAATTGGTATATGTGTAAACCGGAGCAGTGCAGTGGTACGTAGGAATAAAAAGGCTGTATCAAGCCCGTGCTTAGGTTTGATACAGCCCTATGTGGTTTATTCGGTTGAATATAAATTATCAGTCGTCGTAAGTCCAGCTTATCGTATAGGAGATACTGCCGTTGTTATTTTGCGCTGAACTGTCTGCGGTAGTGACTGCGCCTGTAGAGGACGGAGTCAGGCTGATTTCAATAATTCCCTTTTCATCTCCGAAGGAGGTTTCAAATTCTACCTCCTTTTCACTCTCGTCATCAGATAAGGTCAAATCCTCCGCAGTTAGCTTTACGTCCTTGTCGAATTTTTTAAGCTGAGCAAGGGCGAGCTTGCCGATTTCTGTGCGGTATGTATTGTCGATATCGTTATAGTTATAGGTCATAGTGAGCCATACATTAGGGTCGTCGTAATCTGATTCATCGTAATATAGATTGAGTGACTCGCTATATACTATCTCGTCGTCAATAGAATCGGTGGTAAGGCTGGCAGATATGTTATACTGTTTTTCTAAAACCTCATTATTCTGGTCTCTGGTTACACCGATGTCATAGGTTGAATAACTGTGATCCTTATCCCACGAAGGTCCGATATCATATACACCCTCGTTGAATAAATCTTTGCTGAAGTCTATGTCGGGGTTGTTGAAAAGACTGTTGGATTCAACCTCCTTTTCAAGCTCGGCATCATAATACTTTGCTGGAACCTGAACATCGCCCTCTGAGGAGACGTCGGGATAGAAATTGATAGAGATGTCCATTGAATCCTCACTTATTTCGTTTGAGAGCGAATATGAACCCGTGCCGTTTTTCGCATCAAAAGACGGATAATCACTCATGTCGGAGTAGAGAAGAGCGTTAATAATCTGCTCGTCAAGCTTTATCTGCTCAAGTATAGATTGGGCAATGGAGCGGTTTTCACCAAGCTCGCCGTACATCATAAGACGGATGCTGGTTGGCATCTCTGAGTAGAGGGAATCTGTATCGATAAATACCGACAGATCGCCGTCGTAATAGTTATATATGTTCCTGGTTTTACTATTGGGGTCTTGTGTGACCTCTTTTCTGATATAGGCGTAGTCGTCATCAATGAGAGCTTTGATCTGCGGCAGGTTCTCGATAAACGCTATAGTATTTTGTTCGTCAGCGTCAAAGGCGGGAATGTAGCCCCTGGTTTTGTCAAAGCTGCCGCCCTCTACCTGGTAATCCTCGGGCAGGGCGTAGCTCTCGTCAAATATAGCGCCTGAGCTTGCTGTGCTCTCGTTTTCCGGCTTCGTCTCGGGCTCTGTTTCAGGCTCGACCGAGCTTGAATACACAGGAGTGGTCTCTGCAGGGGTGAGGCGGTCGTCCGTGCCCGAATTATCGGAGCAAACGGTGAAGGCGAGGATAATCGTGACGATTATAGCAACTGCCACAACTCCCGCAGCAATCAGAGCTATCTTAGCTCCGAGCGACATACCCGTTTTTACATCGGTGTTGGAGACGGGCTGATTTGAGGTTTGGCTTGATGCAGAAGTGGCAGATTGAGAGCCTGCTGTGGAGAAGGGGGAGACGAAATTCTGCTCGGGTGCAGGCTGGGCAGGAGCAGACTGAGCGGGGGCGGCGGCTATAGCCTGCATTATCTCACTAAATTGCCCGGCAGGGGCGGTGATTGACGACTGCGCTCCCTCTAAAGCCATGTAGCTCAGCGAGGCTGAGTTTGTGCCTGCTTGAGCGGCGAGGGCTTCAATGGAGCCGAGAGCCGTCGCAAGCCTTCCCTTGACCTCGTTTTCATCAATTTCGAGGACGGAAGCAATCTGAGCCGTAGTCATGTTTTGGCTGTAATACATAATGAGCGCAAGCTTTTGATCCTCGGGCAGGGCATATATCGTGTTCATGCCTGCGGCTGCGGCGTCTGGAGCTACAGCTGTTGTAACTGTGCTTTTGTTGTCTGCCCAAGCGTTTGCCGAACCTGCAGCCGATGCGGAAAACAGCCCGGGCTTTTTGCCGTCGAGATACTGCTTGGCTTTGGAATCAAGCTCCTTGTAAAATTCAAGCTCAAGCTCGTTTGGGTTTTTCAGCGCACCGATGTTTGAAAAAAATCCAACATACACGTCCTTGACCAGCTTCGGAGCGTCCGACTGGTCGGTGACAATGGACATGGCGGTGAGGTAAGCCTGCTTGCAAGTCAGACTGTAAAATCTCTCTGCGGCTTTTTTGTCGCCGTTTTGAATAGCCTGTGCAAGCTGAGAATAATTTTCGTTCATAAGTTATTTCCTTTACTGATTATTTTCGGCGGTTTAGATAATATTGCTGTACACCGAACAAAAATATTTTATCAAATTAAAGCGTTGAAAGCAATGCTAAATCTGCACTAATAACTGTTTGAGAGCGTGATGGAATTTGTAGGGGATACAAAAGGACACAACCTATTGACAAGAATTTGGTTTCGTAGTATTATTATTTTGGAAACATATGTTCGGTGCGCCGGCTCAGAGCTTGTACGCTTCGATGGATTAGCGATTCACTTACTTCGGCGAGGTCGTTACCTCGGCGCATTTTTACGGCGCAATTCATTTAAATCTTCGCCCGCGTGACAAGCTCGTTTGATCACGCCAGCGACGATTGCAACCGTCGCCGGGGAGCTTTGCTCCTCAGGGTTTCGGTGGGGGATTATAACCCCCACCGAAAGACTGAATGGAACCCGCCGCCGACAGAGGCGGGGAACATCGGCGACTTGGTTATAATAACCATAATATATCAGTTTGGGAGATGAGGTTATGAGCGATGGAAAATTTAAGCTCCACTCTCAGTACAAGCCCACCGGCGACCAGCCGCAGGCTATAGATAAGCTTTCTCAGGGCGTGCTCAACGGTGACCGTGAGCAGGCTCTGCTCGGCGTTACAGGCTCGGGAAAAACCTTTACAATGGCGAATATAATAGAGAGGGTTCAGCGGCCGACTCTGGTGCTGGCGCACAACAAGACCTTGGCGGCTCAGCTTTGCAGCGAGTTTAAGGAGTTCTTCCCCGAAAACGCAGTGGAGTATTTTGTCTCCTACTACGACTACTACCAGCCCGAGGCTTATGTCGCTCAGACCGATACCTATATTGAAAAGGACGCATCTATCAACGATGAAATCGACAAGCTCCGCCACAGCGCAACGCTTGCGCTTTCTGAGAGACGGGACGTTATCATAGTTTCGAGCGTATCGTGCATATACAGCTTGGGTAACCCTATAGATTACCGTAATATGGTCATCAGCCTGCGCCCGGGAATGGAGAAAAACCGAGACGAGCTGCTGCAAAAGCTCGTGGAGCTTCAGTACGAGCGAAATGATATAAGCTTTACCAGAAACAAGTTCAGGGTCAGGGGAGACGTTGTCGAGATTTTCCCCGCAGGCAGCAGCGATAAAATAATCAGGGTCGAATTTTTCGGCGATGAAATAGACAGGATAACCGAGCTCAATCCCCTCACTGGAGAGGTGCTGGGCACGCTTCGTCATGCCGGTATCTATCCTGCTTCCCACTATATAGTGCCGCAGGATAAGATGGCGGCGGCGCTTGAGGAAATCGAAAGGGAGCTTGAGCAGAGGCTTGAATACTTCCGCAGTGAGGGCAAGCTTTTGGAGGCTCAGCGAATTGAGCAGAGAACACGCTACGACATGGAGATGCTCAGGGAGGTCGGTTTCTGCTCGGGAATAGAAAACTACTCCCGAATCATCTCGGGCAGAGCTCCCGGCTCGTCGCCCTACACCCTGCTGGATTACTTCCCCGACGACTTTCTGCTGTTTGTGGACGAGTCCCACGTTACCCTGCCGCAGGTCAGGGGAATGTACGCAGGCGACAGGGCGAGAAAGCAGAGCCTTGTTGACTACGGCTTCCGGCTTCCCTCGGCGTTCGACAACCGCCCCTTGAATTTTGACGAGTTTTATGAGAGAATTAACCAGGCAATCTATGTCTCAGCCACTCCCGGCGATTTTGAGCGGGAGCACGCAACCCAAATAGTTGAGCAGATTATCCGCCCGACGGGGCTTTTGGACCCGAATATCTCCGTAAGACCCACAGAGGGTCAGATAGACGACCTCGTATCCGAGATAAACCGCAGAGCCGCAGCAGGGGAGAGGGTGCTCGTCACCACTCTTACCAAAAAGATGGCGGAGGATCTTACAGACTACTTCGAGCAGTTCGGCATCCGTGTGCGCTATATGCACCACGATATCGACACTGTGGAGAGAATGGAGATAATCAGGGATCTGCGCCTTGGCGAGTTTGACGTACTTGTCGGCATCAACCTTCTGCGCGAGGGTCTTGATATACCCGAGGTCTCTTTGGTTGCGATTCTGGACGCGGATAAGGAGGGCTTCCTGCGAAGCGAGCGCTCGCTGATTCAGACCATAGGCAGGGCGGCGCGAAACGCCTCGGGAGAGGTAATAATGTACGCCGATGTTGTCACCCCGTCAATGGAGAGCGCAATTTCAGAAACGCTCAGACGTCGGGAGATTCAGGATAAGTACAACAAGGCTCACGGTATCACGCCAAAAACGATAGTCAAAAAGGTCAGCGACGTGCTCGAGATTTCCAGCCGTGAAAAGAGCGAGAAGCGCAGCAAAAAGCCGATGACCAAGCAGGAAAAGCAGCAGCTTATCATAGAGCTTACAAAGGAGATGAAGGCGGCGGCGAAGCTTCTGGAATTTGAGCACGCCGCATATCTCAGAGACAGGATAAAGAAGCTCAAGGGCGAAAAATAAAGGAAAAATAAACTAAGATTGAGGATTAATATGGCAAGGAAGAAGCAAACTCAGGAATACGGAAACGACAGCATAGTCTCCCTGAAGGGAGCGGACAGAGTAAGAAAGCGTCCGGCGGTAATCTTCGGCTCGGACGGTCTTGACGGCTGTTGCCACAGCGTATTTGAGATACTTTCAAATTCAATAGACGAGGCTAGGGAGGGTTTTGGCAGACAGATAAACCTTACCAAATTCTCCGACGGCTCAATAGAGGTCGAGGACTTCGGGCGTGGAATCCCGGTAGACTACAACAAAAACGAGGAAAGGTACAACTGGGAGCTTGTGTTCTGCGAGCTTTACGCAGGAGGCAAGTACAATAACTCCGACAGCGAAAGCTATGAGTTTTCCCTCGGCTTAAACGGTTTAGGTCTGTGTTCAACCCAGTATGCCTCTGAATATATGGACGTTGACATCCGCCGCGACGGCTACCGTTATACCCTGCATTTTGAGCGGGGCGAGAACGTCGGCGGACTGAAAAAGGAAAAGTACGATAAAAAGGACACGGGAACGAAAATCCACTGGAAGCCCGACTTGGAGGTTTTCACCGATATAGATATTCCCTCGGAGTATTTTAAGGACACCCTGAAGCGGCAGGCGATAGTAAACGCAGGGGTGAACTTTACATTTAAAGAGCAGCGTGGCTCGGGCTTTGAGACGACTGAGTTTAACTACAAAAACGGAATTGCGGATTATGTGGAGGAGCTTGTCGGTGACAAGGCGCTGACCTCTATACAGAGCTGGTCGGGGGAGAGCATGTGCCGCGACCGTGACGACAAGCCCGAGTACAGGTGCAAGATGAGCTTTGCGCTGACTTTTTCAAATCAAATTTCTCTTACGGAATATTACCACAACTCCAGCTGGCTTGAGCACGGAGGCTCGCCGGAGCAGGCGGTCAAAAACGCCTTTGTCTATCAGATTGATTCATATTTAAAGCAAAACAGCAAGTATAATAAAAACGAGAGCAAGATTAAATTTGCAGACGTTGAGGACTGCCTGGTGCTGATAAGCTCGTCCTTTTCCTCGGTGACATCATATGCTAACCAGACAAAAAAGGCGATTACCAATAAGGGAATCCAGCAGGCTATGAACGAGTTTCTGCGCCACCAGCTGGAGGTTTACTTTATTGAAAATCCGATGGAGGCTGACAAAATAGCCTCTCAGGTGCTGATAAATAAAAGAAGCCGTGAAAGCGCTGAGAAAACCAGGCTGAATATCCAGAAAAACCTAACCTCAAAGATGGACATGACCTCCCGTGTGGCTAAATTTGTAGACTGCCGCAGTCGTTCAAAGGACGAAAGGGAGCTGTTTATAGTTGAGGGAGACTCGGCTTTGGGCGCTTGTAAGCAGGCGAGAGACCCTGACTTTCAGGCGATTATGCCGATAAGGGGTAAGATTTTAAACTGCCTCAAGGCGGATTACAACAAGATATTTAAAAGCGAGATAATTACAGATTTATTAAAGGTTCTCGGCTGTGGGGTAGAGGTAAAAACCAAGGCGAACAAGGACCTTTCCACCTTCGATATAGATAACCTGCGCTGGAGCAAGGTCATAATCTGTACAGATGCGGACGTTGACGGCTTCCAGATTCGCACTCTGGTGCTTACAATGCTTTACCGCCTTACGCCCACCCTCATAGACATGGGCAAGGTCTTTATCGCCGAGTCGCCGCTTTATGAGATAAATTCCTCCGACGAGGTGTATTTTGCCTATACCGAAGCCGAGAAGGAGGAATTTATCTCGCAGATAAAGGGCAAATTCACCGTCCAGCGCTCAAAGGGACTTGGTGAAAACGAGCCGGATATGATGAGCCTCACCACAATGAACCCCGACACACGCAGGCTCATAAAGGTTATGCCCGGTCATGCGGAGCAAAGCAGCATGATGTTTGATATTCTGCTGGGTGACAACCTGAGCGGCAGGAAGGAATTTATAATCGAAAACGGCGAGAAGTATATAGATAATCTCGACTTGAGCTGAGGTGGATATAAATGGCAAGAAGAAAGAAGGAAGCAAGAACTCCTCAAAAAAAGGTGAAGGGGGTTATTAAGGGAGCGGGAGTTGTGGTAGAGCAGGAGATACCCTCTACTCTGGAGGAAAACTACATGCCCTACGCCATGAGCGTTATACTCTCCCGTGCGATTCCGGAGATAGACGGATTTAAGCCCAGCCACCGCAAGCTGCTTTATACAATGTACAAGATGGGGCTGCTGACGGGGGCGAGGACGAAGTCGGCGAACATAGTGGGACAGACGATGAAGCTAAACCCACACGGCGACGCCGCAATCTACGACACAATGGTAAGGCTGAGCAGGGGATATGAAGCGCTTTTGCACCCTTATGTGGACTCAAAGGGAAACTTCGGTAAGTTTTACAGCCGTGACATGGCATGGGCGGCTTCAAGATATACCGAGGCGAAGCTCGACCCTATCTGCGGCGAGCTTTTCAGGGATATTGACAAGGACACGGTCGATTTCGTTGATAACTACGACAACACGATGAAGGAGCCGACGCTGCTGCCTGCAAGCTATCCGTCGGTGCTTGTAAACGCAAACACGGGTATAGCCGTAGGCATGGCAAGCTCAATCTGCTCATTTAATCTGAGAGAGATTTGCGAGACGACGATAGCCCTTATAAAAAATCCCGAGCACAATATCTCGGAAACATTGCCTGCCCCCGATTTCAGTGGAGGGGCGCAGATTATTTACGACAAGGCGGCGCTTGACAATATTTACAAAACCGGCAGAGGAAGCTTTAAGCTTCGCTCACGCTATTCCTATGACAAGAGTGCAAACTGCATAGACGTTTTGGGAATTCCGCCTACAACCACCTGCGAGGTGATTATCGAGAAGATTGTCGAGCTTGTCAAGAGCGGGAAAATCAAGGAGATTTCGGACGTCAGGGACGAAACCGGTATAGACGGACTCAAGATAACCATAGATTTAAAAAGAGGCGCCGACCCCGACAGGCTCATGCAGAGGCTTTACAAGCTCACAACCCTGGAGGACAGCTTTAGCTGTAACTTCAACGTGCTCGTCGGCGGCGCTCCGAGGGTTATGGGCGTTCGGGAGCTTCTCACAGAATGGACTGCCTTCCGTGTGGAGTGCGTGCGGAGAAGAACGTATTTTGAGCTGCACAAAAAGCAGGACAAGCTCCACCTGCTAAAGGGCTTGGAGCTTATACTGCTCGACATAGACAAGGCTGTAAAAATTGTCAGAGAGACTGAGGAGGAGAGCGAGGTCGTGCCGAACCTGATGATAGGCTTTGGCATTGACGAGATTCAGGCGGAATATGTAGCCGAGATTAAGCTCCGTCACCTCAACAGAGAGTATATTTTAAAGCGAACAGATGAAATCGACAAGCTTGAAAGCGAGATAGCCGAGCTTGAGTCTATTTTGCAGAGCAAGACAAAGGTTAAAAATATAATAGTTAAGGAGCTTAAGGAGGTAGCGGAAAAGTACGGTCAGCCGAGACGGTGTATGCTGATTTATCCCGACGAGATTGCCGACGACGAGCCTGCCGAGGAGATACCCGACTACCCGGTTACCCTGTTTTTCACCCGCGACGGCTATTTCAAGAAGATAACACCGCAGTCGCTGAGAATGAGCGGCGAGCAGAAGCTTAAGGACGGCGACGCTATCCTGCGTGAGGTGGAGACTACGAACGCGGCTGAGCTTTTGTTCTTCACAAATCAGTGCAGGGTTTATAAGGCGAGGGCCTGCGACTTTTCAGACACCAAGGCGAGCGTGCTCGGGGAATATATCCCTGCGAAGCTCCAAATGGAGGAGGGCGAGCAGGCTGTGGATATGGTGGTTACCAAGGACTACAAGGGAATTCTGCTGTTTGCCTTTGAAAACGGAAAGGTCGCAAAGCTTGGGCTTGAGCTTTATGAAACCAAGACAAACAGAAAGCGGCTGACCTCAGCCTACAGCGATAAATCGCCGCTTGCGGGAATACTGTATCTGCCCGAGGACAATCAGGCGGTGCTGACGGCAAGCTCCGGGAGAATGTTGCTTATTGACACCTCTGCTTTGAACGTCAAATCCACCAGAAGCACCCAGGGCGTTTCTGTCATGAGGCTCAAAAAGGGTCAGAGGGTGATGAAGATTGAGAAGTATCGGGAGGGGATATTTGAGAAGCCCTCCCGCTACCGCAGTAAAACCCTGCCGGCTTTGGGCGCTTTTCCTGCCGAGGAGGACAGCGGGGAGCAGCTTAAGCTGATTTAAATCAGCTTAAGCTGCAGTGATATATCACTGCGCTGCTACGCAGCGCTCAGGGGGTGATGTGTTGTACTCAATAGCAATTTGTGACGATGAGCAGAGCTTTTGCGACTCGACAAGGCAAATTTTAATTGATATATTCGAGCAGGAAGAGGAGCAGGCGAGCATAGACTGCTTTGAAAGCATCAGTCGGCTTGAGCTGAGCGAGAAAAACTACGACCTCATCATTCTCGATATAATGCTCGGAAATGAAAACGGGATTGAATATGCCGGGCAGCTTCGCTCCAGGGGAGTGGAGACGGATATAATTTTTATAACCTCAAGTCCCGAGTTCGCTCTGGCAGGCTACAGCGCTTATCCGGTTGATTATATATTAAAGCCTGTTGATACCGGTAAGCTTAAGCAGACTATCAAGCGCTGCCTGAAATCCCGCAGGAGCCTGCCGCCGCTTCTGATAAATTCAAAGGAGAGCGGGCGTATAAAGCTCGGCTGTGAGGATATAACCTGTTGCGAGGTTATACGCACGGACATAGTGCTGAATTTGAACGACGGACGGCGATTTACCGCCGTGGGTACGTTCTCGGCTTTTTGCGAGGAGCTGCCGAAACCCTTGTTTTTTCGCTGCCACCGAAGCTATGTTGTGAATATGAGCTATGTGGAGAGAATCGACCGCTACAGCTTCACCCTCTCCGACGGCTCCACCGTGCCGATAGCCAAAAACAGCTACAACAAAGCCAAGAAGGCTTTTGTCGATTACATAAATCCCGTGGAGGACTTTATCTGATGAAAAGAACACACAGCACTCTTGACAATATCTTTCGTGGGAATAAGGGCAAAAAATGGTCGTTTGCGTTTATAGCGGTATTTTGCCTTGCCTTTATAGGCTGTCTGATAATCTACTTATATAATAACAATCTAAATTTCAATAAGCCGCTTCTCCTCGACGACTATCTCGCAGAAAACAGCGAGTGGAGCTTTTATGTGGTCGAGGACGGGCGGCAGCAGTATATACAGCCGAATTCGGTAAACGGTAAGGCTGTGCTGAGCAGTGACAGCGAGGTTTACTGCGAAAGGATAATAAACGAGGAGCTAGACGGCGCTCTGCTCGACCTAAACCGTGTGGAATACCCTGCCGCAGTCTATCTCGATAACGAGCTGTTGTATGCAAATACTGAACTTGCTCTCGATGAAAACGGGGTCACGCTGAGTGAAAACGCCCTGCTGTCCTCGAGTGAAACGATGATAACCCTGCCCGACAACTATGTGGGCAAGACGCTGACGGTAATTTTCTCCCCGAGCGGGGGAGAGGTGGAGCTGCCGAGGATTAGTCTTGCAAATTCAAAGACTATTTTCGGAGCGGAAAGCACCAACGTGATAGGCGGGGTAGTGAGGGCTGTGTACTCTATGGTGTTTGCAATTTTCACGCTCTGCGTGTTTCTGGCTGGCATTATGAGGGGAAAAACCGCTATTGCCATGCTGGTGCTGGCGGTGTACTCGTCTGTCTATGTTTTCTTACCGCTGAATGTTGATTATATAGCAATAGACGGGCAGCTTGCGCAGGTGTTCCGCAGCTATCATATCTCGGATTTTCTCTCGGTATTTGCAACGGGCGTTATGCTGATATTTTTGACGCTGAAGGCAAGGAATAACACCAAGCCCCTCGTAGTTGTTTCAGCCGTATATGCGGGGGTAGTTTTGATTTCGTATATTTTTGCCTGCTTTGTTGGCAGCGAGGCTATTGAAAAGGTAATATCGGTCTGTCACATAATTTATTACGCCCAGCTTATGATGGTGTTTATCATAGCCTTCATTGAGTGGAAAAACGGTTCGTTTTTTTATAAATACTTTTTCATGCTTGAACTGGCAGGAATAGTCGGCTTTTGTCTGTGGGGCATATACTGCGGCGCTGTTGATTCGTCATTTGTGCTTGATGATTTTTTGGTGCAGTCAAAGGAGAACTTTTTTCAGCCCTATCTTTCGAGCTGTATCATAATAGTCGCCCTGGTTGAGTTTGTTGTAGATACGGCGACCGCCGCCGCCGACTACCAGCATATGGCGGTTCAAAATCAGCTGACCCGAGAATATATTACAAATTTGAGCAAGACTATAGACGAGGTTCGCCGCACCCGCCACGAGCTGCGTCATCACCTCGAGACTATGAGCATAATGTCGAAAAACGGGCTTTACGACAAGCTGGACGGTTATATCGAAAAGGTCAACAACGAGGTTAATATCAAGCCCCGGGGAATGATTTACTATTCGGAAAATACCATGGTCAGCGCCATAGTTTCAAGCAAGCTGTGTACTGTCGGCGAAAATGGGATAGAGACCGATGTCAGCATAAATCTGCCAAAGACGCTTAACGTGAGTACTATTGCGTTTTCGAGCTTTTTGATGAATATGCTGGAAAACGCCATAGAGGCGTGCGAGAGACTGCCGCAGGGAGAAAAAAGATGGATAAAGCTGAGAATGAAGCTTAAAAGCGGCAAGATTATAATCGGCTGTCAAAATTCCGCCTCCGATAATCTTCGCAGACAGGGCGAGGGCTTTGTTACGGAAAAGACTGACGCCCCCGAGTCCCACGGCTTTGGCATTGGGGTGATGTACCGTTGTTGCGACGCTGTGGGCGGCTCGATGGTTATTGAGCGAGGGGACAAGAGCTTTATTGTCAGAGCGGTGTTCCCGCTGGAGAAGGAGACGTAAAAATTTTTTTAATAGCCTTTTGTATGCTTGACTATTGACGTACGTAAAGCCGTACGCTATAATATAGTTGAGGTGAGAATGATGACAAATACAAATGCAACTAATTTCCGAAAGAATCTTTACAGCCTGCTCGAGCAGACAGTAAAATTCAACGAGCCTGTAAATATATCTACCAAAGACGGCAATGCCATATTGATTTCCGAAGAGGATTACAGAGGAATGGTAGAAACACTGAACCTGAGTACAATACCGACGATGAAGGAAAAAATCGCAGACGGACTGAACACTCCGGTTGAACAGTGTATATCCGAAGACGAGGTGGAGTGGTGAGCTATAAAATCGTTTATACAAAGACAGCCGTTAAGGATATTCCAAAGCTGAAATCTGCCCATTTGGATAAAACAGCAAGGGCGTTGATTGATATTTTGCGAGAAGATCCGTTTACAACGCCACCACCCTTTGAAAAGCTGGTTGGAAATATGGCTGGGGCATATTTCCGCAGAATAAATATTCAGCACAGGCTCGTGTATCAAATTTACGAGGAAGAAAAAATAGTAAAGATAATCAGCCTTTGGTCACACTATGAGAGGTAGTAAGGGCAGTGCTGAAAGCTATTTTTATTCCTGTGCGGCTTTAGCTTTAGATAAATTGCCATTGGAGCTATGTCTCGTTTTGAGATATAGCAGGCGATAACATAGACTGAAACCGAGAGAAAGGCAAACGGCGATAAGCTTGAATTTAGCACAGACTTAAAAGGGCTGGAGTTAAAAAAGGACGCTGCCATTAGAATGTAGAGATGTAAAATATAGCGCTGAAGTAGAATGTGAGACACAAAATTCCTATTCGTACGGATTTTTTGCCCAACCGTACAATTAGCTTGATGTTTGCTGAAAATTGAGTATAATGTGTAATAGCCGTTGATGAGACGGCGGAGTAAGAGTGCTTATGACGTACAGTTTTGACTGCTTTACATATTACACACACCCCACTAAAAGGCTATGCAGAAGCATAGTCTTTTAGCCTTTTTAGGGTGTCACCGAGAGTAACCGATTACACACACCCCACTAAAGAGCCGTAGTGAACGCTATGGCTCTTTAGCCTTTTATGGGGGTCACCGAGAGTAACCGATTACACGCACCCCACTAAAAGGCTATGCAGAAGCATAGTCTTTTAGCCTTTTTAGGGGGTCACCGAGAGTAACCGATTACACACACCCCACTAAAGAGCCGTAGTGAAC
>CAMMVF010000020.1 GCA_946500295.1 uncultured Clostridia bacterium | reverse complement strand
AAGGTACTGCACTCAATTTATTGAACCGCCGTGTACCGAACGGTACGCACGGTGGTGTGAGAGGTCGGCTACTCAACTAATGGGTAGCCTCCTACTCGATTGATTATTTAATTTTATTAAATTTAGGCTTTGAAAAGTAAAAATCAATTATCACTTTCCAAAGTTGAATTGATGTCGGTCATATCATCAAATTCTTTTTTTACATCCTCGATGCTCTCGTCTGCGGGCTTGTCACCCTGCATAACCTCATCAGATATATCTTCCTCCTGCTCGCTTTGTGTACTATCATCAGCTTTAGCTGGGCTTGTCTGAGTTGTATCCTCGTATGAGCAGCAAAGAGTGATGTCCTCGTTCTCGTCCTCATCAAACTCGTTTTTTTTCTGGTCAATCATTTGAGAGTCAATAAGCTCGTGGTATCTCGATACTGCTCTTTTAAATCTGTCTGTCGCTTTGACTATAGCCGTGCAGTATTCTTCGGTACCGCTGTCGGGCTTTAATTCATCATTTTTAATCTTTTTGTAGTACTCCTTGCCAAGCTCAATATACGCTTTGTTTATCGTCTTGGCTTCGCTTCTCATCACAAGGCGCAGGCGGTTTATCTGAGCCTTAACTCTATTTCTCTCAACTAATGTCTGGACGGTGTCGTTTAAGCAGCTGCCTATTGTTTCTAAAAAGTTCATATAAACACTCCCTCAAATTATTGTTGGGCAATTATCATTAAATATTAATCGTATATCTTTATTATTGCAGAAAAAAGCACTAAGGTCAAGCTGTATATATAATTTTTTTTGATTTGTTAATAATTCTGAATGAAAAAAGAAGGATAATGTGATATAATGATTTAAACAGCTGAAACAATTAAATTAATCTACATACGGAGGATTATTATGTCCATAAGTGAGCTTAGAGCAGTCGAATGCCCGCATTGCTTTGGAAAAAATAAAATAGTTTTTTACAGCAGCGTCACTCCATCCTCGGATGAGTCACTGAGAAATTCAATACTAAATGGCAGTCTTTTTCATTACAAGTGCATACACTGCGGGTATGAGGCAAGGCTTAATTACCCGGTACTGTACAATGATACTGACAGGAGATTTATGATATACCTGATACCCGAATGTGACAGAAGAATGATAACAGACAGGGTGATAGAGAGAGACAGAACAAGGATGCCGCCGGTGAAAAAAAGGATAGTTTCCGATTATAACAGCCTGAAGGAAAAGATTATAATTTTTGAGTCGGGGCTTGACGATATGGCAGTGGAGCTTACTAAGCTGGCTTTAAAGATAAAGACTGAAAAGCAGTATGGAATAGAGACAGACTGCGGTTATTTTTCTTTTTGTGATAAAAGAAAGGTCGGCTTTATTTTTTTTGACGCCAACACAAAGGAAAAGTATCTTGAGACCGCAGGTATGAAGGTGTATCAGAAATCCCTCGGAATAGCAGCAAGGCTTGGACGAAAGCAGAGAATGAGTCGGGCTTTTATCAATGTAGATAGTATATGGGCTGAGGAAATACTGTACAGATATCACAAGTACGGAATGGAAGAATAACCAGAAATACATTTGATAATTTCAGTTTTAGTAAAATATGAGACTCGAAAATTTTGGGCAGATTAGTCAAGAACTTCATATAAATTAGTTGCAAAATGACGAAATTCATTTGTAGTGCTATGAAAATTAATATATTTTTAACACTTGTGTTTTACACATCACTTACTATTAAAGGGTGAATTTACATAATATAAGAGAAGGAGTGACCATGTAATGGTTGAGGTCAAGAACCTTGTAAAAAAATACGGCAGCCAAGTAGCGGTTGACGACGTAAGCTTTACTGCCGAAGCCGGTGAGATACTGGGATTTTTGGGACCTAACGGAGCCGGAAAATCCACCACAATGAATATCATTACCGGTTATATTTCGTCAAGCTCGGGTACGGTTACAGTAGATGGCTGTGAGATTATGGACGACCCGGTAGGAGCAAAGTCAAAAATAGGTTATCTGCCCGAGATTCCGCCGCTGTATGTTGATATGACGGTGAGAAAATATCTTGAATTTGTTTATAACCTGAAAAAAGTCAGACTTCCGAAGACTGAGCATATTGACGAGGTATGCACAGTAGTAAAAATAAAGGATATACAAAACAGGCTGATAAAGAATTTGTCAAAGGGATATAAGCAGCGCGTGGGTCTGGCTCAGGCGTTAATCGGAAACCCGCCGGTAATTATACTCGATGAGCCGACAGTAGGACTTGACCCTAAGCAAATTATAGAGATGAGAAACCTCATTAAGGGATTGGGAAAAAAGCACACCGTAATACTTTCGTCCCATGTGCTTTCTGAGGTTCAGGCTACCTGCGACAGGATTATAATTATTAATAAGGGAAAACTTGTGGCAGACAGCAGGACAAGCTCGCTTTCAGACACGCTGTCAAGCTCACACAACCTCCTTCTCAGAGTTATAGGAACGCCTTCATCCGTTATGAACGCACTGCGCAGTGTGGACGGAGTTGTAAAGGTGGAAAAGGGCAAATTTGTATATGACGGCTGTTACGAGTACGAGCTTCATACCGACAAAGCTACGGACCCGAGCAAGGGTATATTCTATGCTATGGCAAAAAACAATACACCGATTGTTTTGATGAGAAGCAACGAGCTTTCACTTGAGGAGGCCTTCCTCAAGCTTACTGAGCCGACAGTGCCGGGTAAAAAAGGAGGAAGATCATAATGGGCGCGATTATTAAAAGGGAAATAGGAGCTTACTTCACCTCGGCGATCGCCTATGTGGTGATGGCTGTGTTTTTCCTGTTTTCGGGATACTTTTTCTGGAATCTGCTCTACTACGATACTACAAGCATTACATATTATGTATTCTCTCAGATGTTTATGATAGTGCTGTTTATACTGCCTATACTTACTATGAGATTGTTCAGTGAGGAAAAGAAGCAGAGGACCGATCAGATTTTGCTCACATCTCCGGTAAGTGTGTGGAAAATAGTTCTTGGTAAGTTTATTGCCGCAGATATTATCTTTTTGTGCTGTATGGCTATATATATTCCGATGGTTTTGGTTGTCAACTACTTTGCAGCTCCGAACTGGGGGATGATAGTTTGTAATTTGATAGGCATGTTCCTGCTGGCCAGCGCTATCATTGCAATAGGAATATTCATTTCTTCGTTGACTGAAAGCCAGATCGTCGCTGCAGTTGCCGGAATTGCAACAGCCTTGTTCATATCTATGATGGATACGTTCTCATCGGCTATTCAGATTGAATTTATTCAGAATTTAATTAACTCTTTATCATTTATGACAAGATATCAGGACTTCTACTCCGGTTTGCTCAGCTTAGCGGATGTAGTATTCTATCTAAGTGTAGTCGGGCTCTTCCTATTCTTTACAACAAGAGTTATCGACAGAAAACGCTATAGCTGAGGAGGGATAGCATGAGCTTTAATAAAGATAATAAAGAAGAAAAGGACAAGATGATTTCAACCTCCGAGTCTGAGGAGGGAAAAATATCGCAGGACGCTGCCACAGCCATTGAAAGCGGAATTTTTGAAGATAAGAAAGATGAGCTTGAAGGTAAGGCTGAGGACAACGCCGATAAAGATGAGGAAGAAAAGGAAGATAAGAAGAAAAGAAAAAAGAGAAAAAATCCCTTTGCTTCCAGAAACTTCAGGAAGGGCAGTTTTGCGGTAGTATTTACCTGCATAGTTATCGTTGCCGTTATTGTTTTGAATATATTGGTTAATGTTATTCAAAGCAAGGTACCTTCACTTTCTATTGATATGTCGGGACAAAATCTTTACGAGCTTTCCGAAAGCTCGAAGGAATTTGTACGCAGTATAGATGAGGAGGTTACAATTGCCGTTCTTGCACCCGAGGATATATATACTCAGGCGGACACAAACTTCAACGAAGCAAATATCCTGCTTAAAAAATATACTGCTGAGAACGACAAGATAAAAATTGAGTATATTGATCTCAGCTCAAATCCAACTTATATAAACAATTATCCTAATGAAAATATCACAAGCTACAGTTATATTGTAAGCTGTGGAGATAAGTACAAGTATCTGGATGTAAGCAATGATCTTTTCACTATAGGCTATGACGCTTCAACAGGCTCGAGCTATGTTGAGTCGTCCAATGTGGAAAGCGCAGTTACCTCTGCAATTTATTTCGTTACTTCTGATAATCAGACTAAGGTTGCTGTTTTAAACGGTTTCAGCAGTGACAGCGACAGCGACAGTAGCAACCTTTCTACTTTTACCTCACTTTTAAAGAGCAACAACTACGAGGTTGAAGAAATAAACCTTATGACAGAGGATATTCCCGAGGATGCGAGCATAGCAATCCTATATCAGCCCACTGCTGATTTGACAGAGGAGGCTGTAGACAGGATTTCAAATTATCTGTCAAACAATGCCGAAACAGCGAAAAACCTGTTCTACGTTCCGCCTTATATAAAGGTGGATTCTCCGAATATCGACTCGCTGCTCGAGGAATGGGGCATGAGCATAGGTCAGGGTCTTGTAGCTGACACTGACAGCTCGTATATGCCGTATCCCGGCGACTATTATTGCTCGGTTTACGACTATAACGGTGACACCTATACGGATGGTCTTAAGGATAATTCAAAATACCTTATAGGTGCATATTTAAGACCTGTAATTATCGAGGATACATCTAAGGTAACTGCTTTGGCAATGACCTCGCAGAGCTCGGCGCTCAGAAGCTTTGACGCTGACGACGATTGGGATCCTTCCGAGC
This sequence comes from uncultured Clostridia bacterium, assembly GCA_946500295.1. Classification (GTDB taxonomy): domain Bacteria; phylum Bacillota; class Clostridia; order Oscillospirales; family Acutalibacteraceae; genus UBA7067. Next base: position 39,069 of record CAMMVF010000020.1, on the reverse strand, counting down.
ATATTGAGGGCAGCTTCAACGCTGGCGCTGTCAGCACCAGAACAGGGGATAATGCAAACTCGAACCTTATCGTATGGGGCAGCGAGCTTTCATTCAACACAGCCTTTCTAAATTCGAGCACATTTAACAACAGCGATTATTTTGTAAATCTGTTTAATACCGTTACCGACAGAGAGGACAGCGGAATAACTATTGAGAGCAAGAGCAAGGAAAGCACTGAGCTCGGCATAATGTCAGATCAGATCAATGTACTGGGTCCGATATTTACCTATGTAATTCCGGTGCTGACTATCATAGTCGGACTTGTCATCTGGATTCGCAGGAGGCATAAATGATGGCTAAGGATAAGAGTAAAGATAAAAAAAGGAAGCTTTCTAAGAGCACAAAAACCATGATAGCCGTCATAGCGGCGGTTGTCATTCTGGTTGGCGGCTTGCTGGCTGTGGTTTTCTATATGCCGGCATGTAATGATGAGAGTGAAGAAGGGGTAGTGGAAACAACCTACCCGACTGACTCAGACGGAAAAGAGTACGCTGTAGATTCCAAGGGAAATAGGATAGAGAACGACGAGGGCGTCAGCAGAGACAACAATGGTAATATCGTTTCTGACGGTGTGGTCAATATTACCACTCAGGGACCGTTTGGAGTCGAGAGAATCGACATAGAAAACGAGTCCGGCACATATACAATACTCAGTGAAACCCCGGTAGTGGAAACTACCGATGCCGACGGAAACGAAACTACCGAAACGCAGGAAACTGTATATACCCTGGTAGGATTTGAGGATGCCGAGCTTCAGGCCGGTCAGGCGGATTCAATAGCAAACCAGGCCTCGAATATGAGTACGACCAGAATTATAGATATCAAGGGAGAAAACCTTTCAGACTACGGACTTGACGATCCCAGAGCGAAGGTTAAAACAACCTTTACAGACGGAACTACGGTTGCTATCCTGATAGGAGACGACGCACCGGACAGCCTTGGAACATATATTAAGTATGAGGACAAGGACGAAGTATATATGACTGATGTTGACTCTGTAAATGCCTTCTTGTTCAGTGCGCTGGATCTTCTCAGCAAAGAAATTACCGAAGCGGCTCAGACCGAGGATGACGCAGAAATAGTGAGCCTTACACTCAGCGGCAGTCATTATCCTGAAGAAATTACAATGGTGCCGAATGACGATGAGACCTGCGCTGCTTACTACAAGATGACAAGCCCGAAAGAGCAGTTTGTCAATGTGACAGAGGGCAACAATGTAAAGGGTGGAATCAGGGGACTTTCGGCGACTGCCGTAGCGTCTTACCATCCGAGTGATGACCAGCTCGATGAGCTCGGACTTTTACATCCCTATGCCAGGGTAGTGGCTCAGTACGCGGATGTAACATACAGGCTTTCAGCGTCGAAACCCGACGAGAGCGGTAATGTATATATTTATAATGAAGATAAGCAGATAGCTTATCAGATAGCCGATACCTCTGTTGCCTGGGTAAGTTCCAGTTACGAAAGTCTCAAGTATGAGTATGTATTAAAACCAGCTGAGGATACTCTTTCCGCCATTGAGGTAACCGCCAACGGCGAAACCTATAGGTTTGAGCTTGAGCAGGTTACTACAACCGACGACGATGGCAACGAGCAAAAGAGCATGAGGATAACCTACGGCGACGAGCAGATAGCAGAGAGCAAGTTCTCAACCTTCTTTGATAATCTCACGGGCGTTCAGCGCAGTGATTCAGCGGAAAGCGAGAATCCGAGCGGCTCAGCCGTATTGACAGTCAGGTACACCTACAATAACGGCAAGTCGGCGGACACAGTAAGCTACTATTCAGCCGGCAACCGCAAGATGCTCGCACAAATTAACGGTGATTCAGACAGTCATGTCTTTAAGAGTTACACTGATAAGATAGCCGAGGACGTAGTAAAAATTACTAATGGACAGACGGTTTCACCGATATAACTAAGTCGCCGATGTCCCCCGCCGCCGACAGCGGCGGGGGACATTCAGTCTTTCGGTGGGGTTTAATCCTCGCCTAAACCCTGAGGAGCAAAGCTCCCCGGCAACGGTTGCTAATCGTCGCAGGCGTGATCAAACAAGCTTGTCACGCAGGCGAAGATTTAAAGTTAAAGGCAGCTATGGCGCTCTTCGTAAGGAGGGTGCCATAGCTGAATTTTATTTATACGGCAAAATATTGATTTTAAATAGTAAATAAAAGCGACTTAAGCGCAGTGAAGTCGTTAAGCTCGTCGCTCTTGAAAAGCTCGATTGTATTTGATATAATTAAGTGATTAAAGGTGGAAAAATAATATTTGATACTAATTGCCGATTGTAAAGGCGGGTTAAGTATTTATCTGCCTGCAAAAACAAGCTGCTATACGGAGATATCTATGAGAATAAGAAAAAAGCGATGGGCTCAGCCTGAACTGGACGTCTGCCCTTTTTACTCAAAAAATCCGGAGGAAAACAGAGGCCGGTGGAGAGAAAAATTTAAAAATCAAGCGCCTCTCCATTTGGAGCTGGGCTGTGGTAAGGGCAGCTTTGCGGCAAAATGCGCCCTTGATAATCCAAATATAAATTTACTTGCGATTGATATAAAAAGTGATATGCTCGGCGTAGGCAGAAGGACTATAGTTAAGACCTTTGAACAAGCCGACAAAGAGGTGGACAATATTATTCTCGCCGCCTATAACGTGGAGCAGATTGACAAGATAATAGCTCCTGAGGATAAAATAGAGAGAATATATATTAATTTTTGCAACCCATGGCCGAGGCCGAAGCATAAAAAGAGAAGGCTCACCTATCCCATAAAGCTTGAAATGTACAAGCAATTTATGGTTGACGGCAGCGAGATAAGGTTCAAGACCGACGACAGGGAGTTGTTTGAGGAAAGCTTGGAATATTTTGAGCAAAGCGGGTTTGAAAGAATTTTTACCTCACGGGATTTACACAATGAGACAAATCTGCCGACCGGATTTAAAAACTATGAAACCGAGCATGAAAGAATGTTCACCGAGATGGGTAAACCCACCTACTGCTGCTTTGTGAAGAAATAAGACAGAATAACAAATATCTGATTATGCTTTAAAAACTAATTTAAGGAGGCGGAGATATGAAAATCGGACGGACAAAAAAAGCCGGTGCAGTTGCGATGAGCTTAATTATTTCCGGCTCTATACTGCTTGGCGGCTGTGCATCAACCGGGTTTGACAATTCGGATATTCTTCGCCCGCCCAGAACCACGGGCGATAAGGCGCAAATTCAGGAATTGATTGAGGAAAACGCGGGCGGAGATTATACGCTGAAATATCCCAAGGACGGCAGCTATCGCAGCGCTATTATCAATGAGGATTTAGACGGCGACGGAATTGACGAGGCCATAGTGTTTTATAAGCCGTCAACCGATGACGAAGCCACTCATCTTCTCTTTATGAAGGAACTTGGCGGTGAGTGGAAGGATATCGGAGATTATACAAGCACAAGCGCAGAGGTCAAAAAAGTAGAGATAGGCGATATAACGGGAGATGGCGTCAACGAGGTAATAGTCGGCTGGACTGATAATGCGGGAACAGTGTGTACACTCAGCGCCTATACTATAGGGGAAAAAACTACTGCCGAGATGAAGGTGGATGAAAGCTGCGACCAGTTTTTGCTGGCGGATATGACAGGTGAAGGAAAGAACAGTATTATGCTGTTTTCTCTTGCGGCGCAAAATGTTGATGCAAATGCAAAAATGCTTCAATATGATATTCAGACAAAACAGATATTTACCCGTTCCTCCGTGGCTATGAGCAACTCTGCCAACAGTTTTGTGGAGTTAAAATACGGAAGAGCAGATGAGTCGAGGTCGGGCGTGTTTGTGGATACCCTGAGTGTAAGCAGGGAAGGTGAGACTCAGTTTATATACTGGGATGAAGCCCTATCAACTCTGTCTAACCCATTAAATACTCAAAATGGGACAGTCTCGACTAACCCGACTATTAGGGCAAATGATGATATTGTCAGTATTGATATAAACGATGACGGAATTATAGAATTGCCGACCTTGACGAGAATGCCGCATACCTCTAATGAAAATATAGACCTTGTTGCCTTTGAGAGTACTTGGAATCATTACAACCCGAAAGACAATGACTTAACGCCTGTATTTGAAACGGTGACAGAGCTTGAACTGGGGTATTATTTTATAATACCTAAGGAGTGGCAGGATTCAGTTACTGTCAGATACTCTCTGTTCGGAAACTCGCTTACCTTTTATCTGTGGAATGAACAGGAAGAAAGTGAATCAGATGAGAATATACGAGCCGATGGTACATTAGGAGATAAGCTGCTGACAATTCAGGTTTTTACAGCCAAGGAGTGGACCAGCACGGAGAACAAGGACTTTATAGAAATAGGCGACTATGGGGATCGAGTATATGCTGTAAGTATTCCGTCTGAAACAGCCGCAACCAAGAAAATAGCGATGTCGCTGAATAAAATACCTGATTATTTCTATTTAATAAATTGACTCATAAAGGTTTAATCGCCAGGAGAGATGGAAAGGATGCTGAATAATGAAGAGGATTTTGGTTTGCGAGGATGAGGCAGTAATCCGTGATTTTGTGGTTATCAATCTGGTTCGTGCAGGTTATGACGTAGTAGAGGCGGACTGCGGCGAGGAAGCGCTTAAAAAATACGAGGAGTACGGCGGTAAGTTTGACGTAGCTATTCTCGATATAATGATGCCGGGTATTGACGGTTTTACTCTGTGCAAGGAGCTGCGCTCGCGCAACGGCAATATAGGAATTATAATGCTGACGGCAAAGACCCAGGAAATGGATAAGGTTACAGGGCTGATGCTCGGTGCTGACGACTATGTGACAAAGCCTTTCAGTCCGTCTGAGCTTGTTGCCAGGGTTGACGCTTTGCACCGCAGAGTTATGCTCGCACAGGAGAAGAGCAAAACAAGCTATCAGGAGGAGATTCAATCAGGGGACTTTATTTTGAATCTGCGTAATCGTGCTTTGCTCAAAAACGGAAAGATGATTGAGCTGACCCAGGTTGAATTTCAGATTATGGAGTATTTTTTCTCCAACCCCGGCGTAGCGCTGGATCGCACCGACATACTTAAACATGTATGGGGAGAGGCGTATGTTGGAGAGGAAAAAATAGTTGACGTAAATATTCGCCGACTCAGAATGAAGATAGAGGACGAGCCGAGTCACCCGAAGTACATTGTAACCGTGTGGGGTCTCGGATATAAATGGGACGCTGAAAATAAGAAGTAAAACGGTATTAAAGGGGGAAGCACAATGAAAAGCTGGCGCAAAGGCAGCATAACAAAGCGCTGGATAGTAAACACTTTCGGTGTTTTTCTGATTATCATTGTGATACTTGTGGTTTCACTTTCCTTTGCAATTACCAGCTTTTTTTACAGCGGAATCCAACAGACAATAGCGGGGCGAAGCAACGAGCTTGTAAACTTTTTCGGTCAGTATCTTTCCTCAGATACGGACAGCTTTACGCAAACTGCTCGCAGCTACGTGGAGTCCTTTCCTGACAAAGAATTGATGGAGCTGCTTGTTATTAACGATAAGGGTGAGGTTATAATCACATCTACGGGATTTTTCCCTGATGAAAACGAGCCCATGCCCGACTATGAAGAGGCGCTTGAGAGCAAGTCAAATTTCGCTGTTTGGAGCGGACAGCTCAACAGCGGAGAGAGCGTAATGGCTGTAACCAGAGTTATAGAGACTACCGGCGGAGAGTATATTGGAGCGGTGCGGTATGTTGTGTCGCTTGAGGCTGCAAACAGGAAGATATTCGTATCAATCTCTGCGCTGATTTTTGCCGGACTGATAATTATATATTTTATGATTAATTCGGGAGCATACTTTATCCGTTCTATTGTTATACCGGTTAAGGAAATGTCCGAAACTGCCAGAAAAATTGCGGGCGGTGACTTTGATGCGACCGTAGATAAGATGTATGATGATGAAATAGGCGAGCTGAGCGATTCCATAAACTATATGGCAAGCGAGCTTGCCGCCTCGGAAAGGCTGAAAAACGACTTTATATCTTCGGTATCTCACGAGCTGAGAACCCCGCTTACGGCTATAAAGGGCTGGGCGGAGACTATGAGGTCAGTAGATACCTATGACCCTATGATAATGAACAAGGGCATGAGCGTTATTATCAGCGAAAGCGAGAGACTCACCGGGATTGTCGAGGAGCTTTTGGATTTTTCGAGAATTCAAGACGGCAGAATGCAGCTGATGATGGATAAAATAGATCTGCTGGCAGAGCTTGACGAAGCTATATATATGCTCAGGGAGAGAGCGCTGTCTGAAAATAAGCATCTGCTGTATGATGAGCCCGAGTACGCACCCCCTGTAATGGGAGACAAAAACAGGGTGAGACAGGTATTTATCAATATTATAGATAATGCGCTCAAATATACCCCTCAAAGCGGAGTTATAGGAATTCAGGTTACCAGCGACCAGGAATATATCACTATAACGATAAGCGACAACGGCTGCGGTATTCCCGAGGAGCATTTGCCGAGAATTAAGGAAAAATTTTACAAGGCAAACCACACAATCAGGGGAAGCGGCATAGGGCTTGCGGTGGCAGACGAGATAATGCGGCTGCACAACGGCTCGCTATCAATAGAGAGTACAGAGGGGGTCGGCACTACCGTTACCCTGGTATTCCCGGTACTCAAGGAGGACGACGGCACAGCCGAAGTATAAGACTGTAATAAGGAGCAAAAATGAAAAAAGAGTTTAACACCAAAAGGATAACCTCTATAGGCGGTTCCGCCTTGATAGAGGGAATAATGATGAGAGGTCCGAAAAAGACCACCGTAGCAGTGCGCACGGGCGAGGAGGAAATTTACACAGAGGATTTGAAATTTACCTCCTTGGCGGAAAAATTCAAGATTTTTCGTATTCCGTTTTTCAGGGGAATATCGGGATTGATTGATTCCATGAGGCTCAGCTACAAGGCGCTGATGCTCTCTGCTGACAAGGCGATAGAGAGCGTGCCCGAGGATGAGCATGAGGAGCCGTCAAAGTTTGAAAAGTGGATAGACGAGAAGTTTGGAGATAAGTTTTTTAAGGTACTTATGGTAGCCGCCTCTGTTCTGGGCGTTGCGATAGCGGTTTTGCTGTTCTTTGTAGTGCCCAGTGCGTTATTTGACTTGACAAACTATGTTTCGGCTGATTTTCACAGTTCCTGGCTAGCCAGAAGCGTTATCGAGGGTATTATCCGTATTGCACTGTTCTTGTTTTATATTGTAGTTTGTTCCAAAATGTCGGATATGAAGAGGGTATTTATGTACCACGGGGCAGAGCACAAGACTATATTTTGTTATGAAAATGAGCTTGAGCTTACTGTCGAAAATGTCCGCAAGCAGAGCAGATTCCATCCCCGCTGCGGTACAAGCTTCATGGTTATCATGATACTGGTGGGAATTATCATAGGCTTATTCATACATATTGCAAATCCCTTTTTGAGGGCGGTGGTCAAGATTTTGTTGCTGCCGATTTCCTGCGGAGTAGGCTATGAGCTTATCAAGCTTTGCGGCAGACACAACAATCTTTTGACGCGAATAATAGCTGCACCGGGACTTTGGGCACAGAGAATAACAACAAAAGAGCCCGACGACAAGATGATTGAGGTTGCAATAAAGGCTATGAAATCGGTTATCCCGGAAAACGGAGAGGATTTACTGCCGCAGAAGCAAAAAAATGTCGAGGGTAAAAAAGAGATAAAAGGCGAGTGCTGATATGAAGCTTGACGAGGTATATAGAAAAACTAAATCTGAGCTCAAAAGGGCAGGGGTGGATTCCCCTGCCTTTGACGCTATGTGCCTGTTTGAGTTTGTTTTTGGGCTTGACAGACACGGGCTGATAATGAACGGAGGATCTGAAGCGGAGCAAAGCAAGGCAGATAAACTGTTGAAGCTGACAGACAGAAGATGCTCCGGAGAGCCGCTTCAGTATTTAATCGAAAAATGGGAGTTCATGGGCAGGGCTTACGAGGTTGGCTATGGAGTGCTGATACCGAGGGAGGACACCTGTGCCGTGGTTGATGCGGCTTTATCAGCGGCAAGGAAAATGCTCAAAAGCAGGGATAGCTTAAAAATTGCGGATCTGTGCTCCGGTTCGGGAGCGATAGCGATTACACTTGCAAAGGAGCTTCCCTGTGAGGTTTCGGCTGTGGAGCTTTATGACGACGCTTACTCATATCTTCAAAAAAACATAAAAAGCTTAAAGGCTGAAAATGTTATCCCTGTTAAGGCGGATATATTCAGCTGTTATGAGGACTTTGCGGATTCAAGCTTAGACATAATAATCTCTAATCCTCCCTATATAAAATCAGAGGAGATGAAAACTCTGCAAAGGGAGGTGCTCAGAGAGCCGAGGGAGGCCTTAGACGGCGGCGAGGACGGTTATAGATTTTACCGCAGAATAATTAAGGACTGGAGTAAAAAGCTGAGCCCGACAGGGGCAATTTGCTTTGAGCTTGGCGAGGGGCAGTATGAAAAGGTGGAGAGATTACTCCTTGAGCAGGGATATACGGATATTGGCTGTGTGAGAGATATACAGGAAATCCAAAGATGTATATACGGATATAAGAAATAGCTGTACGATAAACAGTACAGAACTCGCCCAAGGGCGAAAAATTGTTCCCTCTTTATTGCTTTTTAGGGGCGGTTACTGTATAATTACATAGGAAATTATTCATAAATATATCGCTATTTTGACGAAATTTACTTATCGGAGGTTATATTATGGCAGACGAAAAGAAGCAGGACGATAAAAAGAAAAAAGCGCTGGAAACGGCGCTAAGCCAGATAGAAAAGCAGTACGGTAAGGGCGCAATTATGAGACTGGGGCAGAACAGCTCTATGAATGTCGAGCATATATCGACAGGTAGTTTGTCGCTTGATATAGCCTTGGGCATAGGCGGACTTCCGAGGGGCAGAATCGTCGAGATTTACGGCCCCGAGTCCTCGGGTAAGACCACGCTTGCACTGCATTGCATAGCTGAGGGACAGAAAAACGGAGGAAACGTAGCGTTTATAGACGTTGAGCACGCCCTCGACCCGGTGTACGCCGCTGCTCTGGGTGTAGATATAGATAATCTTCTCGTTTCTCAGCCTGACACAGGCGAGCAAGCGCTGGAGATTACCGAGGCTTTGGTGCGCTCCGGCGCTATTGACGTAATTGTTTTGGACTCAGTAGCCGCTCTGGTAACAAAGCAGGAGATAGAGGGTGAGATGGGCGATTCTCATGTAGGTGTACAGGCGAGGTTGATGTCACAGGCGTTGAGAAAGCTCGCAGGTGCAATTTCTAAATCGAACTGCGTTGCTATCTTTATCAACCAGCTTCGTGAAAAGGTCGGAGTAGTGTACGGAAATCCCGAGGTTACCCCGGGCGGACGTGCGCTCAAGTTCTATTCTTCGGTCAGAATAGATATCCGCAAGATAGAGGTTCTAAAGTCAGGCGGAGAGATGATAGGCTCACGCACAAGGGCGAAGGTAGTTAAAAACAAGGTGGCTCCTCCGTTTAGGGAGGCTGAGTTCGACATCATGTACGGCAAGGGTATTTCCCGAGTTGGAGAGCTTTTGGACTTGGCTGTTAAGGCTGATGTTGTCAATAAAAGCGGAGCTTGGTTCAGCTTTGAGGGCGAGCGCCTTGGTCAGGGCAGAGATAATGTCAAGCAGCTGTTTTTGGACGACCCCGAGCTTGCAAAGAGGGTTGAGGATAAGCTGATGGAGAATATCGACAAGATAGATCCCCGTCCGTCAAGAACAAAAAAGAAAAAGGACGAGGTTAAGGAGGAGCCTGCTCAGGCGGAAAAGCAGCAGGAAGCGCCGGCTCAACCTCAGGACGAACGAGAGGCCAAAAAGCAGTCCGCAGCCGCAAAGAAGGCAAATATAGATATTTTGGTTGAGGATTAATGGAAGTTACTGCTGTTGTAAAAAAGAGAAAATACTTGAGTGATTTGTATATTGACGGTGAGCTTGCCTTTACACTCGACTCGAGGGTACTGCTTGACGAGGGAATAAAAAAGGGCGTTTGCCTTGACGACGAGGAGCTGCACTCCCTTGTGATAAAATCACAGCAAAGGCGGGCAAAGGAGAAGGCTCTGTATTTGCTCGGTTTTAGAGACCACAGCAGGAAGGAGCTTTTTGACAAGCTCAGAAGAACCGAGGACGAAGCTGCGGCCGAATATGCCGTTGAGAAAATGGAGGAGCTTCACTTCATTGACGATGAAAGATACGCCTCCCGTCTGGCGGAGCAGCTTATCAATGTCAAACGGCTGTCTAAACGAGCAGCCGCACAGAAGCTTTACCGAAAGGGAATTGACCGTGATCTGATCGACGAGGTGCTCGAGAATATTGAACTCGACCCCAAGGACAATATCCGTGAGCTTGTTGAAAGAAAGTATATGAGATATTTGAATGACGAGAAGGGGCGGAAAAAGACCGTATCTGCATTGCAGAGAATGGGCTACAGCTGGGGCGATATTAAGTCTGTGCTGAGCGAATACACTGATAGCGATTACTAATGGAGTGAGTGAGATGCCGATAAAAATAGGAATGGTGAGCCTTGGCTGCGCCAAAAATCAGGTTGACGCAGAAATGCTGCTGTTTACCCTGAGACAGGCGGGATATACAATAGTAAACGAAGCCTCGCTTGCAGATGTTGCGATAGTAAACACCTGCGGTTTTATAGAACAGGCAAAGCAGGAGAGCATAGACGAGATATTGGAGCTTGCCGAGTTGAAAAAAGAGGGAAAGCTCAAGGCGATAATCGTCACAGGCTGCCTTGCCGAGAGATATCAAAGCGAGGTAATGAAGGAGCTTTATGAGGTTGACGCCGTAATCGGAATAGGGGCGAACGCCGATATAGCCGAGGTTGTTGACAGAGCGCTCAAGGGCGAGAAGGTAAGCTCCTTCCCCGACAAGCTGCTCCTGCCGCTTGAGGGAGGAAGGCTGCAAAGCACTCCGCCGTACTATGCTTATTTAAAAATATCCGAGGGCTGTGACAACTGCTGTACCTACTGCGCTATCCCATCTATAAGGGGAAAATTCCGCAGTAGAAGAAAGGAAGCCCTTATCGAGGAAGCCAACGCTTTAGCCGACAGAGGGGTCAAGGAGCTTATAATTATCGCTCAGGACACCACTCGCTATGGAGAGGACATCTACGGCTACCCGGCTTTGCATGAGCTTTTGCAGGAGATAGCAAAAATAGACAGGCTGCACTGGATAAGGCTTTTGTACTGCTACCCCGACAGAATAACAGATAATTTGCTTGACACCATGGCAGAAAATGATAAAATACTAAAATATATTGACCTGCCGTTGCAGCATTGCAGCGGCAGTATCCTGAAGGCTATGAACCGTAGAGGAGACAAAGAATCGCTCGAGGCCTTGATAGGAAAAATCAGGGCGAAGCTCACCGGGGTGGTGTTGAGGACTACGCTTATTACGGGATTCCCGGGCGAGAGCGAGGAGGACTTTACCGAGCTTTCCGAATTTGTTAAAAATATGAGATTTGAGCGTTTGGGCTGCTTTGCCTACTCCCGAGAGGAGGGCACTAAAGCTGCCGAGTTTGAAAATCAGATTGAAGAAAGTGTTAAGCAGGAGCGCCAAAACATAATAATGGAACAGCAGCAGGCGATAATGTTTGACTACTGCCAGTCTCTTATCGGCAAGGAGCTTGAAGTTTTGGTAGAGGGATTTGACCGATATGCCGAATGTTATTACGGCAGGAGCAAGGCGGATTCGCCTGATGTAGACGGAAAGGTCTTTTTTATAGCGACCGACAGGAAGCCTAAGGAAGGCGAGTTTGTCAAGGTCAGGATAGAGGACTGCCTTGGCTGCGACCCTATAGGTACAATGGAGTAATTACGGAAAATGGTGAATACCGATGAACACACCGAATAAGTTGACAATATTGAGAATAATTTTAGTTCCGTTTTTTGTGGCGGCGTTGCTGCTGGGTTTTATTCCGCACAATCTGCTCATAGCCTTGGCTATATTTATAGCCGCCTCGGTTACGGACTTTCTTGACGGCAGGATAGCCAGAAAAAATGGGCAGATAACCTCATTTGGAAAGTTTGCCGACCCGCTTGCGGATAAGATTTTGGTTATATCGGCGTTTTTGTGCTTTGTTGAGCTCGGATATATAAGCTCTGTGCCGATTATAATAGTGCTGTTTCGTGAGTTTGCCGTGACCTCGGTGAGGCTGGTGGCGGCGTCCCACGGCAGGGTCGTAGCGGCGAATATGTGGGGCAAGGCAAAGACTGTAAGTCAGATTATAGCTATAGTCGTTATTATAGCCGTGCAGTATTTTGCTCAGCTTACTGCGGCGAGCAGCAATCTGTGGATTATACAGGCTGTGGATAATTTAGTGCTGTGGATTTCGGTAGTGTTGACGGTGATTTCGGGTATAGTATATCTCAAGGCTAATTTTGAGTTTATCAGAGAAACCTGAGTGAAATTTACTGTTCCATTTTTTGGGTGAATGGTATATAATAAAGTGAGAAGAAGTTAATAGATAAATACTTTGACGGGGATAAGTAAGCGTGGGCTACTTCCAGAGAGAGCCTGGTTGGTGTGAAGGCTTAAGAAAGCCGCGTTGAAATGCACCCCTGAGTACTGCAAAGGAAAGTTGTACGAGTATTTTGCAGCGGCTGCCCCGTTATCGGCTTTGAGGGCGGAGCTTCTCCGCTGAATTTGGGTGGAACCACGATGACGCATCGTCCCTATTGGGCGGTGCGCTTTTATTTTATGCGAAAGGAGAGAGTGAGTTGTTTAAAGGATTGAAGGCGGACTTGGATTCGGTTATTGAACGTGACCCAGCCGCGAGGAGCAGGCTTGAGGTGTTCTTTTTGTACTCGGGCTTCAAGGCTGTGCGCTCGCACAGGAAGGCCCACTGGTTTTACAAGCACAACATGAAGTTTATAGCCAGATTTATCTCCCAGCGCTCCCGCCACAAGACAGGAATAGAAATTCATCCCGGGGCAAAAATAGGCAAAGGACTGTTTATTGACCACGGCATGGGAGTGGTAATCGGCGAGACTACAGAGATTGGCGACAACTGCACCATATACCAGAACGTAACGCTTGGCGGTACGGGAAAGGATATAGGCAAGCGGCATCCGACGCTTGGAAATAATGTAATGGTAGGGTCGGGCGCAAAGGTGCTCGGACCTTTTAAGGTCGGGGACAACGCCCGCATAGCCGCCGGAGCGGTAGTGCTGAAGGAAGTGCCTGCAAACGCCACAGCGGTCGGAGTGCCTGCTAAGGTTGTGAGGATAAACGGAATCAAAAGCGAATGCCTTGACCAGATACACTTCTCAGACCCTGTAAACCTTGAGATTTGTAAGCTTAAAAAGAGGGTTGAGGAGCTTGAGAAAGCGCTGAAAAAGTCTGAGGGTGAGGCGGGGGAAGCTGCTGCGCCGAAGGCGCAGCCACTGCACAGCCGGAATTAGATTTAACGGATAGCAGGGAGGCTTTGTGGCTGTGCAGCTCCTGCCCACCCGTAGGGCGGGCAGGGCTTCCCCCGCAACCCGAGCGACAATCAGATTGTAAACGAGTAATATAAAAGGAGAAATATTATGCAGCTATACAACTCATTAGGACAGACAAAACAGGAATTTATCCCGCACGAAAGCGGAAAGGTTAAGATGTACACCTGCGGACCTACGGTGTACCACTACGCTCACATAGGCAATCTGCGCACCTATATCATGGAGGACATACTGGAAAAAGAGTTAAGGTTTCTCGGATATGACGTGACCAGAGCAATGAACATAACCGACGTGGGACATCTGTCAAGCGACGGCGATACGGGCGAGGACAAGATGCTATCCGGCGCAAAGAGAGAGCACAAGACAGTGCTCGAGATAGCTAAGTTTTACACCGACGCTTTTTTCTCCGACTGCGAGAAGCTAAACATAAAAAAGCCCGATATTATCGAGCCTGCTACCAACTGTATTCCCGAGTTTATTAAGATGATATCAAAATTAATAGACAAGGGCTACGCATATCAGGCGGGTGGAAACGTTTACTTCGATACCTCCAAGCTAGAAAATTATTATGTGTTCGGCAATCAAAACGAGGAGGACCTCGCCGTAGGAGTAAGAGAGAGCGTAGAAGAGGACGAGAATAAGCGCAACAAAACAGACTTTGTTTTGTGGTTTACAAAATCAAAGTTTGACGACCAGGAGCTTAAATGGGACAGCCCGTGGGGCTACGGTTACCCGGGCTGGCATATAGAGTGCTCTGCAATCTCCGTGAGCAAGCTCGGCGAGTACCTCGATATTCACTGCGGCGGAGTTGACAATGCCTTTCCCCACCACACCAACGAAATTGCACAGAGCGAGGCGTACCTCGGTCATCCTTGGTGCAAATACTGGTTCCATGTTCTGCATTTGAATGACGCCCGCGGCAAAATGAGCAAGTCCAAGGGAGATTTCCTCACGGTATCCCTGCTTGAGGAAAAGGGCTACGATCCTCTGGTTTACAGGCTGTTTTGCCTGCAATCCCACTACCGTAAGCCGCTGGTGTTCACCTTTGAAAGCCTTGATAACGCTGCCAAGGCATACTCAAAGCTTAAAAACAGGATAGCCGCGTTAGGCAAGGATGGCGAGGTAAACGAGGATAGCTGCAAAGCTTATATAGACCAGTTTAACGAAGCTATGGGCAACGACCTCAATTCCGCTCAGGCTCTCACCGTGCTTTATGACGTGCTCAAGTCGGAGCTTAACGACGCTGAGAAGAGATATTTAATAGCCGAGTTTGACAAGGTGCTCTCGCTTTCACTGCTGAAAGAGACTGAGAGCGTGGCAAGCGAGGACGATGAGGAGATTATGCAGCTCGTTAAACAGCGCACCCAAGCAAGAGCCGAGCGCAACTGGGCGCTTGCGGATCAGATCAGGGATGAGCTTAAAGCCCGAAATATCATCATAGAGGATACGCCGGATGGAGTAAAGTGGAAAAGAGGCTGATTAAACGTACAGGTGAGGTAAAGGAGGAATAAAAATGACTGTACTTAAAAAAGGACAGAGTTTCGTCTATAAAAATGCAAGACCTCTTGACTTGGCAAGATGGAGATTCCACTTTGAAGACGGCAGCGCCGAAGAGGTTCTCAAGTACCTCAGCGCATACCAAAACCCGGACGGCGGCTTCGGTCATGCGATAGAGCCGGATTTCTGGAATGAAAATTCCACCCCTATAGCGACATGGGCGGCAATTTTGGTACTCAGGGAAATTGGCGTTAGCGATAAAAATCATCCGATGATTAAGGGTATTATAAATTACCTTGAAAGCGGAAAAGATTTTTTAAATGGCAAATGGCAGGTTACTGTTTTGAGCAATAACGATTATCCTCATGCTATATGGTGGGAACACGGAGAATGTGAAATGTCAGACGATAACCCGACGGTTTCCCTTGCGGGATTTATTTTGCGCTTTGCCGATAAAGACAGTGAGATTTATCATAAAGCCTGTAAAATTGTAAAAACTTCGGTTGCTAGATTTATCTCAGAGCCGACTTATGAACAGCACACTCTAAGGTGCTATATGGAGCTTTACGATTATTGCTGTGAGCTTAAAGACTTTGATATAGTTGATATTCAAGCCTTTAGGGAGAAATTAAGCGAGACAGTAAATAAAACTGTTTGCAGTGATACTAGCAGGTGGCTTAAGGATTATGTGTGTACTCCCTCTGCCTTGTTTAAAAATAATAAAAACAGCTTTTCAATGGTTGACAGAGAGCTTGCCGAGCACGAGGCGGATATGATGTTGAAGTTTCAGAGGGAGGACGGCTCGTTTCCAATTACCTGGATCTGGCATACAGATTATAAGGAGTTTGAAATCAGCGCAAATTGGTGGAGGTCGGCAAATATAATTAATAACCTGCTGTATTTAAGATACCTCGGGAGATTATAACCAAGTCGCCCCGCCTCTGTAGGCGGCGTGATCAAACGAGCTTGTCACTCGGGCGAAGATTTAAAATTTAAGGCATAGGCGCAAGCCTATGCCTTAATGACGTTAGTTTAAAAGGGTGTAAGTTTTATACATAAGGCGGCAAATGCCGCCTACGGTACCTCGTTTTTGAGCTCGTTTCCTGCGAAAAAGTCGTAAAGGTTGTTGATTGTCACCTCGGCTATATTTGTCAAGGCCTCACGGGTTAAAAACGCCTGATGCGAGGTTACTATTACATTCGGCATATTTACAAGCAGGGAGAGCGTGTCGTCCTGAATTACACTGCCGGAAAAGTCCTCAAAGAATAGCTCGGACTCTTCCTCGTATACGTCCAGTCCTGCTCCGCCTACACGGTAATCCTTCAACGCCTTGAGCAGAGCCTCGGCGTCTATTAAAGCTCCCCTGGAGGTGTTTATTATATATACGCCCTTTTTTGTCAGAGACAAGGCTTCTTCGTCTATAATATGGTAGGTACTGTCAGTCAGCGGGCAGTGAAGGGAAATAATATCGCTTCGGCGGAAAAGCTCCTCCTTGCTGACGTACTCGATACTGTTATCGTTTAAAGGGTAGGGGTCGTAGGCTATGGTTTTCATTCCAAATCCGCGGCAGACGCCGAGGAAAATCTGACCGATTTTTCCCGTGCCGATTACACCGACGGTTTTTCCGTGAAGGTCAAACCCCTCAAGTCCGTTTATGCTGAAATTATAGTCCCGGGTTCTGTTGAAGGCGCGGTGAATTTTCCGATTTAAGCATAAAATTAATGCCATCGTGTGCTCTGCGACGGCGTAGGGTGAATAGTTGGGTACACGCAGAATCTTTATCTTTCCTGCCGCCGCCTTAAAGTCGATATTGTTGTAGCCTGCACAGCGCATGGCGAGTACCCTTACGCCGCAGTTATAAAGCTCGTCTATAGCCTGCTTGTCTATTGTGTCGTTTACAAAAGCGCACGCACCCTCGCAGCCCTTGGCGACGAAGGCGGTTTCGGCGTTGAGCTTGTTAACATAAAACTTAAAGTGAAGTCCCTCGTGAGGGGTCTTTTCAAAATATTCTCTGTCGTATGGCTTTGTGTCAAAGAATGCAATGTTTTTCATATCTATCAGCCTCTCTTTGACCTTTATTCTTGCCTGAGATGAGAAAAAAATACGCGCAAAAGCTTAAATTTTATAACCAAGTCGTCCGCCTCTGTAGGCGGCGGGGGACATTCAGTGTTTCGGTGGGGGTTATAATCCCCCACCGAAACACTGAGTAGCAAAGCTCCCCTGCAACGGTTGCGATCGTCGCAGGAGTGATCAAACGAGATTGTCACGCAGGTAAAGATTTAAATGGAGGTGCAAAATGAAAAGAATACTCAAAACAAGGCTAGGAGCAGTTGCCGGAGCGTTGTTATGCACGCTGTTATGGGGAACGGCTTTTCCTGTAATAAAGCTAAGCTACTCAAGGATAAATATACAATCAAGCGATGTCGGATCGCAAATTCTTTTTGCCGGACAGCGTTTCTTCCTAGCAGGGGTAATGGTGTTTGCGTTTTGCCTTATATTCAGGCGAAAAAGCCTGAAAATTCCGAGAAACGCTATAGTTTCCGTAGCCTCTTTGGGACTCGTTCAAACGGCAGCACAGTATCTTTTCTCCTACACGGGGCTTGCGCTGACAACGGGGACAAAAACCTCGGTAATCACCGCTTGCAGTGCGTTTTTTGCGGTCTTGCTGGCTCCTGTATTTTTTAAGAATGAGAAGCTCACTGTACTTAAACTTATAGGCTGCGGCGTGGGCTTTTTGGGGATAGTAATAATTAATATTTCGGGCTTGTCGGGCGGTTTTTCACTCGGAGAGGCGCTTGTGCTGATATCTGCGCTGTGCTCGGGCTTTGGCAGCTTTTTGAGCAAGGTATCAGCCGGAAGGTGCGATGCCTTTGCGGCTACAGCTTATCAGCTCTTGCTCGGCGGCGGAGTTTTGATAGTTGTCGGTGTGTTGATGGGAGGAAGTATCAGCTACCAAAACATTCAAGGTGTGCTGCTGCTTTTCTACCTTGCGTTCGTGTCTGCGGCTGCGTTTGCGCTGTGGACGGTTTTGCTCGGGCTTCACAGCGTGGGGAGGATTTGCATATTCAATCTTTTGATTCCGATTTTCGGAACAGTCTGGTCGGGAATTTTGCTCGGCGAGGGGGTCTTGACCGTGCAGAACTTTATCTCTCTCGCTCTGGTCAGCGGAGGAATACTGATTGTAAATCTTCGCATAGGAGAGAAAAAGAATGGAGCTTGATAAAATTTTGCTTGAGCTTATAGGCATGGCTAAAAGTATAAAAATCCCGGTGTCAGACAGGATAATTCCCCATGTATTTTTAAATTCACGGCGAAAGACGATTTTAGGAAGCTGTGAGAGAATAAAAAGCGGAGAATACAAAATCATCCTCTCCTCCGTCGTGTTAGAAGGAGGAGAGGATGAGGTAAGAGCTGTAATTGCACACGAAATTTTGCATAGCTGCCGAGGGTGCGCAAACCACGGAAAATTGTGGCAGAAATATGCCGCAAGATTGGGTGAGGTGATAGGCTGTGAGATAAAGCGCACCGCCTTGAGCGAATCGGCACAAAAACTGCGTGAAGCTGCGCCATATATACTGAGGTGTCAAAGCTGCGGGCAGGAAATTCGCCGATTCAGGAAAAGCGCAGTTGTAAAGCATCCAGAGAGATACCGCTGTGCCTGCGGAGGAAAGCTAATCCTTTTATGAGCAACAGTCGATAACATCTTGCACGCAATTCCACAAAGCACAAAAGCAACACTCGTTTATAGAAGAGGTGAAGCCAAAATGTATAGGCGTATCCGAGAGTTAAGAGAAGATGCAGATTTAACCCAAAAGGAAATGAGCCAAATTTTAAGTTGCTCACAACAAGTGTATAGTAATTATGAACTCGGTCAACGTGATATACCCACACATATTCTTATAGCTTTGGCTCAATATTTTAAAACCAGTACGGATTATATATTGGGGTTAAGGGATGATAGATAGAAGCTTAGGGTAAGAATAGCACAAAATAACTTGCATTAATTATACTGCAAATTGCAGTAATAGTCAAGGTTTAAATATATTTTATTTGCTGACTACATTCTGTGGCGTTCCGTTTTGGAACGCCTTTAAATTTTCGTAGACAATGCCCAAGAGCCTCTCTCTCGTCTCTATCGGCGCCCAGGCAATATGAGGGGTGATGAGTATATTATCGACCCCTGTAAGCATACAGTCCTCGCTCATTGGCTCGGGGTAAATCACGTCTATCGCCGCACCGCCGAGATGTCCGATTTCTACCGCCTGCTTTAAGGCTGATTCGTCAACCAGACCGCCTCTGGCGGTGTTTACAAAGAGAGCGCCTTTTTTGAATTTTGCAAAGGCTTCCTCGTTGAACATATGGCGGTTTTCATCAGTCAGAGGGCAGTGTACGCTGATAATATCGCTGTTTGCGTACAGCTCGTCCAGCGGGGCGTACTCCGCAAAGTCATCAACTTTTCCACTGCGGTTATAGCCGAGCACTTTCATACCAAAGGCAGACGCTATCTTCGCCACCGCCTTGCCGATTGTGCCGTAGCCGACTATCCCTATGGTTTTGCCGAAAAGCTCATGCGTGCGGTAGGCTATAGGGGAGAATGTCGTGCTCTTTCTCCAGCCGCCGGACTGTACAAAGCCGTTATATGCCCCTGTTTTGCCGTAGTGCTCCAGTATCAGTGAAAAGGTATGCTGGGCGACTGCGTAAGTGGAGTACGAGCCTGCGTTGCATACCGTAATGCCGTTTGATTTACAGTACGGAATATCTATATTGTCGTGGCCGGTAGCCCACAGTCCGATATACTTCAAATTTTTGGCGTTAGCAAGGCTGTGGCTGTCGAGCTTTGTTTTGTTGCAGATTACAGCCTCGGCATCAGATATTCTTTCGGGGATTTCCTCATAATCCGTCAGAGGATAGGAAGTGATGCTCCCAAGAGAATGCAGAGGCTTGAGCGAGAGGTCGTCCTCGCCGTTGGTTATAGTGATTATATCTGTCAGAACTATTTTCATCTTGTCCTCCGAAATATAGGTATAAAAATGGGGCTGTCGCAAATTTTTCCATTTGTGACAGCCCCATCATTAATTAATGCAAACGCACACTATAGCTGTGCAGCAAAATGTAGAAATATCTTTGTAAAAAAATATAAACTTTAAGTCTGCGCTGTATTGCTGTCCTCGACTACGGGTTCAAGCGGGGTAACATTATTGCCCATTACCCTGAAGCGGTTGTAGCGTTGGTCGAGGAGCTTGTCGATGCTCATATCGTTGTAGCGGTCAAAGGTGGAGGCTATAAGCCCTCTCAAGCTGTCAAACATCTTGCTTTCTACGCTTTTCGGCTCACGGATGACGCGCTCTACTACTTTGAGCTTAAACAGGTCTTGAGCGGTAATCCTGAGACATTCAGCCGCATAGGCGGTTTTTGAGGAATCTTTCCACAAGATTGAGGCGCAGCCCTCCGGGCTTATTACCGAATAAACGGCGTTTTCAAGCATCCAAACCTCGTTTGCCACGGCGAGCCCGAGCGCTCCGCCGCTGCCGCCCTCGCCGATTAAAATTGAGAGGATAGGTGTCTTTAAGGTCATCATTTCCATCAGGTTCTCAGCTATCGCCTGTCCCTGACCTCTTTCCTCTGCTCCTATTCCGCAGAAGGCTCCGCTGGTGTCGACAAAACACAGCACCGGGCGGTGGAATTTTTCAGCCTGCTTCATCAGCCTGAGAGCTTTTCTGTAGCCCTCGGGGTGGGCTGAGCCGAAGTTGCGCTCCATTCTCTCCTTGGTGTCCCTGCCCTTTTCAAGTCCGATAACCGTCACAGGCATATCGTCCCTGAGCATACCTATACCTCCGACGACAGCCTTGTCGTCTCCAAATCGGCGGTCGCCGTGAAGCTCAAAGAAGCTGTCGGAGAATAAGGCGTTTATGTAGTCAATGGATGTCAGACGGTTGTTTGATCTGGCTGTTGTAAGCTTGTCAAAAGCGCTCATCCTTAACCCTCCCTCTGTGCGGCTGTGCTGTGCATTTTCAATAGCTTTGCGACTGCGGCTTTCAGCTCCTTGCGTGGAACTACCGCGTCAATAAAGCCCTTTTGCTCGACAAATTCGGCTGTCTGGAAGTCCTTTGGGAGCTTTTGTCTTATAGTCTGCTCTATTACTCTCGGACCTGCAAAGCCTATAAGTGCGTTTGGCTCGGAGAGGATAATGTCACCCTCCATAGCAAAGCTGGCTGTAACTCCGCCTGTGGTGGGGTCGGTGAGTACGGTGATGTATAACAGTCCTGCGTCGCTGTGTCTCTTTACGGCTCCGCTGGTTTTAGCCATCTGCATTAAGGAGAGTATTCCCTCCTGCATTCTAGCTCCGCCCGAGGCGGTACACATAACCACTGGGAGGGAGTGCTCGGTGGCGTATTCAAAGGCACGGGTTATTTTCTCTCCCGTAACAGTGCCCATGCTCGCCATCATAAAGCCGGGGTCCATAACTCCCAGTACGGTATTTATCCCGCCGATAAGACAGCGTCCGGTGACAACGGACTCGTTTTCGCCGCTTTTGTGGCGGGCGCTTTGAAGCTTTAAGTCGTAATCGGGGAAGGATAAAATATTGCTCGAGACCATATCCTTATCAAATTCCTCAAAGCTCTGGTCGTCCGAAAGCAAGGATATCCTCTCACGGGGGGAAAGCCTCATGTGGTGGCCGCATTTGGCGCAAACCTTGTGGTTTGACTCTAAATCGGCGGTCAGGATAAGCGCACGGCATTTTGGGCATTTGACCCACATTGTATCGGGAATCTCAGGAGAGGAGACCGGGGCTTCCCCCTGAGACTGTTCAAGCTCGTTTTTCGGTTTTAAAAAAGTGAATAAATCGTTGTTAAACATCTGTCACAATCCTTTAAAGCTGTTTGTTTTCCTCTTAATAAAAATATTGCACCTTCTATTATAATGCAAAAGAGGAAAATATACAATTATTTATTCAGACTTATTTTTCTCTTTGGCTTTTTCGGCTTTTCTCTTTGCTTCAAATTTCTCCATAAAGTCGGTGGTGTACTCTCCGCTGACGAAGTCGGGATCTGAGAGAATCTCGATTTGGAGGTCTCTGTTGTGTTCGATACCGTGAATATTTAGCTCGCTGAGAGCCATCTTCATCTTGCGGATTGCAAGGTCTCTGCCCCTCGCCTGAACTATAAGCTTGCCTATCATTGAGTCATAATAAGGCGGAACGGTGTAATCCTGATAGATAGAGGTGTCGAAGCGAACGCAAGGACCGCCCGGAATATGGAGACGGTGAATAGTGCCGCACGAGGGCATGAAACCCTTGTCGGGATTTTCGGCGTTTATTCTGCACTCAATGGCGTTGCCGTGCATAAACACCCTGTCCTGCTCGAGCGTGAGATGTGCTCCTGCGGCGATTCTTATCTGCCACTGCACAAGGTCAATGCCCACTACCATTTCGGTAACTGCGTGCTCTACCTGAAGCCTTGTGTTCATCTCCATGAAATAGAAGTTATTATCCTTGTCGAACAAGAACTCGACTGTTCCTGCGTTGCAGTAGTTTACCGCCTTTGCCGCCTTGACGGAGGCCTCCATCATCTTTTCCCTTATCTCGGGAGTTATTGCGGGGGAGGGGCTTTCCTCTATAAGCTTCTGGTTTTTGCGCTGAACTGAGCACTCTCTCTCTCCGAGACAGATTACCTTGCCGTATTTGTCGCAGAGAATCTGCATCTCGATATGTTTTACGGGTTTGAGGTATTTTTCCATATATACTGCGCCGTCGCCGAATGCGATTTCAGCCTCGCTGGAGGCGGAGAGAAAGGCGTTTTCAAATTCATCCATGCTGTTGACCAGGCGGATTCCACGTCCGCCGCCGCCGCTTCGAGCCTTGATAAGCAAGGGGAAGCCGATTTTTTCAGCTTCTTTTTTCGCCTGCTCTATATCCTCCACTACATCGCAGCCCGGGGTTACGGGAACTCCCGCTTCTCTCATGGTCTTGCGAGCTGTGTCCTTGTTTCCGAGTAGGGTTATCATCTCGGAGGTAGGGCCTATAAATTCTATCTTGCACTGTTCGCACAATGAGACGAACTTTGCGTTTTCACTCAAAAGCCCGTAGCCCGGGTGAATGGCTTGAGCGCCGGATACTACTGCGGCTGAAAGTATTGCCGCCATGTTGAGGTAGCTGTCGGCGACCTGAGGACCGCCTACGCAGTAGCTTTCATCAGCAAGCTGGACATGCATTGAGTCTCTGTCAGCCTCACTGTAAATGGCTACCGTGCTAATGCCCATTTCACGGCAGGCTCTGATTATTCTTACGGCGATTTCGCCTCTGTTTGCTATCAAAATTTTAGAGAACATTTTTTGCCTCCAGATGTATATAAAATGAACAGCGGCGACCTGAGTATGGACACGCCGCTGCGGTAAAAATTTAATTTGATTATTTTTCTGCCTTGTCGCCGTCTAAAAGCGCAAAGGAGAAGTCTGCGCTGACGCAGAGCTTGCCGTTTACATAGCCCTTAGCGCTGACAAAGTAAAAAGCGCCTCTGCTGCGGGTAAGGGTACATTCAGACTCGAGGGTATCTCCGGGGCGGACGGTGTTTTTAAACTTTACATTGTCCATTTTGGTGAAAAACGGCGTCTTGCCCTGAGCTTTTTCGCCGAGAAGGACGCAGCTTGCCTGAGCCATCATCTCGCAGAGGATTACTCCGGGAACTACCGGGTTTCCGGGGAAGTGTCCCTTGAGGAAAAATTCATCGCCTTTAATGGTTATCTTGCCCCTTGAGGTCACCTCGTCAACTACCTCGGCTTCCTCAACCAAAAGCATATTGTCACGGTGAGGGATAATCTTTTTAATTTCTTCCTGATTCACTTAAACCCCTCCTTACTTTAGCTTAAACAGCGGCTGACCGTACTCTACTACGTCACCGTTTTGTACGCAGATTTCAGCGACAACGCCGCCCTCTGTGGCGGGAACCTCGTTCATCAGCTTCATCGCCTCGATAATGCAGACGACGTCGCCTGCGCTGACGTTTTGACCTACGCTGACGTAGGGCTTTGCGTCTGGGGAGGGAGCGGAATAGAATACTCCCACCATTGGTGAGGTTATGACCTTAAAGTCCTCCTGTTCGGCAGCGGCAGGCTCGGCAACTGCTGCTGCGGGTGCTGCTGCTGCAACTGTCGGCTGTATAGCAGGGGCTGCCGGAGGGATTACCGCAGGAACAGCCTGAACCGTGGTGATTTCCTTTTCAGTTTCTTTTTTAATAACGAGTCTCTCTCCGTTTGCGTCCTTTATTTCAAAGGAGGTGACGGAGGATTTATCTATGGAGCTTATCAGCTCCTTTATTTGTTCAAAGTCAAACATAGACATTTTATACCCTCCTTACGCCTTTTTAAATACTATGCAGGCGTTGTGACCGCCGAAGCCAAGAGAGGTTGACATGGTAAAATCAACCTGTTGTTCTACAGCCTTGTTGGGAATGTAGTTTAAGTCGCACTCGGGGTCGGGCTGCTCGTAATTGATTGTCGGGGGCAAAATTCCCTCGTCCAATGCCAAAACCGAGAACACAGCCTCTACGCCGCCGGCAGCGCCGAGCATATGTCCTGTCATGGATTTTGTAGAGCTTATTAACAGCTCTTTTGCTCTGTCCTCTCCGAAAGCTTTTTTGATGGCGAGGGTTTCGGTTTTGTCGTTTGCGGGGGTGCTGGTGCCGTGGGCGTTGATGTACACCTTGTCGTTTTCCTTAATTTCTGCTTCAGACATTGCAATTTTGATAGCCCTTGAAGGACCCTCTGCGTCGGGTTGGGGCGCTGTAATGTGGTAAGCGTCACAGCTGTTGCCGTATCCGCAGATTTCTGCGTATATCTTGGCTCCCCTTGCCTTTGCGTGCTCGTACTCCTCAAGGATGAGGATACCTGCGCCTTCGCCCATTACGAAGCCATCTCTGCGCTGATCAAATGGGGTGCAGACTGTTTTGGGATCGTTTTTGGTCGATAAAGCCTTGCAGCTTGAAAAGCCGGCGATTGAAAGAGGAGTTACGGCTGCCTCTGCTCCGCCTGCTATGATTGCGTCGGCGCTGCCGTACTTGATTGCGTGGAACGCTTCTCCTATGGAGTGAGTTCCCGTAGCGCAGGCTGTGACTATCGGCAGGCAGGGACCCTGGGCTTTGAAGCGGATTGCAACTGTGCCGGAAGCCATGTTGGCTATCATCATCGGCACGAAGTAGGGGGAAACCTTCCTCGGTCCAGAGTGATCCATGGCTATGGAGTTTGCATAGAAGCTCTGCATTCCGCCGATACCCGAGCCTATGTAAACGCCGAAGCGATCGGGGTCGATTTTTCCCTCAATTCCGCTGTCCTCTACAGCCTGAGCGGCTGCCGCCACAGCGTAGATTGTGAACTCGTCAGTTTTTCTGAGGTCACGCTTTTCTATATATTTTGTAGGGTCAAAGTCCTTGACTTCGGCCGCTACGGTTACTTTTAAATCCGATGTATCGAATTTCTTGATATAATCAATTCCGCTTTTACCGGCTTTGATGGAGCTCCAGCTTGTCTGTACGTCATTTCCGACGGGGGTAACAGCTCCGAGCCCGGTTACTACTACTCGTCTCATTTGTTATCTCCTTTAGGATGAATCAGATTTATTACATTGCCATTCCGCCGTCAACCCTGATGACCTCGCCCGTGATATAGGCGGCTTCATCAGAAGCGAGAAACGCTACGGCGTTGGCTACGTCCTGAACTGAGCCCATCTTCCTTGCGGGGATGGAGTCGGCAATTTGCTTTTTGACCTTGTCGCTGAGCGCACCCGTCATGTCTGTTTCAATAAAGCCGGGGGCAACTGCGTTGCAGGTAACCCCTCTGGCGGCGAGCTCCTTTGCGACTGACTTTGTAAGACCGATGATACCAGCCTTGGCGGCTGAATAGTTTGCCTGACCAGCGTTGCCGTTTAAGCCGACAACCGAGGAGGTAGAGATGATTCTGCCGCTGCGCTTTTTCATAAAGTGGGAGTAGGTGTGCTTAATCATATTAAATACGCCCTTGAGGTTTACAGCCAAAACAGCGTCGTAGTCCTTTTCCTCCATTCTGAGCACAAGCTTGTCCCTGACGATTCCGGCGTTGTTGACGAGGATGTCGATTCCGCCGAAATCCTCGATAATCTGCTCGCAGACCTTGCCTGTAGCCTCGAAAGAGGAAACGTCACAGTCGTATGTCTCGCATTTTACGCCGAGTGCAAGAATCTCCTGCTTGGTAGCTGCGGCGTTTTCATCATCGCCTGTGAATACTACGGCGATGTCTGCGCCCTCCTTGGCAAGAGTCAGAGCTATTGCCTTTCCGATACCTCTGGAAGCGCCGGTGATAACCGCTACTTTATTTTCAAATCTCATTATATTCATTCCTTTATGTAAATTCTGATTTTTAAATCGGCGACTTGGTTATAGAAGCTCCGACTTGATAAGCTCCAGGTCGGCTTTGTTTTCGAGCTTGTACGCCTTTAGTTCGGGATTGATTTTCTTGATAAGACCGACAAGGGTTTTCCCCGGACCACATTCGATGAAGGTGTCTACGCCCTCGGCGGCGAGGTTTTCAACCGTCTGCTGCCAGCGCACAGGGCTTTTTACCTGAGCGGTAATCAAAGCCTTGAATTCGCCCTCGTAGGGCTTCGCCGTTGCGTTTGCATATATCGGCGTTGAGGGGGTGGAAAGCTCTACGTCCTTCAAGTAATCTGCAAGACCCTCTGAAGCACTATCCATAAACGGTGAGTGGAACGCTCCGCTCACGGCGAGGGGTACTGCCTTGCCCTTGTTTTCCTTGACGGCAGCGCAAAGCTTGTCCAGCTTGTCCTGCTCGGTGGCTACTACTGTCTGAGCCGGGCTGTTGTAGTTTACAGGCCAGGTGTTTTCAAAGCCACGGCAAATCTCCTCTACCTTTTCGGGGGTAAGCTTCAGCACTGCAGCCATAGCGCCCTTATTTTTCTCGGCTGCTGTGTTCATAAGCTCGGCTCTCTTGCATACGAGCTTAAACGCCTGCTCATAGCTCAACGCTTTAGAAAAGCCCAAAGCGGCTATTTCGCCCAGTGAAAAGCCCGCAACATAGTCAGCCTTTATCCCAAGCTCGGCTGCTGCTGCGGCTGCTGCGAGGTCAACGGCGAATACGCAGGGCTGGGTGTTGATTGTAAGAGAAAGCTCCTCCTTGCTGCCCTCAAAGCATTGATTTGAGGTGCCCGGGCGGATAGAGTCCGCCATATCGAATACCGCCTTGGCAGCGGCGCTTGATTCGTAAAGTTCCTTTCCCATGCCGGGGTACTGTGCGCCCTGACCCGAGAGTACAAAAGCTATTTTACCCATTTCATCGCACCGCCTAACACCTGTTCTCCCTGAGTGAACAGCTCCTCTATAATTTCCTTGCAGGTCTGCTCCTTGTTTACCATTGACGCAACCTGGCCTGCGATAACGCAGCCGTGTTTTACGTCTCCGCCACGAGCTGCGGCACGGAGTACGCCGAGGCCCATCTTCTCAAGCTCTTCGTCGGATACCTCGGTGCTGTTGTACTCTTTTTTGAGGTATTCTCTGGTGAAGGTGTTCTTGATTGAGCGGACGGGGTGACCGAGCCTCTTGCCGGTCAAAACCGTGTCTATATCCTTGGCCTTAAGTACCTTTTCCTTATATTCTTTGGAGATTGTGCACTCTTTAGCGGTTAAAAATCTGGTGCCGACCTGAACGCCCTGAGCGCCGAGCATGAAGGCTGCTGCTAGCTGACGTCCGTCAGCTATACCACCTGCGGCGATTACGGGGATGGAAACTGCATCTACAACCTGAGGAACCAAAGCCATTGTAGTCAAATCTCCTACGTGACCGCCTGATTCGCCGCCCTCGGCGATTACGGCAAAGGCGCCGTTTCTCTCTGCGAGTTTTGCCATTGATACAGAGGGAACTACCGGTATAACCTTGATGCCTGCCTCGAGCCATGCCTTCATATATTTACCGGGGTTTCCTGCTCCTGTGGTGATTACTTTAATCTTTTCCTCGGCGACTACCTGAGCTACCTCCTCTACGAAGGGGCTCATGAGCATGACGTTTACTCCGAAGGGCTTGTCCGTAAGCTCTCTTGCCTTCTTAATTTCGGCTCTGAGCTGGTCGCCGTTTGAGTTCATTCCGGCGATAATTCCCAAACCGCCTGCGTTTGATACTGCGGAGGCGAGATAAGCGTCGGCTACCCAAGCCATACCGCCCTGAAAAATCGGATATTTTATTCCGAGCTGTTCGTTTATCGGTGTTGAAATCATAATTTCATTCCTTTCCTTATTTATTCCACTGTATTATACAGCTTCCTGTAGTAAGACCTGCGCCGAAAGCGCACATACCTATATAATCGCCTTTTTTAAGCTTGCCCGCCTTGTTGATTTCGTCGAGTGCGAGGGGAATACAGCCGGCGGAGGTGTTGCCGTATTCACTGATATTAATTACATAGTTTTCTTTCGGAATATCGAGCTTGGCAGCGGCCGCCTCGATTATCCTTATATTTGCCTGATGGGGAATCATGTGGGTGATATCCTTTTGCTCAAGTCCTGCGTCCTTGACTACTTTGCGAACACCCCTTACCATGTTGGTGACGGCGAATTTGTAAACCTCCTGACCTATCATGTGCAAAACCGGGCGCTCTCCCTTATGTGTTTCAAAGGGAGAAGTAAGCTCGCCTCGGGGGGCATAGAGCACGTCCGTGTTGCCCCTGGCGGTGAGAAAGATGGATTTAAGTCCGTCGCCCTCTCCCAAAACAACTGCGCCGCCGCCGTCTCCGAATAAAACGCAGGTGGAGCGATCATTCCAGTCAACCATATTTGAAAGGTTGTCAAACGCAACTATCAAAGCGTGCTTGATTTTTCCTCTGGCAAAAAAGCCGTCGGCGACGTCCATTGCATAGATAAAGCCCGAGCAGGCAGCGTTCACATCGAAAGCGGGGCATGAAGCTCCCAACTCCTTTTGAATGACGCAGGCCTCCGAGGGAGTGATGTACATTCCCTTCATAGTAGCGCAGATGATGAGATCCAAATCACCTGCGGTAATCTCAGCGTCTTCCAAAGCCTGCTTTGCCGCCGAAACGCAAAGCTCGGTCATTGTCTCTGTGGTGATGATTCTTCTGTTGTGGATTCCCGTTCTGGTGCGTATCCATTCATCGGTTGTTTCAACCATGGTTGAAAGCTTGTCGTTTGACAATATGTATTCCGGCACGGCCTTGCCTGTGCCCAAAATACTGAAACTCATGACTTAAATTCCTCCATTTTCTTTAGCCTTAAGTTTAAAAAGCTATTGATTCTGTCGATGCAGTTTACGAGCAGCTCCTTTTCGGAGTCGCTCATGTTTTTGGATATGGTGTTTGCCATACTGCGGTGAAAGCGTTTGTGCACCCGATCGGCGTGCTTGCCGTTTTCAGTAAGCTGAACATAGACCTGCCGACCGTCGCTGATGCTCCTCTTTTTCGTCACATAGCCCTTTTTCTCAAGCCTGTTTACCGTAGCGGTAACGGACGCCGGGGTGATCATAAGCTCGGAAGCTATCTCACCGATGGTTCTGCCGACAAGAGGGTTTTTGTTGATTGCCTCAATAAAGTTGAGCTCGCAGATGGAAAGGTTAAAGCGCTTGGACTTAGCAAGCATAGACTGCTCTACCCTGGAAAAGAGAATATAGCTTTTTCCCATAGCGTCGCTCAATCTCGTATGAAAGGAATCCTCCATTCGTTAAGCCCCTTTGTTAAAATTAGTTAAATAACCTAAATAATTTTATTCCACCCGGGACTGTTTGTCAAGGTAAAGTGGGGAGCAATCCTCCTTTTAGGCAAATTTTACAGTATTGTTTGAGCTGCTCGTGGCAATATAATAGGATACCGCAGAGTGCAGATTGATTATATCATAAAATTAATTTGCAAAATAGCGAAAGGTGTAAACCCACGTGTGCAGGGTTTAGCTGCAATAGTCCTCAAGCAGCCGCTTGAGCTGCGCCTCGTCATCGGCGGTGACTCCGTCGCTCAGCTGAGCCCGGTCAAGCTCGGGCAGGGAATAGGTGAGCGTGTCGGTTATTTGTATGGGATTGTCCTCTCCGCTTCTGAAAACAGCCACCTTGCCGTAAAAATCCTTAATTATATATCCGGTATATTCCGATTTGGTGACCTCGGCGGCGGTCGGCGGTTCATTTTTGGCGGCTGAGGGAACAAAGGTGGCAACGGAGCCGACGCTGACTAAAAATACCAGGGTGAAAACCAGTGTGAAGATAAGCCTCCTGTTCATAAAAACACGTCCTTATATAAAAATTACTCATCTATATTTTTTAGATATTTTTATTGTTTATACATTGAAAAAAAGCCGAGAATATAAGCAGAGATTCAAATTGTATTTATTAAAAATCGGTAAATAATCGCATAAAACCGAAAAAATTGAAAAAAAGCATAGAAATTGTTTTTATTTAATGCTATAATTCATAATAGGTTTGTGTACTCATAAAGAGGGTGCCGCAAAAGCGGCGCAGGACAAGTGATTAAGATTCTGCGGTCCTAATTTTGTAAGGAGGAAAACCTGTGAGAAAAACAGACATAAGCAAGTTTACCGACGACTCCCAACAGGATGATGTGATTATCATTCAGGAGAAGAGTTTGCCGAGAAGATGCCTCTCGGCGATATGGAAGATTTTCACAACTGTTTTCTTTATCGTTTTGATATCCCTTGTGGTGGTCGGAATATCGGTGGGGATCTATCTTTTACAGCTGGCAAATCAGCCTACAGGTATTGATTTGCATGCGATAAAGATGAATATGACGAGCTTTATTTATGTATATGATGAAAATAACGAGCCCGTAGAGTACGAACGTTTGCACAGCAACGAAAACAGAATATGGGTGGATTTAGATCAAATTCCGCAGTCGATGAAGGACGCTCAGGTAGCTATAGAGGATAAGAGGTTTTACGATCACAACGGCGTTGACTGGACAAGAACCTTTGGAGCGGTTTTGAGCCTTGCAGGCGGAGGAGACAGCTACGGCGGATCGACGCTTACCCAGCAGCTGATAAAAAATATTACAAACGACAATGACGTTAGTATTACAAGAAAGCTCAACGAAATATTCCGAGCGTTAAACCTTGAAAATGAGTACACCAAGGACGAGATCCTTGAGGCGTATCTGAATATAGTAAATTATGGCGGGGGAGTAAACGGAGTAGAGGCTGCGGCGAACCTGTATTTCGGCAAGCATATTCAGGATTGTACGATTGCCGAGTGCGCAGCAATAGCCGGAATCACTCAAAATCCCTCAGCCTATTATCCTCTGGATCATCCGGACGCATGCAAGGAGCGGTGTCGCACTGTGCTTGACGCCATGTATGACCAGGAAATGATCAGCAAGGACGAATATGAACAGGCGTTAGACGACGTCGAAAAAATGACCTTTGTCGGCTACAACAACAACGCTATTCTCGACCAGCGCGCCGAGGAAGAGGACAACGATGACGACGAGGTATCCAACTGGTATATTGACGCTATGCTCAAGGATCTTACTGTTGACCTTGCGGAGGCTTTGAACATAAGCGAGGACAGCGCATCTTCAAAAATTTACACCGAGGGCTTAAAGATTTACTGCGCTATGGATGTGGATATGCAGGACTATGCAGAGGAGTATGTGCTAAACCTCGACACACCGAGCGATCCGAATTTGCAAACGGGCATAGTAATGATGGACTTCAACGGCAGGGTAATCTGCACGGTTGGAAGCCGTGAGAAAAAGACGCAGATGCTCGTTTGGGACAGAACGGTTGACTCTACGCTTCAGCCGGGTTCGTCTATCAAGCCCGCAATTGTTTACCCGATGGCGATTGAGGAGGGAATATACAACTTCTCGTCGTTTGTAAACGATGAGCCGATAGAAAAGTGGGCGCAAAACGACGACGGTACCTGGCGCTCCGGACCTAATAACTCAGACCTGACCTACTACCATGAGATACTTTTGCCCGAGGCTATCGAGCGTTCGCTGAATGCCGCAGCAGTACAGACCATGCAGCTTGTCGGCCCGAGAAACGCATATAACCAGGCGATAAATAAGATGGGATTCCGCAACCTCTCGTCACAGGATGCCGAAAACCTGGGAGCGCTTTCGATAGGCGGTATGAACGGCGGTGTAACTGTTCGCGAGATGGTAGCTTCCTACACCTATATGGGCAACGGCGGAAGATATTACAAGCCATACACCTACTACTATGTTACAGACCAGAATGACAATATAATTATAGACAACAGGGATTCTATCCCGACGCAGGCATATTCCGAGGAAACGGCTACTATTATGAACCGTCTGCTCCACTATAATGTGATTTACAATAACCCGAGCCACACCGCAGCTTATATCGCAAAAATAGACGGCTGGGATATAATAGGTAAGACCGGTACTACGGACTATAAACACGACCACTGGTTTGTAGGTATGTCGCCGTACTGTACGCTCGGACTATGGACGGGCTTTGACAGCCCCGCTTCGATAAGCGATTCAGGCTTCAACACGGCGGAGTATGTCTTCCATGACCTGATGTCGCATTATTTGGAGGATAAGGAGTACAAGGAGTACGACCTTTCGGACAATGTCCAAGCCTTGAGCTACTGCACGGTTACCGGCAAGCTTGCCTCAAGCTACTGCTACAGCACCAGAACCGGTTACTATACCGAGGACAATATGCCCGAATACTGCTCCGGCAGCCACGGCTACTCCTATGATTATTCAAACGCCTATAACTGGGATTATTCAAGCAGCGATGACTGGGACAGCGATGACGATGATTGGAGCGATGATTACTCGAGCGACGATTACTCAACTTATGATTATGGTGATGATTCATCTGATGATGGCTGGAGTGATGACTGGAGCGATTCGAGCAGCGACTATTCGTACGACGACAGCTCGGATTATTCGAGCTCCGCGGATTCGTCCTCATCTGAACAAACTCCGGATTCGGGAGAAAGCGCAGCTGACTCAAGCGCTGCCTGAGTCAGATTAAACAAGTCGATTCATACAAAAATATTATATATTTAAGAGGTGGTACTATGGTTGATATAGCAATAATGGGCTATGGAGTAGTGGGCTCGGGAGTAGCGGAGATCATCACTACTCATACGCAGAGCCTTAAAAAGCGAGCTAAGGAAGAGATCAATATCAAGTATATTCTCGATATCAGGGATTTTCCGGGCAATCCGCTTGAGGATAAATTTACGAAAAATTTCAGCGATATCTTAAACGATGATGATGTTAAGGTTGTTGTCGAGGTTATGGGGGGATTAAATCCCGCTTACGATTATGTCAAGCAGTGTCTTGAAAAGGGAAAGAGCGTAGTTACTTCTAATAAGGAGCTTGTCGCCACAAAGGGCGCACAGCTGCTGCAAATTGCAAGGGATAAGAACGTAAACTTCCTGTTTGAGGCCTCGGTCGGCGGTGGTATTCCTATTATCCGTCCGATGAGTCAGTGCCTGGCGGCTAATGATGTAATTGAGATCGAGGGTATTTTAAACGGTACTACAAACTTTATTTTGACAAAGATGATAAGGGACAATATGTCCTTTGAGGACGCATTATCCCTTGCCCAGAGCCTCGGCTATGCCGAGAAGGATCCGACGGCCGACGTAGAGGGATATGACGCATTGAGAAAAATCTGTATTCTCGCTTCGCTTGCTTACGGCAAGCATGTTTATCCCGATGGCATACATACCGAGGGTATCAGCAAAATTACCCTTGATGACGTTTCATACGCCGAAGCGTGGGGAGGAGTTATCAAGCTCATAGGCAGCGTCAAAAAGCTTGACGACGGAAGGCTTGATATATTTGTAGCTCCGATGATACTCAGCAAGCACAACCAGCTTGCGTCCGTAGATGATGTGTTCAACGGAATAATGGTAAAGGGCGACTCGACCGGTGACGTTGTATTTTACGGTAAGGGCGCGGGTAAAATGCCTACTGCAAGCGCCGTTGTGGCCGATGTTATCGACTGTATAAAGCATTTTAAAGCGAGGAAGTACCTTTATTGGGCCGACGGCGATAACAGTGAGTATATCTTGCCATACGGAGAGAGCGTATGCGCTATGTATGTAAGGGTAAAATATGCAGATGGAGTGGATATTCACTCGGTAGTTGACGATATTTTTGGCGGCGCACAGTTTATCAATAAGCAAAATCCGGTAGAGAATGAGGCGGCGTTTATCACAAATAAAATGACAGTGGATCACTTCCATTCTCTCGCCGAGATGCTTGAGTGCAACGACGTAAAAATAGAATCTCAAATTCGCATGGGTGAGGAATAAATGATAAGAATACAGGTTCCGGCGACCAGTGCGAACTTAGGCTCGGGCTTTGACAGTCTGGGCGTTGCGCTGTCGCTGTATAATCAGGTGTGGATGGAGGTAAGCGACTGTATAGATATTTCCTCCAAGGATGAGGTGTCTATTCCCACTGATGAAACAAATTTAATATACTGGTCGGCGAAGAGACTCTATGAGGAGTGTGGCAGAAAGCTGCCGGGACTGAAAATTATTCAGGAAAATAACATACCGATGACCCGCGGGCTTGGCAGCAGCTCCGCCTGCATAGTGGCGGGGCTTATAGGGGCAAACCGCTTTTTGGGCAATCCCCTGTCCCGCGGCGAGCTGGAGACCCTGGCCGTGAAAATTGAGGGGCATCCGGACAACACCACCCCGGCTATCACCGGAGGATTAGTGACCTCGGCGATGGACGGGGGAAAAATCTACAGCGTAACCGTGCCGGTTGCGGAGAATATCCGCTTTGCGGTGCTTGTACCGCCGTTTGAGCTTAAAACGGAGATGGCAAGGGGTGTGTTGCCCGAGAGCTACTCCAGGGAGGACGCCGTGTTCAACCTCTCCCGTTCGGCTCTTATGACGGCGGCGCTGTTTTCTGGCAGTCTTGAGAATCTCAGGGTAGCCGTTCAGGACAGACTTCACCAGCCCTACAGAAAGAGCTTTATCGAGGGCTATGACACTGTATTTCGGTTGAGCTATGAGCTCGGCTCCTTCGGCACCTGCGTGAGCGGAGCCGGTCCCTCTATTCTTGCGATTGTTGACAAGCAGGGCGAGGAGACCTTTAAGCAGCACGCAATTCAGAGCTTGGAGGAAAAGGGGATTAGCGGCTGGAGACTGCTGACCTTAAAGCCAGACAGCGAGGGTGCAAAGATTTATATCGAGTAAATTGAAGAAAATTAAAATTACCCCTTGACATTTTATCAAAAAGCTATTAAAATCTTTAAGGTAGCTTTCATACAGGAAAGCTCAGAGGGAAAATATCGGAGGAATATCAATGGGCCTTATAGTACAGAAATTTGGCGGCACCTCTGTAGCCGATGCTCAGAGGGTGATGAATGTTGCCAAGATCGTCACTGACACCTACAAAAAAGGAAACAATGTAGTAGTTGTTGTTTCGGCTCAGGGTGACACAACAGACGATTTAATTGAAAAGGCAAATGAGATAAACCCGGACGCTACCAACCGTGAGCGGGACATGCTTCTTGCGGCGGGCGAGCAGATATCTATCTCTCTTTTAGCTATGGCTATACAGAAGCTCGGCTACCCGGTGGTTTCACTGCTCGGCTGGCAGGCGGGCTTCCAGACAAGCTCAATGCACACTAACGCCAGAATAAAGCGTATAGAGAGCGAAAGGCTGAAGGCTGAGCTTGACAGAAGAAATATAGTTGTTGTTGCAGGTTTCCAGGGAATCGACCGCTACGGTGATGTCACTACCCTCGGCAGGGGCGGCTCCGACACGAGCGCCGTTGCAATAGCCTGTGCGCTTCATGCAGACCTCTGCCAGATTTACACTGATGTTGAGGGCGTTTACACCGCAGACCCGAGGAAGGTAAAAAATGCAAAGAAGCTTTCGGAGATTTCTTATGATGAAATGCTCGAGCTTGCAACCTTGGGAGCGCAGGTGCTTCACAACCGCAGTGTAGAGATGGCTAAGAAATATAATCTTGAGCTTGAGGTGCTTTCAAGCCTGACTTGTGCACCGGGCACGATTGTTAAGGAGACAGCTAAGATGGAAAAAATGTTGATAAGCGGTGTTGCTAAGGACACGAATGTTGCAAGAATTTCCGTTACCTCAATCCCCGACAGACCGGGACTTGCTTTTAAGATGTTCTCAAAGCTCGCAGCTAAGGATATCAATGTTGACATCATCCTCCAGTCAATCGGCAGGGATGAAACCAAGGACATCTCCTTTACAGTTGCCAAGGAAAAGGGTCAGCAGGCGATTGAGATTTGCAAGGATTATGCAAATGCAATCGGCGCAGGCGATATCCTTTATGACGATAAGGTAGCTAAGATTTCAATCGTAGGCGCAGGCATGGAGACTCATGCAGGCGTGGCTTCAAGAATGTTTGAGGCGCTCTACGACAATCAGATAAATATTCAGATGATTGCAACAAGCGAAATCAAGGTTTCGGTCCTGATTGACGCAGCAGACGCCGACAGAGCTGTAAGCGCAATCCACTCAAAGTTCTTCGACGCTGAGTAAAATTACATATGAGCCGATAGTATCGGCTTTATATATCCGGGTGTGGCGCAGTTTGGTAGCGCGCTTGAATGGGGTTCAAGAGGCCGCTGGTTCGACTCCAGTCACTCGGACCACGAAAAAGGCTGATTTGTCTAGCGGACAAATCAGCCTTTTTCTAACTAAGTGTGCCTTGCGGCACGAGAAGCGCACTTCGTGCGTGAAGTGATGCTCCGCCTTGTGAAGTGCCTGCGGACTGGCACACAATTTCACTATCTAAGCTGATAACACAAACGGAGGGATAAAATGCTTACGCATATTGGCACAAAAACGATAGAAACAGATCGCTTGATACTTCGCAAATTCAGATATACCGATGATGAAGCAATGCTTAAAAACTGGATTGCCGATGAGAAAATACAGAGTATGTACAGCGAGCCGGCGTATAAAACCAAACCGGCAGTAAAGGGGATTCTTGACAAATATATTTCTTCCTATGAGAAAAGCGATTACTATCGCTGGGCTATAATAGATAAAACAAATAATGAGTGTATTGGTCAAATAGCTTATTTTCTCGTTGACAATAATAATCATTTTGCGGAGATAGAGTACTGTATAGGCTCAGCCTTTCAAAAACAGGGCTTTGCCACAGAGGCAACCAGGGCGGTTATTGAATTTGGTTTTAAGCAAATAAATCTCCACAAGGTTCAAATCTGCACAAAAACAATCAATCCTGCTTCAAAAAGAGTTATTGAAAAATGCGGATTTACATACGAGGGCACTTTGAGAGATTACTTTTATTTTGACGGCGGATATGTCGGCAGATTGTTTTATTCAATGCTCAGAAGCGAGTTTGAAGAGCTTTATGGCTAAATAATTAGCAGTAAAGAATGAGAGGTTTTATTTAGCCTTGGCGTAGCGCTTCACTCTTGCGCTGCAATCCGCTTGTGGTGGCAGACATAGAGACAATATTTGCATATATACGCAGGCTGATATATGATTTATATAACCAAGTCGCCGATGTCCCCCGCCTCTGTAGGCGGCGTGATCAAACGAGCTTGTCACGCGGGCGAAGATTTAAATAAATCAAACCTACTTTACAAAAGGACAAATTTAACTATGAATAGTGTTAATAAAACCCTGTATATTCCCTTATATGGAAAAGCCAGTATCAGTAAAAAGGGAATCATTTTGAGTGATAAAAAAGCGGAAGCGATATGGGCGCAGGCAGGATTTAAGTTGAAAGGAAAATCAAAATCAAAGTGGCTGGCATATTACATGGCTATGCGCTCTGCTGTTTTTGACAGCTGGCTTAGACAGCTCTTGGAAACAAACCCTGACTCTGTTGTTGTTCATATAGGCTGTGGTTTGGACAGCAGAACTGAAAGAGTTGGGTTAAAGAGTGAATCTTGGTATGATATTGATTTTCCTCAGGTGATATCAGAGCGAAAACGGTATTATAATGAATCGGACACTTACCATATGCTTGGGGTCGATGTGCGTAAGCTTTCATGGGTCAATCAACTGCCTAGCGGCAAAAAAGCTATAGTCGTTATGGAAGGCGTTAGCATGTATATTGAAAGGGTGGATTTGCTATCGCTCATGAAGCGCTTGACGGAGCATTTTTGTGAGGTAAATATTCTCATGGACTGTTATACCGAGCTTGCGGCTGAATTGTCAAAATATAAAAATCCCATAAACGACGTTGGAGTAACGCAGGTGTATGGTATAGGCTCACCGAGCGTGCTTACTGAAGGCACAGGCTTGATGTTTATCAGGGAGCATGAAATGACGCCAGATTTTATGATAGAGCAATTATCTAAAAGGGAGAAATTTATTTTTAAACATTTGTATGGCGGCAGAATAGCTAATAGGATGTACCGGTTGTATGAGTATAAAAGCTGTAATGAAATTATGTCAGCAGGTTCAACTGAAGCTTACGATTAATTTTTTAATGATGAAATATGAGGTGCAGTAATGACGAACGGAACAAGATGGGAAGGACAGGATATTTTAAAATTAACCAAGGAAAACTGGCTTGAGGTATTGCATGACAGGGAGATAGTAGACGAGAATGCGCTCAGGATGATAGATTATGTGTACAGTCTGCCGGAGCATACCTCAACCGCCAGCGATATAGCTTTGGCTTTTGGCGTGGACTATCGTGCGGTCACTGCGTGGAACAGGCGTGCGGCGAAGAAAATATACGAATATTTTTTCCACAGACCACCCCTAAACCAGTTTGGCACAGGTTATAGATACTGGAATGTAATCTTTGACTGCAATCCCGAAAAGCCGCAGGACGATAACGGGCATTATTATTGGAGACTCAGACCGAATTTAATCAAGGCTTGGGAGGAGTTTAAGGCGGCAAATGCCGCTTTCCACCTACGTTAGTCTGCTCTGCTTTGGTATTAATCTGTGCCATTTTAAAGACACTGAGCTTTTTTAACTTTTGATGTCGAACAAGAGAGGGAAGCCTGCAAGAAAGGCTTGCCCATGGAAGAGGGGCTGTCGCATTAAAAAGCTGATAAGTAACAGAAAAACTCTCAAATTATAGC
>CAMMVF010000019.1 GCA_946500295.1 uncultured Clostridia bacterium | reverse complement strand
CATCTTTTTGTAACCAATAGTAATTTGTGCGGAACAGCGTAGCCGTTCCTTACACTTATATTATACCAGAATTTTTTTAGAAGTCAACACCCCGGGATGGTTTTTTCCGGGGTGTTCTTTATCTATTCTTGTCAAACAATTACTTTTATGGTAGAATAATTGCCGTAAGGAACGGCGGCGGTTGTTCTGCACCCCTTTGAGCTTTACTTAAACTCGGGAAGGGGGTGGCGCTGATGGATAATTTACCATTGGTAATTATATTTCTGGTTTTACTCATTGAGTTGATCAGTTTATATAAAAAGAAGTAACCGCCCTGTAATGCACCAAACAGGACGGTTACAAACTCATTTGTAACTTTCAATTATAGTGTGCAGAACAGCGTAGCCGTTCCTTACACCTTTATTATACGCAGAATTATGTAAAAAGTCAACACCTCGGATATTAATTTTCCGGGGTGATTTTAATTTGCGAATCTTGTCAAATAATGTATTTTATGCTAAAATACTGCCGTAAGGAACGGCGGCGGTTGTTCTGCATCTCCTCGGGCGCTTTGATTTGCCCGGAAAGGAGGTGTTGCTAATGGCTGAAATGTCACTAGTGATTATATTTCTGGTTTTACTCATTGAGCTGATCAGTTTATATAAAAAGAAGTAACCGCCCTGTAATGCCGTAATCAGGACGGTTATAAAAAACCTACTTATTACTGTGCAGAACAGCTAAAGCCGTTCCTTACACCCTTATTATACGCAGGTTTATTTCAAAAGTCAACACCTCGAGCTATATATTTCCCGAAGTTTTATTTTACTATCTTGTCAAATAATGTATTTTATGCTAAAATGTCCTTGTAAGGAACGGCGGCGGTTGTTCTGCACTCCCTTGGGCTTTTCTTAAGTCCGGAAAGGGGGTGAAGCTAATGACTGAATTAGTCTTAGTGATTATTTTATTATTTTTGCTCAACGAGCTTTTTAATAAAATAAAAAAATAACCGCCCTGTACTGCCAATACAGGACGGCTACATCTTTTTGTAACCAATAGTAATTTGTGCGGAACAGCGTAGCCGTTCCTTACACTTATATTATACCAGAATTTTTTTAGAAGTCAACACCCCGGGATGGTTTTTTCCGGGGTGTTCTTTATCTATTCTTGTCAAACAATTACTTTTATGATAGAATAATTGCCGTAAGGAACGGCGGCGGTTGTTCTGCATCTCCTCGGGCGCTTTGATTTGCCCGGAAAGGAGGTGTTGCTAATGGCTGAAATGTCACTAGTGATTATATTTCTGGCATTGCTCGTTGAGCTTGTTAGACTATATAGAAAGAAATAACCGCCCTGTATTAGCGCTACAAGGCGGTTTAACATAAACTTTTACTTGTGTGCGGAACAGCTAAAGCCGCTCCTTACACTTATATTATACGCAGAATTTTTGTAAAAGTCAACACCTCGGAGCAAGTTCCGGGGATTTTATTTTACTGACTTGCCAAACATTTGTTTTTATGCTAAAATACTCCCTGTAAGGAACGGCGGCGGTTGTTCTGCACTCCCTTGGGCTTTTTTAAGCTCGGGAAGGGGGTGAAGCTAATGACTGAATTAGTCTTAGTGATTATTTTATTATATTTGCTCAATGAGCTTTTTAATAAAATAAAAAAATAACCGCCCTATGCTGCGAACACGGAGCGGTTACAGTTTAACTTAACTTAACTGAGCGCAGAACAGCTAAAGCTGTTCCTTACGTCTTTATTATACGCAAAAAATTCTGTAATGTCAACACCCGGATGAATTTTCGGGTGAATTTTTTATTGTAATATAAAAAATTCACCGCCCTGTAATGCCACGAACAGGACGGTTAGTAACATAATCGTTTAATTCAATGTGCCGAACAGCGTAGCCGTTCCTTACACCTTTATTATACGCAGAATTATGTAAAAAGTCAACACCTCGGAATAATTTCCGGGGTGATTTTAATTTGCGAATCTTGTCAATCAATTACTTTTATGGTAAAATACTCCCGTAAGGAATGGCGGCGGTTGTTCTGCACCCCTTTGAGTTTTACTTAAACTCGGGAAGGGGGTGGCGCTGATGGATAATTTACCATTGGTAATTATATTTCTGGTTTTACTCATTGAGTTGATCAGTTTATATAAAAAGAAGTAACCGCCCTGTACTGCAATTACAAGGCGGTTATTAGTTAATAATCACATTTGTGTGCAGAACAGCGTAGCCGTTCCTTACACTTATATTATACCCAGAATTTTTTAAGAAGTCAACACCCCGGGATAATTTCCGGGGGTTTTATTTTGCTGTATTGCCAAACATTAGTTTTAGTGCTAAAATATATTCGCAGCAGAGGACGGCGGCGGTTGTTCTGCATCTCCTTGGGCATTTCGATTGCTCGGAAAGGAGGTGTTGCTAATGGCTGAATTTGCTATGGCAATTATATTTTTGGCAATGCTTATCAAGCTTGTTGAAACATATAAAAAGAAGT
This sequence comes from uncultured Clostridia bacterium, assembly GCA_946500295.1. Classification (GTDB taxonomy): domain Bacteria; phylum Bacillota; class Clostridia; order Oscillospirales; family Acutalibacteraceae; genus UBA7067. The sequence goes on along the minus strand of CAMMVF010000019.1, from coordinate 42,256 downwards.
AACCGCACTGTACTGCTAATACAGTGCGGTTAGAATTATTTTAACCACATTCGCAGGATAGCTAACGCTGTTCTCTGCTACACTCATATTATATGCGATTAATTCAGAATTGTCAACACCCCGGGATAATTTCCGGGGTGATTTTGTTGGGAGAAACCCGAATAAAGCGCCGAAGCCCACGGAATGTGAGCTTCGGCATGTTTTGATATTTATAATAGGATAATGATGGGCATAGCCACGAGAGTTCGCAATCTCTATATCCTATATATATCTGTGGGGATTAAGCTTCCTCTTTGCTGCTCTTTCTGGAGCGAATGAAGAAGAATGCTGCGCCGCCGATGAGAACCAGACCAGCTACTGTGAAGAGGATAGTACCCATTCCACCAGTGAGCGGGAGGTCAGGCTGCTTAACATTGACTATACCCTGGGTAGCATCTCCAGTTGATGTAGCTGCTACTGCAGCTTTAACAGTATCATTATCACTAGTTTCAAGTGTAGCGGTTACAGAGAAATCTTGAGTAAGAAGCTGGTATCCTGCCGGTGCCTTTGTCTCTCTCAACTTGTAAGCTTTTGCTTGAAGACCTTTGATTTGTACAAGTCCAGATTCCGGAGTTGTAATTTTAACTTCATTTACAGTCGAAGTTACAGTGTATACTGCAGCCGCTGTATCAGAACCTGGATTTGTTAGGGTTACATAAATTCTGTTATCACTGTCATAGAGTTCAAATTCAGCTCCTGCAAGAGCCTTGCTTTGATCTGCAGAGTCAACTTTTACGAAGTCATAACCTACCGTTGCAACATAAACTTTTTCAGACTCATCTGTACCATCTCCGGCGCCAGTAGCACCATTATTAAAGGTTATTTTGGCTTTATTTTCAATAGCCGTGTTAATTTTTGCACTGCTATTAATAACAGCCTTGAATTGAACATCTACATTAGAGTCTGAAGTAAGTTTATCAATACCAGCTTCGTTGAAAGTAACGGTAATAACATCATTTTCGGTTGATACCGTATAATCACCTTCCTCGAAGACAGTCTCTCCGTTTGTAACAGTAACTGCTGGGTTTGTAGCAAGGTCAAGCTGTGTGTCGAGGGTATCAGTTATAGTATATTTAGTATAGTTAGCAATATCAGTAGGAACTGTAGAGGATAAAGTATAAGTAATCTCCTGACCTATTCTAAATGTTGGTACGCTTACTGGAGTACCATCAATAGATATAGAAACATTTTCTATGCTACCAGAAACAGTCTTACTAATTGTCGGTGTAGAGGTATTGTTAAGGGTTGTTTTTTCATCTGCTGTACCGGTTATAACGCCTTCAGCATCAATGGAAATAGACGTATTATCTCCTGCAGCAATAGTAAATGGTTGCTCTTTTGAATTCAAGCCATAAGAAGCTCCATCATATGTTCCGCTCTGAGTTTCCTTGAAGTAATATTTACCTACTGGCAAATTATTAACTATAATTTTACCCATAGCCTCTTGAATTTTAACAGCAGTATTTGTATCGTTATTATAGCCCTTATATCTATCATCCTGACTAGTTAAGGCTATATCGTGTACCACCTTATCAGATGTAAGAGTTACTTCAGCTATCAGAGTATCAGTCTCAGCGTTGATACTTTCCCCAACTTGCTCATACAATGCAATTTTTGTAGCATTAGCATCAGTTCCCAACTTACCCTCTTCAACTTCATTGCTTCCAAAGGTCTTTGTAAATGAAGCAGAACCGAGGGTTGTGAGGTTCTTCGGGTAAACATGAATTTCAGATAGCCAATCTGTACCATCAGAACTTGTCATCGGTACATAGAGGAAAAACGGTGCTGAAGATGTTGTAACGGCATCAGGTTTTTCAGTCTCAACTACATAATACAAACCGAAGTCTTCGGGTTGAACAGTAAAGGGTGCTGTTCCAGTAGTATCTGTGGATGTTGTAGTGCCTGTACAGTCATCAGGAATTTCAAAGCTATTAGGATTATCAGTATCAATCGAACCTGTTACTGGAGTACCACCTACAGTAGCATCATCAAGATATTTACCATAAATATCGCCGACTTTATAGTATGTAAAAGTTACACCCTTAAGGGCTACAGCGTCTCTAGGCACTTTTGTTGCATCAGTAGTAGTTCCGGTTAACTCACCTTCCGTGTCCCAACCAATATAAGTACTAACATTATCAGCAGTCTGCTTTATGCCATACTTATGGATGTTAACAGTAATCTCAGATGTCGGATAATCTACCGCACCGGCTGTAATCGAAAGGCCGGCAAAGGCTGAAATTACGAGCATAAGTGCGAGCACTATACTAGTGACTTTCTTCGTGATTTTCATTATGAAACCATCCTTTCATATTGTTTTGATTTTTTATTTTAATTTTCCACGAAAAAAATTAAAACCTGAGTTAGTTAGAATAAAAACATAATATACATTTACTATGTGGTTTATTCTTTATCATGCTATGAGTATAGCACCGAATTAATACAATGTCAACAGATTTTTCGTATATTTTTCACATTTTTAGCATAATTGTGCAAGTTGCGAGAAATATGAATAAGAAATTTTACAGGTGAAAATCCCTGACATATTTGCCGCCCGCTTTGCGCCGGGAGCTTGCGGGTAGGGTGTGGGGGTGTGGTGTGCAGGTGGGGGCGCAGGGGGTGCAAAACCACAGTACACGGGAAGGTCGGTGATATACAAATCCATTATTCAGGGCGGGATATTGCTCGGGGACTGCCGCCCTGCTAATGCTTATTAGTATGTGCTTGAGCGCTGGCGGCGGCGATAGATGACATAGCCTGCGCCCGAGAGCAGTACTAGCCCTACGCCGGTAACAACTATCGGCACTACGCCGCTGCCTCCGGCTAGCGGGAGGTCGGGGAGAGCGTTGTTGGTGATGGAGGCATTTTGAACAGGACTCCAACTATCTCCGCTTCCAACTCCTTTAAATTCAAGTGTAACTTTACCAGAATTATCAATAGTTGCCCTGATAGTTCCGGCAAGCAGCTGGTAACCGTTTACGGTCTTAGTCTCTTCAATATAGTAAACAGTATTATTGCCTGTGCCTGCGTTATACTTCAAGTCCTCAAATACTACTTTACCATCACTGCCAGAAGTTACAGGATTTGTAAAGGCGGAGCTTGCAGGCGATACAGCGTTTGCTGATGTGTCAGAATATGAACTCATCTTCTCGCCCAGCGTAGTACAATCCTTATCAGTATAGAGCGTAAACTCTACTCCCGACAGCGTATTATTAGAGTCACCATATTTTGTAAACTCAATATCCGTAACCTTTGTAGTGTTTGCAAAGGTCGGCGGGGTAGTAGGCGTCGAAGCATTAACGGGAGTATTACAAGCCAAGTCTGTATAATACGTCGGCTCAGAAGCATTACCGCTAGTTACGGTAATTTTAGCGTAATATGGACCAACTGTATTAATATTATCATTCGTGGTTGTCTCGGTCAATTCAAATATGTAATCTCCTGCATGTTCTGCATCTACCATTAAGCTAAGAGGATCAAACACATACCTTTGCTCTTCAGTATTATATGTGTTAGTTGTCTTGGTGTAATCGCTGCTATTAATAAGCTCTTCCTTATCACCATCACTCAGTGTGGTATTTCTAATATCAATCAAATCCGCTTTAAAAGTAAACTCAGAGCCTGTATAATTTTCACCATCGAGAGTTTTGTTTACTGCGAGATTCGCCGAAGCAGGCTGAATCCAGTTAGTAAAGGTAACTGCACTTTCTGTATTACCTATTTCTGCTTCCACTCCGTTTGACGGATTGCTAACAGGCTCACTTCCTATAGCCGCACTATGAAGGACATATCCTGCCGGAACAGTCTCCCTTATGCTTACAGTCGCACCCTCCGGCAAACCGTTGAAGTGAGCTACCTGTCCCGGAGTAAGGGTAATTTGCCCATCGGTTGCTATATAAGTTGCTTGTGTTTGCGTTCCACTTTCAGTCAACGAATATTCAAGGTCGTAGGTCTGATATGTAAATTCTGTGCCATCGCCGTCGAGATCAACCTGAATATTAAAGGTGAAGGGATAGGAGTAGTCGGTCAACTCTCCTCCAGTTTCATTCTTAAGTACTTTCTGAAGCGTAAATCCGCCGACTTGGACTGTATTTGTGTAATAGACAATCATCGAGGTTGGGTCGCTGGAATCATTCCCGGCATTTGCGAAGTTAAATGTACCTGTTCTATTATTGTCGGTTTTAATAAGCTGGGAGTCATTCAGGAAGTCACTTGTGTAGTTATCTCGAACTCGAATGTCCGTATCGTAGTTAAACGTCAGATTCTCGTTCGACTCGCTTATCCTGATATTATCTCCAAAATCAAGCTCATCCGAGAAGTTCGCCATATCCATGTCCTGTAAGCTAAATCCGCCGCTTGAGCTGGTTGTAGCTGAGCCGGACTGCTCTGAGCTGTTAGTAATGGTATAATCTTTATTAGCATAAGCTGAGTAGTTACTTCCGCCGGTGCTTGCCTTTTGCAGTGTGAAGTTAAAGTTTTCATTATTAATAGCAGTATTTACATCACTCTCAACGCCGGCGTTCAACTCATCCTCAGTTACAACCTCTTTTTGAACCTGAAGGTTGTTGATTACAGGCTGGACGGAGAATGATACCTTTAAGTTTGAATCGTTTGTACCTCTCTCCATATAGAATACCGTCATGGTGTGCTTTTGAGCAGGGTCTGAGTTATCAAATGGAATATCTTTTACAACTTGACTGCCATTACTATTTTCATCTTGAGAGCCACCATTTTGATTTACTTTATAATCAACAGAATCTACCGTTGCTCGTATTGTTCCCACAGCATATCCAAAGTCGATTGAACCCGAAGACGGCGTGTGGTTACCGCCTATATCAAGTACGAGTTGACCGTCGATAAATACCCATAGGTCATCGTCTCCCGAATAATTAAACATCGCAGATGTTCCGTTTTCATATTTTCCGTTCTCCGGTAAGGTGAACTCCATATTCATTCTGACACCGAAGCCGTAATTACGAGTTGTATCTCCGGGCTGATTAAACGGGAATATACCCGTATCACCATTCAGCTTATTATTAACCGTATATGCAGATCCGTGACCGTAGTTTATTCGAGAAGGGTTTCCACTATTATCAAAGGAAAACCATACATTATCCTGAGAACTAAAGTCGCCTGATGCCTGCGTTCTTGAGGAGTTAAATGAGTAGGTAGTAACGCCATCACCGTCAGTTGAGGTTACAAAGGGGAAGCTACTGGAAATAACTGTAGCGTATGTTCCTGTAGTCCCGCTTCCACCAGCTGTTTGAGTCAACTCAAGCCTCGGACTTCCGCTGTATTCCTTATAATATACAACATTTATAGTAATCGTTCCGCTCTCTTGTATGCAATCAATCTGCATATTAGGCTGATAAGAAGTTGATAAACCTGATGCAACTGTATTTGTTGCGGTAAACCAGTAATTTGCACTATAGTAACTATTATCATACCAAATCTTAAATTGTGGATTGGTTGATGATCCGGTAATAGTAAATGTACCTTCATATTTGTTATTATCTATATTGGTCAACTGCCAACTCTCTAGCTGTGGAGTCCAGTTGTTCATTGAACCGACGATATACACTCCATTTGCCGGTCCTTCTGTAGTATTATCGGTTTCGCCCGAACTACCCTCGTCGCTCTCATCTTCATTGTGTAACAAATCATAATCAAAGTAGGGCAGAGCTACGCCGTTGGAGGTAATATTATTGTTGGTCAACTCATCATCAACCAAGCCCATAATAGCACGATTCGTAGTTCCCATATACGTTGAGTTGTTCACCCTGCGGAAAATGCCTACATCGTTACCTTGTCTTCCGCTAAAATAACTGTTAAACATCCCCCACAAATAACCATTATTGTTTTCCCACTCTGCTGTAAAGTCGCCAAATACAAGGGGATAACGCCAAGCGGTGTTTCCTTCTTCTGTGGCGTACTGCCTAATATACTGATTAAATTGGTCAAACTGTCTTCTGTAGTTATCAGAGAATTGATCGTCGATAAGTCCGTTGCGCCAGCCCTGCGACAATTCAGGGTCTGAAAAGTAATCAAAATATGTAGCATTCACCCAAGATATATTATTGCTGCCGTTAGTCTCAACATTGCTGACCGTGTAATCCGCCTCAGTCTGTACCAGCGACAGAGCATAGCTCAGTGTGTTCCACTGCCTGTCTCTTTCAATATAAGTATTATATGTATTTATATTATTTGACCATGGAACATTTCTTACAGTATATGTTGAGTCGTCATATTCCTGACCGTTAGAAAAAGCAAGCCGTACTCCGTCAGGAACTGTTGCACTAAAAATTCCCGTGTTTTCACCATAAGGCGTCATCTGGAAATGACGGTGGTATGGGTCGTTGTCGTCAAAGTGAACGTAAGCATCACTCCATTTTGCACTCGGACGGAAGTATATTGTGCTTGTTCCGTGGCTTGTTATATTGTCACTTGATGAAAATTTACTCCACTGCGCTCTGTTTTGGGAGGTGAGGTAAAGGTCGTTGCAGACCTCAGTCTGATCGCAGTGGTTCTGCTGTCTTGCAGACAGATTAACTTTTACGGAATAATCAGCCGAAGTATAAGTATACCAACTGTTAGTTGTAGATGAGTATGCATTGTTTACTTTAGCTCCGGCAGCCGGGAGGGTAAGGTCGGCTGTTTGGTTTGTGTTTGAACCATTGCTGAATATAACATTGTCATATGTATTCCTGTCTACTATAGCATACCACAGATTTGTACTTCCGGTAACCCGTGTCATTTGCTGACCAGGGAAAGTTGCGTTACTAGTAGTGCTCCTCCATACATAGTAATGCGGAGTAGACCAGTTGCTCCTGTTGTTATTATAGAGCACTAAAACCTGACTGTCTGTAAGTCCGCTATACAAAGAGTCTATCTGATTTTCAACAGCAAGAGCGTTCTGGTCTGAAATATTTTCAATTACCAAACCTGTAACCGCACTTGCGTTAACACTGCTGCTTATAGATACCTTTGCAACGCCGTATGGGTCAGCCCAGGCTTCTATATCATTCGCATCACTGTGAGTATACCAAGCATTCTCATCTGCGAATGTACCGTCTGTCACAGATGTACTTGTACCTGTATTTATAGTGTCAGAGTCAATAACATTACCGGAGCTGTCGGTATATTTTACTCTGACTGTTCCACCAAAGTCACCGGCATTCAAGTCTTTTCCTTTATGTATATAGAAGGACTCGCCGGTTTTGGCAGTCGAACTAGCCGCGGCGGCAGATATAGCCGAGCTCATAATAGTCGAGAATGCCGACAGCAACACTACCGCCGCCATGCTCAGAGCAGAAAACCGCCCGAGTATGTCCCTCGATTTCCTTTTTCCTCTAGTCATATTGGAACCTCCTTAAAAGTAACAGTCATTAATCCGTAATTTTTAGAGTTAAAAACCGCAGCGACCAAGTGCTGAACCCAGCCACATTGCATCGTTTTATATCATTATGGTAATCTTTAGTATATATAATATAATATAACCTAAAATTTAGCAAGAAAATATTTACAATTTGATGAACAAACTATAGCTTTATATACTAAATGTTTTTGGGAAATTCATACAAGAACAGCACTTTAGCTGAAACAATGTATATATTTATGCGCTCAAGGCTGAATTTTTTGTCAACAGAGCCAAGCGTCACAAATATACTACATCAGTTTGTTATAATTATATACTCTTTTTATATTAACTTCAACCTGTTTTCCAAGTTTTACTGTAAAATATCATCAACACTTTTTGTGCATTTTTTATAGGATTTCCATTATAACTCTGTATTTATTGTAGTTTATTGTCGGTATAGGGCGGGGCGGACGCCCTGACGAGCGAAGCTCGGCAGGTTTTCATGGGCGAAGCACATGAAAAAATCCTCGGCGAAGCCGAGGATTGCGTCTGCCCCGTACCCGGGCGAAGGTTCAATTTTTTTTAGGCTTTTTCGAGCTGCTGAGTATCTCTCTAAGCGCCGCGTCGAGGATGCGGCGGTCGTTTTGGTAGCTGCACATTCGCTGCGCCTGCTCAAAGCTCGCCCAGCAGTAGCTGTCTATCTCGCTGCGCTGTATGTGCACAGCTCCGGTTTTGCTCTCTGCCAGAAAAAACACCACCCGCTTTTTTATATTCCCAAACGGCGAGTAATCGCTTAATTGACGATATCCCGACAATATTCTCACATTCAGCCCGGTTTCCTCCCTGACCTCTCTCAGTGCGGTTTGGTGCTCGGTTTCGCCAACCTCCATGTGCCCCTTCGGAAACGACCAGTATCTGCCGTTTTTATTTCTCACGAGCAACACCTTTAAAGCTTCTCCGTCTCGCCAATATATCACCGCTCCGCAGGACTTTTCATACAGACATCTTAACTCGAATTCGCCCTTTATCACCCCGCTGCGATTTATCAGCTCCCGAAGCTTTGATTGATAGAAGCACTCGCCCGGCGGCGAGACTATCATTCTGCTGCCTCTGGCGGAGGTAATTTTAGCTATCACCGTCCCCATGAACTGCTCCGGAGGTTTTTTTCTGGATACTATATATACAGGGGTGTTTTTTGTTCCGCCGAAGCTCACATACCCGGAGTACAGCCCTTTTCTGCTCAAGCAGCCGTACAGCGTTGTATTTACATTTGTCCCCAGCATCGCAAAACACCCCCTTTCCCGTATTCCTCTTTAAAATAACTCGCTGAGCTTGTTTACCTGCGCCGCAGAGTTTGCGGACATTATTCCGTTGAGGAAAAGCACGTTTTTTATTCCCTTTTTATTGCAGTAATCCTTTACACTCCCCTCATAATATCGGAAGTCTATCACATGAACCTCGTCGTAGTTTGCCGCCAGATACGGCACTATCGCACTACCGAAGGTGTCCTTGATTACAAGCAGCTTGTTTCCGTCGTTGTTTTCTACATTATCCACTATAAAAAGCGGATTGTCTCCGTATGCGAATACGTCCAGCTCGTCCTCGCCCTCATCAAGCTTGGTTTTATACATTTCACAGTCCTCCGCCTGCTGAGCTGTTGTGCCGTCAACCGACCGCTCAATTACCGAGCATTCATATTCACCGGAAATTGTGTAATATTCTATGGTATCGAGGTTTTGCTGTAAATCCTCGTTGTCAGTTGACTTAATATATGACCCGCTGTAGTTTTCTATGGTATTTTTATCGAGCTCGTCCAGAGAAATCGGATCAAATCCCGCTGTTTTTGCAAAGGCTGTGTAAGCCTGATATGCTCCAAGGCTGGTCCAGCGGTTGTCGGTGTTGTAGAAAATGTAGTCGTTTCTCTTTTGACCGAGTTGATTATATATATCCACCGGGATTACCTGCTCGCCGTAGTTTGAGTAAATTATCGTCAGGTTGTCTCGCTGTGGATTTGAGCCTATCTCACTGCTCAGCCTGTCCGGCAAGCCGTAGGCGGTGTGGTTTGGCACTACCATATTATACACGGTTATATCACTGCCGAGGGCTTCTTTGAAATCGCCTACAGCCGTCGAATATAGCAGAGCGGATTTTTCATCGCCCTTAAATATATCAAAGCCCTTTGAATTCCATATATATATTCCTCCGTCCGTGTAGCCGTCGCTGCCGTCGTCCTCAAGCTCGGGCAGTTCAACTGTCGCCGGAGTATATGGCGGAACAGTGGAAGGTTCTGTCGCTACGACTATATCATTCTGCGGAGCTGCCGGCTGCTGTGCTGTACATCCTCGGAAAATGAATATCCCGATTATCGCCGCCGTTACTATTATCATTAGTATTGTACACAGGACAAACGCACGCTTTTTCGCACGGCGTTTTCTTATCTCTTCTTTTTTTCTGTAATATTCCCTCCTGCTGCGGGGTGTTGCGGGCTTTTTTCCTCTGCCTTTGCCGGTATTGTAGCGCAGCTGAGATATATCCGAGCTGTATCTCGGTGTGATGCGCCCGTTTTTCCTGCCGCCGCCAGCGGGGAGTTTGTCTTTGTTATTTTTCGATGGCCTTGAATGTGCCATATTCATCAAATCCTTTGCATATTATCCGATGTTTCATCGCTTACCGATGAAACAAACAGAACGCTATGATAAATTATACTATAAAATTTGATTAAAGACAAGATTTATTTTGCTTAAAATGAATTATAGTTTTTGTATAAGCTTTTCCCAATTTATCTACGCATGACAGGTGAAAATATAAATTGACAAAATCAAATTAAGATGTGATAATATAGTTTACGATATTGTTTATTTCCGCAGCTTTACGGGAAAGGAAGAGGTACAATGGCAAAAGAGCTTGCGAAAGCCTACAACCCAAAGGAGGTTGAGGATAGAATTTACAGTTTTTGGCTGAAGGGCAGATATTTTCACGCTGAAATCCAAAAGGATAAAAAACCCTACACCATAGTTATGCCGCCGCCGAATATTACCGGTCAGCTTCACATGGGTCACGCACTGGACAATACGCTTCAGGACATACTCATCAGATACCACAGAATGTCGGGCTATGACACACTTTGGGTTCCCGGCACAGACCACGCTTCAATCGCCACCGAGGCTAAGATAGTCGAGGCGATGAAGAAAGAGGGGCTTACCAAGGAAGACCTCGGCAGAGAGGGCTTTCTTAAAAGAGCCTGGGCATGGAAGGAGCAGTACGGCGGCAGAATTACCGAACAGCTCAAAAAACTCGGCTCATCCTGCGACTGGGAGCGCGAGCGCTTCACAATGGACGAGGGCTGCAGCAATGCAGTTAAGGAGGTTTTCGTCTCTTTATATGAAAAGGGACTTATTTACCGGGGCGAAAGAATGATAAACTGGTGTCCTCATTGCCTTACGTCAATTTCTGACGCCGAGGTTGAGTATGAGGAACAAGCCGGTCATTTCTGGCATTTGCGCTATAAGCTTACAGACGGCAGCGGCTATATCTATCTAGCCACCACCAGACCCGAGACTCTGCTCGGCGACACAGCCGTAGCAGTCCATCCCGATGATGAGAGATATAAGGATATGGTTGGTAAAACCGTTATTCTTCCGATTGTCGGCAGAGAAATCCCCATCGTAGCCGACACCTACGTTGAGCCTGAGTTTGGAACAGGAGTAGTTAAGATTACTCCGGCTCACGACCCCAACGACTTTGAGGTCGGACTGAGGCATAATCTTGACGTAATCACCGTAATGACAGAGGACGCAAAGATTACCGAGGATTATCCCAAGTATGCCGGAATGGACAGGTACGAGGCCAGAAAGGCAATAGTCAAGGATTTGGAAGCAGAGGGAGCTTTAGTTAAGGTAGAGGACTACAGCCACAACGTCGGCACCTGCTACCGCTGTGGCACAACAGTTGAGCCAAGGGTATCAAAGCAGTGGTTTGTAAAGATGAAGCCCCTAGCAGGTCCTGCTATCAAAGCGGTTGAGGACGGTCAAACCAAGTTCGTTCCCAAGAGATTTGAAAAGGTTTACTTCCACTGGCTGAATAATATCAGAGACTGGTGTATTTCCCGCCAGCTGTGGTGGGGTCACAGGATTCCAGCCTGGTACTGTGATGATTGCTCTGAGATTACTGTTTCTAAGGAAACACCTACAGCCTGCGCCCACTGCGGCTCTACTCACATCCACCAGGACCCCGACACCCTGGACACCTGGTTCAGCTCCGCTTTGTGGCCGTTTTCAACCCTCGGTTGGCCTGAAAACACACCTGAATTTGAGCATTACTATCCCACAAATACATTAGTTACCGGCTACGACATTATCCCATTCTGGGTAATGAGAATGATGTTCTCCGGCATTGAACAGACCGGTAAGGTTCCGTTTGACACTGTATTGATCCACGGCCTTGTCAGGGACGAACAGGGGAGAAAGATGTCAAAATCTCTCGGCAACGGTATTGACCCGCTCAAGGTAATAGACGAGTACGGAGCCGACGCTCTGAGATTGATGCTCGCTACAGGAAACTCACCCGGAAACGATATGCGCTTCAGTGATAAAAAGGTCGAGGCCTGCCGCAACTTTGCCAACAAGCTTTGGAACGCCTCTCGCTTTGTCCACATGAATATAGATGATTACGACATCAAAAACGAGCTTCCAAGCGAGCTTGAAACAGAGGACAAGTGGATTTTGCATACATTAAATAATGTAGCCAAGGAAATGAACGAGAACATTCAAAGCTTTGAGCTTGGAATCGCCGTTTCAAAAATCTACGATTTTATCTGGGACTGCTACTGCGACTGGTATATAGAGCTTGCAAAGGCAAGACTTCAGGGTGAAAAGGCTCAAAGCGCACGTCAGGTACTGGTTTGGGTGCTTGACAAAGCTTTGAAACTGCTCCACCCGTTTATGCCCTTTATCACCGAGACAATCTGGCAGACGCTTCCCCACGCAGATAATGGAGAAACCATAATGCTCGAAGCCTACCCGACCTACGATGAGTCTCTCTGCTTTGAAGACGCCGCCACAAGAATGGAAATTGTTATGGAGGCTATCAGAGCTATCAGAACTCGCAGAAGCGAGATGAACGTACCGCCCTCACGCAAGGCAAAGGTTTATATTGCTACTGAGAAAAAGGACGTTTTTGAGGGTGGAACACCGTTTATAATTAAGCTCGCCAGCGCAAGCGAGGTTGAGATAGGCAGTGAATTTGAAATAGACGGAGCTGTTACCATCGTAACCTCTGACGCAAAAATCTATATTCCCATGGAAGAGCTTGTTGACAAAGAGGCGGAGCTTGCAAGGCTTAACAAGGAGCTTGCAGCCACCAAAAAGCTTCTCTCCCAGTCTGAGGGCAAGCTCAATAACCCCGGATTTATCTCAAAAGCTCCTGAAAAGGTGGTTGAGACCGTCCGTGGACAGGCCGCAAAGGAAAGAGAAAAAATAGAGCTTATCGAAGCTGCCATCGCGGCATTAAAATAAATAACTAAAGCTATAAAAAGGGCTGTATCAAAACCGCACACAGACGGCTGAGATACAGCCCTTCCTTATTTAATAACAGGCAGGAAAACATCGGGATAAAACACGCTTCCTTTGAGCGAGGTGTACTCGTGTTTAAGCAGGGAAAAGTGAGTCAGGTTATAGGTTTTCTCATTTTTCAACATCTCATTGCGACCCACTCCCTCATACGAAAAACCGCATTTTTCCATCACCCGCCTTGACGGCAGGTTGAAATCCATGCACTTTGCGTGTATTCTGATAAGCCCCAGCCTCTCAAAGCCGTAGGCTATAATCAGCTTGGCAGCCTTCACAGCATAGCCCCTGCGCTGAAATTCCGGTGTTATTATATATGTAAGGTCTGCGCTTTTATTGACGTAGCTTATTCCTATTAAACCAATATTACCTATATATTCGCCGCTTGTAGAGTCAAAAATTCCATACTCCAAGTCAGACCTTCTTTTCAGCGCCTTTTTTACGTTATCTATCCAAAGACGAGCATAGATACGGCTGCATTTATATGGAATAGCACAGGTAGTCTCATACACCTGCGGACTTGACAACATACGATGTACCGGGTCTAAGTCGGTTTTTTTATATTCACGAATTACAATGCTGCCGTACTTCATATAGAACTCCATATTTACCCCCTCATTTCGTACTAATATATTATTACAAATACCCGGATTATGCAATAGAAATTATCAGCACAAATTACATATAAAATCGAAATACTGCCTATACACGACGTACAGATAAATTTTTAAAAAAATTAAATTTTCCCTTGACAAAACACCAGCATTATAATATAATAATGCTTGTTCGCACTGCGAATAATATATGTGGCGGAATAGCTCAGCTGGCTAGAGCATTCGGTTCATACCCGAAGTGTCGTAGGTTCAAGTCCTATTTCCGCTACCATAAGGCCCGGTGGTCAAGAGGTTAAGACACCGCCCTTTCACGGCGGTAACACGAGTTCGATTCTCGTCCGGGTCACCAAAAAATCCAATGCCAAGGCATTGGATTTTTTTATTTATGCTTACAAATTAAATCGTTTCCTCACCGATACTCCATCTTACACAGACAATAACAAATATGAGCAATGATGAATCATCAGCTCAGATGTGTAAAATAAAATTTTACCTTTATGAGACATTTTTACCTCGTAAAGGATATTACTTATGAAAGGCCTTTCACACAAAACCTCGAAAAAGGACGGTGAACGTATGACGGACGAGGAATTTAATGCAGTTGCTTTAAAATATTCGGACAGTATATTCAGAATTGCTTTTAATTACTGCAAAAACCGGGCAGACTCAGATGACGTTGTGCAAAATGTTTTAATCAAACTGTACAACAGCGGCAAAAACTTTGAAAGTGAAGAACATATTCGCAACTGGCTCATCAGAGTTGCAATAAACGAAAGCAAAAAGCTTTTGATTTCACCATTTAAAAAGCATGCGGTTCCGATTGACGAGCTTAGCGACAAACCGGCTTTTGAAAATCGGGAACAAAGTGATTTATTTGATGCGGTGATGAATCTTCCAAAAAAATACAGAATAGTCGTATATATGTACTATTATGAGGATTATTCTGTTAACGAAATTTCAAAAATGCTTGGTGCTAATTCTTCAACCATACGTACACAGCTTTCTCGGGCGAGGAACCGCCTAAGAGATCAATTACAGGGGGTTTGGACAGATGAGTAATAAAGAATTATTTAAACAAACTTTTTCGGAGCTTCATGCATCCGAGGACAAAGTAATGGAGGCCATTAAAATGAAAGGCAAGAAAAATATAAAGCATTTTCCAGCTAAAAAAATAATTGCAATAGCCGCCTGCGTTGGCACAATACTAACCACCGGCGTTGTTGCAAATGCCGCAACAGACGGCGCTATTATGGATAACATCATTTGGTTTGTAAATTCAAACGGCGAGAAGACCCAGCTTAATACAAGCACGGAATACAGTGAAAAAACCGGCGAAAAGATCATTACCGCAAGCGGGGAGGATTTTCAGCTCAAAATGGGCGAAAAGGACTGCGAGATAACGGTTGACGGCGATACTCACTCCTACGGCGTTGGTTATGAAATTGATTCCGATGGAGATACCGCCGGAGAAATGACAATCACTCAGGATCCCGACAACGAGGAAATGCTCGACGGCATTGACCTTGACGGCTACACCACAGACGGAATTTACAAAGCAAAAAACAACAAGGGTCAGGACGTTGTGATAACCGTTGAGGACAACGGCAAGTCTGTAAACTGTAAAATTGCGGAATAAGCCTTATCAGCTTCGACAATTAAATCAATATAGAAAAAACGGGGTTAATTTGTTAGCCTCGTTTTTTCTTTGAAAAAACTGATTTCTCTTTTTTATTCAGTACTTTTTAGCGAATATTTTTCTTAAAAATCATTAAAATACCGCTGAAAGTCGAAGTTATCAACATCAAAATGTGGATAATGTTATTAACTTTTTTAATTTGTTCAATATATTAGATTTTTTGTCCACATATATAAAATTGTAATGTGGAAAACGCAAGATGTTGCGGTTTTATTTTGTTTTTTCTTTTAAGGAAATGTTGATAATTTCGACCTGAAATTCGTTGTTTTACCCCCTGAATCGGCTTTTTTGGAGCTAATTCGGGGGATTTTTTTTATTTTTTTGCTTATATTATTATTGCAGCGTCAAAATCAGTTTTTCAACATCGAGGCATATAATGTTGATAACATTTTTTTAAACCGTCGCAGGGGAGCTTTGCTCCTCAGGGTTTCGGTGGAGGATTAAACCTAACCGAGAAACTGAATGAAACCCGTCGCCTACTCAGGCGGGAACATCGCCTACTTGGTTATACTAAAAAACCGGGCTGACAAACAGCCCGGTCAAAACATAATCTAAAATAATTAAATTGTTCAACCTGAAAAAGAATAGTTCGGAGCTTCCTTGGTAATCTGAATATCGTGCGGGTGGCTCTCCTTGAGACCTGCTCCGGTAATTTTCACAAACTGAGCCTTTTCATGAAGCTCTGCAATATTTGCGCAACCTGTATAACCCATTCCGGCTTTGAGACCGCCCATCATCTGATAGACTGTCTCACTCAACATTCCCTTATAAGGTACGCGACCCTCTACACCCTCAGGAACGAACTTTTTGAAGCCGCTTTGGAAATATCTGTCCTGGCTGCCTTTGCCCATAGCGCCGAGGCTGCCCATTCCACGGTAAACCTTAAACTGTCTGCCCTGGTAAATCTCGCTTTCGCCCGGAGACTCCTCACAGCCTGCTACTAGAGAACCGATCATTGCTACGCTGCCGCCGGCTGCAAGAGCCTTGACTATATCTCCCGAATACTTAATACCACCGTCTGCTATAATCGGAATTCCGTATTTTGAAGCAGCACAGGCAGAGTCATAAATTGCAGTTATCTGAGGTACGCCAATACCGGCAACTACACGGGTAGTACAGATAGAGCCGGGGCCTATACCTACCTTTACACAGTCAGCTCCTGCCTCTATGAGCGCCTTTGTGGCGTCTGCTGTAGCGACATTTCCTGCTACCAGCTGGACGTTTGGATAGGCTTTCTTTACTGTCTTTACTGTATTAATAACATTTATGTTGTGGCCATGCGCCGAATCGAGTACGAGAAGGTCAACCTGAGCCTCTACCAAGGCTGCCACCCTGTCCAATACATCCTGTGTAGCTCCTATTGCTGCGGCGCAAAGCAGTCTGCCTGCTGCATCACGAGCAGAGTTCGGATACTGGTAGGATTTTTCAATATCCTTTATTGTGATGAGGCCTTTCAAATATCCGTTCTCATCAACAAGAGGAAGTTTTTCAATCTTGTGCTTGCGGAGTATCTCCTGAGCATCTTCAATCTTAGTTCCGACCGGCGCTGTTATGAGTTTCTCCTTAGTCATTACATTTGAAATAGGCTGAGAGTAGTCATATTCCGTCATAAATCTGAGGTCACGGTTAGTGAGAATACCTACAAGCTTACCTTCACGGCAAATCGGCACACCGCTTATCTTGTACTTTGCCATAAGCTGGTTTGCCTCGTTTACGGTATTTTCGGGAGACAGGTAGAAGGGGTTTACAATTACCCCGTTTTCCGAGCGCTTAACTCTGTCAACCTGGTCTGCCTGCTGCTCAATCGACATATTCTTGTGAATAACACCGATTCCACCCTCACGAGCCATAGCAATAGCCATATTGGTCTCCGTTACCGTATCCATTGCTGCAGTTATCAGCGGAGTGTTGAGCTTGATCTTCTTCGTGACATAAGTGCTCACATCGACATTTTTCGGCTCGACGTTTGACTCTCCTGGTATAAGAAGAACATCGTCGAAGGTCAGGCCTTCTTTGGAAAACTTTTCACTGAAATTTGTATTCAGCATACTCTCATTCCTCCTGTTTTTAAATTTTTTCACGGATAAATATAGATTCGATTTTAACAGCTTAAATGCTGTTTGTCAACTTATTTTTTAACTTCAATTATCTCTGCGCCGCCCATATACGGACGAAGTGCCTGAGGGATTCTTATTGATCCGTCTTCGTTCAAATTATTCTCCAAAAATGCTATGAGCATTCTCGGCGGGGCAACCACGGTGTTGTTCAGAGTATGTGCAAAATACTTGCCGTTTTCGCCGTTTACTCTGATTTTCAGTCTGCGAGCCTGAGCGTCGCCCAAATTTGAGCAGCTGCCCACCTCGAAGTACTTCTTTTGTCTGGGCGACCAAGCCTCAACGTCAATCGACTTGACCTTCAAATCAGCCAAATCACCGCTGCAGCACTCCAGAGTTCTCACGGGAATATCCATGCTGCGGAAAAGCTCGACCGTATAGCTCCACAGCTTATCAAACCATTGCATGCTATCCTCGGGCTTGCACACTACAATCATTTCCTGCTTTTCAAACTGGTGGATTCTATATACTCCTCTTTCCTCGATACCATGAGCTCCCTTTTCCTTTCGGAAACAAGGTGAGTAGCTGGTGAGGGTGTAGGGAAGGCTTGCTTCGTCATTTATTGTATCTATGAACTTTCCTATCATCGAGTGCTCGCTTGTGCCGATGAGGTAGAGATCCTCTCCCTCAATTTTGTACATCATGGCATCCATTTCATCGAAGCTCATAACGCCTGTAACGACATTGCTCCTGATCATAAACGGAGGCACGCAGTAGGTAAAGCCCTTGTTTATCATAAAATCTCTGGCGTATGATATAACTGCTGAATGAAGTCTGGCAACATCGCCCATAAGATAGTAAAATCCGTTGCCTGCAACCTTTCTTGCACTGTCGAGGTCTATACCGTTTAGCTTTTCCATAATGTCCGTATGATAGGGTATCTCGAAATTCGGAACAAACGGATCGCCGTAGCGCTTTATCTCTACGTTTTCGCTGTCGTCCTTTCCTATCGGAACAGAGGGATCAATGATGTTCGGTATAATCATCATTCTCTTCCTAATCTCCTCGGAAAGCGTTCTCTCCTTTTCTTCGAGCTGCGAAAGCTTATCGCCCTGTTCCTTAACGAGCTGCTTGGTGCTCTCAGCTTCGTCACGCTTTCCCTGAGCCATTAAGGCGCCGATCTGCTTTGAAAGCCTGTTGCGGTTTGCTCTGAGGCCGTCTGCCTCTGTCTTTGCCTTTCTCATCTCTTTATCAAGCTCAATTACCTCATCTACAAGTACAAGCTTTTTGTCCTGAAACTTCTTTTTAATGTTTTCCCTTACAATCTCGGGGTTTTCCCTCAAAAATTTAATGTCCAGCATCTCACTCTTCCCCTTTATCTAATAATTTCACTATATTTGTCAGATCATCTCTGCCGTAGAACTCAATTTCGAGCACGCCCTTTTTGTCGCTGCCGCTTACCTTTATTTTTCTTCCCAAATGCTCTCTAAGCGCCAGCTCAACCTCGCTGTAGTAGCTCATCTTTCGTTCAGGCTTTGACTTTTCAGCTTCCTGCTCTGCGGACTTATTACTTCGTTTTGCCATTCTCTCCAGCTCACGAACCGATATATCCTCCGCTGCTGCCAGATGTGCCGCCTTTTCCATCTCATACTCATTTTTAAATGCTAAAAGCGCTTTTCCGTGACCTGCGCTCAGTTTGCCGTCAGATATGAGTTTTAATACTTCATCCGGAAGCGACAGAAGCCTGAGAGAGTTTGCTATCGCCGGTCTTGATTTTCCAACTACTCTGGCTATCTCCTCCTGGCTAAGGCTGTAGCTGTCCATAAGCTTCTTATAGCCCATTGCCTCTTCAACCGGGCTTAAATCCTCTCTCTGAAGATTTTCTATCAGCGCAAGCTGCATGGTCTCGCTGTCTGACAGATCCCTGATGACAACCGGAACTTCCGTAAGTCCTGCCATTCTTGCCGCCCTAAATCTTCTCTCTCCTGCTACAATCTGATATCCTCCGTCGAGGAGCGGGCGCACAAGCAGCGGCTGCAATATTCCGTGCTGAGATATGGAATCAGCAAGCTCTGCAAGCGACTTCTCATCAAACTCTTTTCTCGGCTGCTGCCTGTTGGGCTGAAGCTCGGATATTTTCAAGGTAACTGTCGAGCTGCTGTCCTCGCTTTCGTTCTCCATAAATATAGCGCTCAGACCTTTTCCCAAGCCTCCTTTTTTTGCTGCCATTTATCTCCCTCCTAACTTTTATTCTTATTTATTATCTCCTGTGCAAGCTCCATGTAAGCCTGGCTTCCTTTACAGGATTTATCATAATACATTATCGGTTGTCCGAAGCTCGGAGCCTCCGAAAGTCGAACACCTCTGGAAATTACGGTTGCAAACACCTTTCTGGGAAAATAGGTCTTTACCTCTTCTACAACCTGTTGAGTGAGGTTGAGCCTGCCGTCATACATAGTCAGCAAAACTCCCTCCATTTCAAGTCTTTCGTTGTACTGTCGCTTTACACGGCGAACAGTATTCATAAGCTGTGAAAGTCCCTCCAATGCGTAGTATTCACATTGAATGGGGACAAGGAGTGTATCCGCAAGGCAAAGGGCGTTTGTGGTTATCAGTCCCAATGACGGCGGGCAGTCAATGATAATATAATCGTACTCCCCTCTTATCGGGTTTACCGCATTTTTAAGTATTGCCTCTCTGTGTTTTTTATCAATAATTTCTATCTCACTGGCCGCCAAATCCAAGCTGGATGGGAGTAAATCCAAGCATTTATAAGCTGTATGAACTACTACCTCAGATGCCTTTGTTCCATCGACCAATATATTATATGTAGATTTTTCCACCTGTCGTCTGTCAATTCCTACTCCGCTTGTGGCGTTTCCTTGGGGGTCTATATCTATCAACAAAGTTTTTTTACCATTTATACCGAGAGCTGCCGATAAATTTACTGCTGTGGTAGTCTTGCCGACTCCGCCCTTTTGGTTGGCTACAGCTATAATCTTCGCCACCTTTGCTCCTCCTTTTATTTTCTTAATCTAAAACTATATCTATATATAATTTTTATTTAACTTGGCCTTCTTATTATATCACTTTTATCCTTGGTTTTAAAGTACTTTTTTTAAATCGAAGCAAAGCGTGACAAGCTCGTTTGATCACGTCTGTGACGATTCCAACTGTCGCCGGGGATCTTTGCTCCTCAGGATTTCGATGGGGGACTAAACCTCACCAAAAGGCTGAATGTTCCCCGCCGCCTACAGAGTGGAGGACATCGGCGACTTTGTTATAATATATTTCCGCCTTTGCTATGTTTCACGTGAAACATAGCAAAAAACCCCGACATTATGTGTCGAGGTTCTTTGCATAAGGGTTCAGATAAGGAAATGGGTATGAATAAATTAGTCGTACGCAATTTTAAGCTGACCGTTTAAAACGGTCAGGAGAAGAGGACTTTGGAATTTTTACCGTGTATTCTATGTATTCCTCACTCTCTTTTTTCAGCACGGCGGCATTTACACCGCTGAGCTTCATGGTCTCCAGAGCCTTATTTATTGTATTCATAAATATTCTCACGTCCTTTATTATCATTCTTGGTCTATGCTTCGGCTCGTGGTCGGATGTGAGATAGGTATTAACAAGTTGTTCTGTCTGAGCGACTGTCATACTGTATTTTGCAGCTTTTTTTATACATTCAATACGGCTTTTGCCTTCCAGCTTTAAGAATAATCTTGCGTGTCTCTCGGAAAGTCCGAGTTTAAGTATCAGCTCCTGCTCCTCATCCTCAAGACGCAGAATTCTGAGCTTATTTGCTATTGTACTTTGTGTTTTTCCAAGCTTATTTGCAAGCTGCTCCTGGGTCATTCTGCAATCTAAAAGAAGTCTCCTGATAGCTCGTGCCTGTTCAAACATATTTAAATCGGCTCTCTGTATATTTTCCACCAACGCCAGCACTGCGCTTTGGCGTTGAGAACAATTCATTACTACTGCGGGAATTTTGGATATACCCGCCATTACGCAGGCTCTAAGCCGCCTTTCTCCTGCCACCAGCTCATATCCGTCCGGTGAGATTCGGCGCACAACTATTGGTTGTATGAGACCGTTTTTTTCTATACTCTCAGCGAGCTTCATAAGCTCCTCTCGATTAAAATCGGCTCTCGGTTGAAAGCGGTTTTGATTAATTTGTGAAATTGAAAGATAATATAGCTTGTTTTCATCTTTAGATTGAAACAGCATGTTGCACCTCCGAATCCTCTCTATAGCTTGTCCTTACAGCTATTATGATATCACCGTTAATAAAAATAATCTGTCAGATTTTGAGTGAGAATAATAATTTGTTTTGCGATATTTTGGGAGAAAAAAAGGAATATGGAATTTTAGGCAAACTGAAAGGAGCTGTCGCATTAACAGCCCCTTTCAGGGGAAAGCCTCTCTTGCAGGCTTTCCCCTCTTGTTCGGCACAGCCGAACAATTTACCACCTGCCGGGCGCTTGAACAAAGGGATTTTTGCCGACAAAAAACCGAAAAAGGATATAGACCCGTAATTGGTACAGGTTTATACGATAGCAGTGCAGACGCACGTAGGACAAAAGTGCCTTCGGCACCGGCATTTGCCGCCGGCGACCAAAGGCTCTGCCAAACCCAAAGAAACAGCTACCCCATAAAAGGTAAGAATCTTTAAACGGGATAAAGGCGTCTTTAAAAAAGAGCTTTACTTCAAATTTTAACAAGATTAAACTGAAGCTGTGCAGTAGCACGAGCTAAGGAAACGCCGCTTTGCGACCTTGACCGAAACTTCAACTCCCCACGTTTAATTACTCTGCTCTTATTTTAATCTCTGTCAATCTATAATTTATGTGCTTTCCATCTTGTTTACTTAGACTTTATTGCGACATTTTCCTACAATATTACAAGCTTTCTTTAGAAATTTTAGATCCGTGGCGTGGAAATTTTGATGGAGTGCGAGCATTTTTACGAATGATTATCAACGCTCGTGCTTCGCCCGTTGGAAGCTCAAATTTCTTTACATCCTCTATCTCTCCGCCGAGCTGATTAATCGCATTGCAGCTGAGATTGAGTTCAGAATCGGCATTAGAGCCCTTCATCGCTATAAATTTGCCAGAAAGCTTTACCAGCGGCAGACAATACTCACATAAAACAGGCAAGGTCGCCACAGCTCTCGAAATAGCATAATCAAACTTCTCTCTATACAACTTGTTGTTACCTGCGTCCTCAGCTCTGGAATGGACTATATTTGCGTCAATATCAAGCTGTTCGCACACCTCTACCAAAAACAACAGCCTTTTATTGAGGCTATCCATCATTGTCAGCTTTAAATCCGGTCTTGCAATGAGCAGTGGTATGGAGGGAAAGCCTGCCCCCGTACCAACATCGACTACCGTTGAGCCTTCATCAATACTTGAGTAAATTAAAGGGGTAAGACTGTCATAAAAATGTTTAATTGCTACCCCCTCGGCATCAGTAATCGCCGTAAGATTCATCACTTTGTTTTTTTGAATTAAAAGATCATAGTAGATATCCAGCTGTGAAATCTGTCTTTCACTTAAATTAAACTTCTCTTTGCTTAAAATCTGTGCCGCATATTTCCCCGTAGTCATTGTATCATCCCTTTTCTGTATTTTTATGCTGAGACAACCATATTACGAGCACGGATATATCAGCCGGACTGACTCCGCTGATTCTTGACGCCTGTCCGATATTCTGAGGTCTAACCTTATTTAGCTTTTCCTGAGCCTCAAGTCTAAGCCCTTGAATATCATTATAATCAATGTATTTTGGCAAAGTTTTCTTTTCTAGTCTCCTCATCTGCTCTATTTGCGCCGTCTGACGTCGGATATATCCCTCGTATTTTACCTCTATTTCCACCTGCTCAAATATGTTTTTATCCAAGTTCGGACGTGTAGTATCAATTTCCTTAAGACAATCATATCCGAGCTGCGGACGTTTCATAAGCTCTATCAATCTTATTCCTGTGGTAATAGGAGATGTTTCACGTGAAACAAGTATCTCATTTAAGCGATCACTCGGAGAAATCACCGTCTTGGCAAGTCTTTTGTACTCCTGCTCAATGAGCTTTTGCTTGAGTTGAAACTTCTCCCATCTCTTATCCGAAATTAAACCTATCTCTCTACCAAGCGGAGTAAGTCGAGTATCGGCATTGTCCTGACGGAGGATAAGTCTATATTCGCTGCGGGAGGTCATCATTCTATACGGGTCGCTGACTCCCTTAGTGACCAAATCATCTATAAGCGTACCTATGTACGAGCTGGCTCTGTCCAAAACAAACGGCTCTTTATTAAGCACCTTGCGTGCGGCGTTTATTCCAGCTATCAGTCCCTGGGCAGCCGCCTCCTCGTAACCAGAACTGCCGTTAAACTGTCCTGCGCCGTACAGCCCCGGATAAGAGGTAAATTCAAGCGTTGCATCGAGCTGGATCGGATCAATACAGTCATATTCAATCGCATAGGCGCTTCTCATTATCAGCGCATTTTCAAGTCCGGGAATGGTGTGATAAAAGTCTATCTGCACGTCCTCTGGCAAAGACGAGGACATTCCCTGAATATACATCTCCTCGGTTTCAAGTCCGCAAGGCTCTATAAAGAGCTGGTGTCTCGGCTTCTCGGAAAATCTGACGATTTTATCCTCAATACTCGGACAGTAACGTGGACCGATTCCCTCAATTTTTCCTCCATAGAGAGGTGAGCGATGGATATTATTTAAAATAATCTCCTTTGTTCTCTCGTTTGTATAACTAATATGGCAAACAACCCTATTATCGCCTAAATTTTCTGTCTCATAAGAAAAAGGGGTTGGGTTTTCATCACCGGGTTGAACCTCAAGATTAGAAAAATCAATGGAGCTTTTAAGTACTCTCGCAGGAGTGCCTGTTTTAAATCGCCTGGTACTGATACCCAAGTCTCTGATGGACTGACCCAAAAATGCGGCAGGAAATAAACCGTCCGGTCCGCTTTCATATGAAACGTCGCCAACATACACCTTACCACCTAGGAAAGTTCCTGTTGCGACAATTACGGTTTTACACTTAAATACAGCGCCAAGTCGTGTTTCAATAGACCAAATATCCTCATCCCTGTTTAAAGCCACAATCTCAGCCTGTCTCAAGTCAAGGTTATTTTGAAGCTCCAGCTTATGCTTCATAACCTCAGCATACTTTTTTCTGTCAATTTGCGCTCTCAGAGAATGTACCGCAGGACCCTTACCTCTGTTGAGCATCCTCATCTGCAAAAAACACTCATCAGCAGTCTTTCCCATTTCACCGCCAAGGGCGTCGATTTCACGAACCAAATGTCCCTTAGCAGTGCCTCCGATAGAGGGATTACAGGGACAGTTTCCGACTGCGTCTAAATTTATAGTAAATACAGCGGTGTGACATCCCAGTCTGGCGGCGGCAAGCCCCGCCTCGATTCCGGCGTGCCCTGCGCCAATAACCGCTACATCATAGTTTCCTGCAAAATATCCCATAAACTCACCTCATAACAAGCTACTTACCTACACAGAAATTTTCAAAAACGCTGTCTATTACACAATCACTCGCCTTTTTACCTGTAAGCTCTAACAGAGAATCAATGGCGTCCTCCAAGGCTACAGATACGGCATCTAAGCCAAAACCGGAATTTAAGGCTTCGACACATTCTTTTAATGCGGAATCAGCATCTCTAACCTTTGCAAGCTGCCTCTCATTCGCTAAAATCGGGTCGCAGGGATTAAAATTCTTTGTTCCGCAAAGTTTTTCCACATTCTCGGTCAATAATGTTAATCCATCTCCCTGTTTTGCCGAGGTTATCACTATGTTATCAATATATTTTTCTATTATAGAAATATCAGCGTTTACTCCGACGTCGCTTTTATTTATTATAGCTATGGCGGGTATATCTTTTATTTCATTTAAAAGCTCGATATCCTCATTTTCGAGTGGGCTTGAGCCGTCAAACACAGCCAAAACCAAACCACAGGTATTGAGTCTCTGCCGGGTTTTTTCGACTCCAATTTTTTCAACTACATTGTCAGTCTCTCTCAGTCCTGCCGTATCAGAAAGTCTGAGGGTGACGTTACCGACAACCACTGTTTCCTCGATTATATCGCGGGTAGTGCCCGGTATATTAGTTACAATCGAGCGCTCACAGCCCGAGAGTAAGTTCATCAGAGTGGACTTACCCACGTTTGGTCTGCCCACTATCAAAGTATCTATACCCTGAGTTACGGCTTTTCCGACGTCATAACTATCTATCAACTCTTGAAGCTCTGAAGATATAGCTTCAAATAGTTGAGATAGACTACTAGTCTCCAACTGAGGAACATCTTCTTCAGGAAAATCTACCCAAGCCGATATATGAGCCGCCGTATCAATTAATCTAGAAGAGAGCATATCTATCTTCTTACTCAGCGCTCCTTCCTTACAGCTTAAAGCTGCTCTGGCAGCAGCCGCACCCTGAGAGGATATTATATCCATTACAGCCTCAGCCTCAGTAAGATCCATCTTGCCATTTAAGAAGGCTCTTTTGGTAAATTCACCGGGTAAGGCGGGAGATGCACCGTTTTTTAGCACTGCTCTCAATACAAGCTGAGTGATATAAACACCGCCGTGGCACGAAAGCTCTACAACATCTTCACCAGTGTATGAATGAGGCGCCTTAAAAACCAAGGCAACCGCCTCGTCAATCTTTTGCCCATCGTCATATATATGGCCGAACCCGGCTGTATAGCCGAGATAATCCTCTAATTTTCGTCCTCCTGCGGGCTTAAAAACCCTGTCCGCCACAGCAATGGCATCAGCTCCGCTTATTCTTATAACGCCGATTCCCCCTGCACCCTGAGCAGTTGATATAGCCGCTATTGTCGAATTATTCATAGACTCCACCCTTATTATCTCTTTATCAAAAAATACAGGGGCTGACACATCTCAACCCCTGTATAAACTTTACTATATTATTCCTCTTCTGCTCCGGTTTTCTTAGGTACTGAGATTCTGCCGTACAACGAGAAATCTACTCCCTCGTTAATCGGACTTCTCTTTGAAGTCTCTGCTTCCGGCTTGCTTTCCTCAGAGCTGTTATTGTAGTTTTCTCTGTGCCCATAGCCTCTTTTATTATTGTATCCGCCCTTTTTATTATAGCCGTTTTTGTTGTAGGGGCGCTTGTTCTGTCTTTTGGGGTCTGGACCAATAACTACATGGCGGCTTATGCTCTCTCCCTCGCTCCAGGAGATTGCTCCGTTAACATTATGTACGGCAGTGTGGATAATTCTTCTCTCGTAGGGATTCATCGGCTCAAGAGAAACATTTCTGCCTGTCTTAATTGCCTTAAAAGCGAGCTTTCTGCCGAGTATCTGGAGAGTTTTCTCCCTTTTCTCCCTGTAATTTCCTGTGTTTATAGTGATTCTGAAGTAGGAATTATCCACATGATTTGCCACCAACCCGGCAAGATACTGGATAGCATCGAGGGTTTCACCTCTTCTGCCTATTACCGAACCTACTTCATCGCCCGAAAGCTCGATTTCAGCTCCATTTTCAATATCCTTTACGCTGACTTCTATAGAATCGAAGCCCATAGCCTCGATGATGTTTTTAACATATTCAACCGCAACGTCAGCCGGTGAAATTTTTATAAACGCTCTAACCTTCGCCGGCGAACCTCCGAAAAGACCGAATTTCTTTTTTACAGGCCTTTCCAATACCTCATAATCTGTCGCCTCGTGAGTTTGCACTCCAAGCTGTCGGCAGGCGTCCTCAAGAGCCTCCTCCAAGGTCTCTCCTGTGCCAATCGCCTCTTTTAACATGAACTACACACCTCCGTTATTAAATAACCTCGCGATTATTTCTTCTTACCTTTTTTCTTTTTGGAATTATTGTTCTGAGTTGATTGAGGTTCGAGAACACGCTGTCTCGGGTTGTAATCATACTTAACCTTAGCCTCGTTTATATTCATCAAAGCCACTCTCTGAGCCTCGGATTTTGCGGTCATTATATTAACATTATAGAACTTTTGAAGTACAACGCTCTGAGCAAGTCCCAGTAAATTGGATATTATCCAATAAAAACCAACTGCGGCAGGTACTGAATACGCAATATACGCAGTAAATAGCGGGAATATTATGAACATAATCTTCATACATCCCGGCTGCTGCTGACCTGTGTTTCCGCTTTGGAATCTCATTGTGAGAAGCTGAGTCACTACCGAGGAGAGGAAGCACAAAACAGGAACTAAAATCAGTACGTTTGTAAACGGATTCCATCCTCCATCACTCGGACGACCGAGCAAATCAATGCCAAAGAGATTAAATGAAGAACCAAATTGCTGAATCTGCGCTATCTGGTCTGTTGAGAAAAATCCGTCAAGGTAGGTAACACCCGCGCTCGTCTGAGCGAGATTTAAGATATCAATCTGTCCGTAGTAAGTATTAAAGCTGTTTCCTATACCCGGAAGGGTGTTAAGATAGGAAACACAATTTGTTACTGACTGACTATCATAGTGAAGCGTATTAGTAAGCGGATTTAAAACAGCGAAATAAACGCCAAAAAATATGATCATGGGCAAAAGCATGGTGGTAAGGCAGCCGTTCATCGGACTTGCGCCTTCCCTCTCGTAGAGCTTTTGCATCTCCTCGTTCATCTTAACCTTGTCGTTGCCGTATTTCTCTCTGATTTCCTGCTGCTTTCTCGACATAGCGGCGGTTTTCGCCATATTCTTCTGCTGCTTAATAGCAGTAGGAAATACTACCGCCTTTACTATTATTGTAAAAAGTACTATCGCCCAAGCGTAGTTTTGTACTATTGAAAAGCAAAAATACAGAACATAGCCAAGCAAGCTTCCTATTAAGTTAAATATATCCATCTGTATGCCATGACCTCCTGTTATTTTTGACCTTTGACTTTTTTCTCCGGCACCGGGTCATAGCCGCCCCTGCAAAGTGGGTTACATCTCAAAATCCGCCATAAGGCCATAAAGCTTCCCTTAAAAGCGCCGTGAATACTGACAGCCTCATACGCATATTGAGAGCAAGTCGGAATAAAACGGCAACAGGGCTTTTTTCGTGGTGAAATATTTTTCTGATAAAATTTGATAAGCCAAAGAAGCGGACGTTTCATTACAAAACACCCGCC
This sequence comes from uncultured Clostridia bacterium, assembly GCA_946500295.1. Classification (GTDB taxonomy): domain Bacteria; phylum Bacillota; class Clostridia; order Oscillospirales; family Acutalibacteraceae; genus UBA7067. The sequence continues at coordinate 13,798 of CAMMVF010000019.1, read as the reverse complement.
TTTTTCAGCTGCTTTTGCATACAGCGCTCAATGTCGGTGCTCTTTTTCGTGGCGGTAGCCGCCCTGGAGACAAACACAAAATCAAAACCCTCGGGAATTTCGGGCGCAAGCTTTAAAAAAGCCGCCTTGATTATCCTTCTCGACCTGTTTCGCTGCACTGCTTTTCCTGTTTTTTTTCCGGTGGTTATTCCATATCTCACATTTTTACTCTTATTTTTCAAAACATAAGTAACCAACACAGGTCCGACATAGGCTCGTCCTCTTGAATATAGCCTTCTGTAATCCCTGTTTTCTTTAAATTTGACAATTTCAGTCATAGAATCCCACACCTAAATAAACAGAAACTCACTATTCCAAAGTGATGTCAATAAAAGAAGTAACCAAAAAAAAGACCACATTTAAGTGGCCTCAATTTTAGTAAGACAACTTCTTTCTACCCTTAGCTCTTCTGCGGGCCAAAACCTTGCGGCCGTTAGCATCAGACATTCTCTTTCTGAAACCGTGCTCCTTTTTTCTGTGGAGCTTTTTAGGCTGATATGTTCTCAGCATAGAAAACCCTCCTTTCGGCGAAACCTTGCAATATAGCATTATATCTTAATTGCAAAAAATCGTCAATACTTATTTTTTCACTTTTTTCCATGCTATTATTATATCTGCTCAGTGTAAATATTGCAAGTAATTTTTTACACTATATATAGTAGGTTTTTACCTGAATTATACTATTAATTTATTTTATCCGCAAACAAGGCGCAAAAAATTACATAAAAATTTTATTTTTTTCTTCGTAATTCTTTCAAATAATTAAAATATCCCCATCAACATTAATAATCGTTGCTTGTGCACAAAAAATATGTTAAAATAAATCAGATAATATAATGGGGATAGAAGCTTAAATCTCTAATTACGTAAGTAAACCTCGGCTTCGACTTTTTTTTGAATAATTGGCAAGATGCAGAGTCAGCAGCACTAGTATTTAAGGGGAGAATAAAGTGGACGAATTTAAACAAACTTGGGAAGTAATATGCGATTACTGCAAAAATGAAATAACAGACGTAGCTTACAAAACATGGATAAGCAGAATAGAACCTGTAAGCCTTGACTTTGAAAAGGGCATAGCGACAATAATGGCTCCTAACGATTTTCACAGACAGACCCTGACAAAGTTTTATCTTTCGCTTTTGACAAAGGCGTTTAAAGATGTATTTGGGGCGGATATTAAAGTCAATATAACAGTACCTGAGGACAATGACAATCAACAGCAACAGCAGCAGGAAAAAGACATAGAAAACGGAGATTACGAGTACACCTTTGACACCTTTATAGTAGGATCTTCAAATAACTTTGCCCATGCTGCGGCTCAGGCAGTTGCGGCTAACCCCGCAAACGCCTACAACCCTCTGTTCATCTACGGAAACTCGGGACTGGGAAAAACTCACCTGCTCAAGGCAATAGGAAATGAAATAAAGAAAAATAACGAAAATGCAAACATACTCTATGTACGAGGAGACGAATTTGCAAACGAGATTATCGACGCAATCAGAACCTCAAAGACAAAGGAGTTCAGGGAAAAATATCGCTTTGCCGATGTATTTTTGGTCGATGACGTGCAGTTTATCGGCGGCAAGGACGCTACTCAGGAGGAGTTTTTCCATACATTTAACAGTCTTTATGAAGCTAAAAGCCAGATAGTACTCACATCTGACCGCCCTCCAAAGGAGATAAAAACACTGGAGGACAGAATTCGCAGCCGTTTTGAATCGGGACTTATTGCAGATATTCAACCTCCTGATTTTGAAATAAGGGTAGCTATTATAAAGAGAAAGGCTGAGCTGCTCGGCATAGTGATTCCCGACGAAATTTGCAATTACATAGCTCAAAAGCTAAAATCAAATATCCGCCAGCTCGAAGGTGTGGTAAAAAAGCTCAAAGCAAAAAATATGCTGTCCGGCGAAAAAATCAATATGTCATCAGCTCAGGATACAATCTCAGACATACTCAACAGCGATGTTCCGCCTCAGATTACTGTAGAGAATATCATAGAGGAGGTCGCACGCACCTATGGAGTGGAGCCTGAGGATATTCGCTCGCTGAAAAGCAGAAAAGCCTCGCTTTCAAATGCAAGGCATATAGCTATATATATTACAAGAAATCTCACAAACCTAGTGGTTAAGCAAATTGGCGATGAGTTCGGAGGCAGACATTATTCAACCGTGCTCCACTCAATCAACCATGTTGAAGAGCTAATGAAGAAGGATTTGAAGGTCAAAGAGACCGTCGAGGATATCATAAAAAACATCAGAGACAGGTAAATTTATCTATCAACATATTAACATTGCTATGTTGATAACTAGAATAACTGTCAACATATTCATAGATATTAACATCACAAAAGAGAACATATCCATATTCGGATTTCTTTTTAAAATTTTTATCAACAAAAATCGAACATGGTTTTAACATTTGTGATTTTAAGAATTTATGAATTTTATCGGGAAAATTGAGAGTTTTAACATTTCAACACCCTCTACTACTACTACTATCTTTTAATTAATGTTAATATAGTGTGTTGTTTCTACACACGGAAAGGAAAGTCAATGAAGTTGATATGTGAACAGGGCGTACTTTCGGCCGCTGTGTCAAATGTTCAAAGAGCTGTATGTACAAAAACTACTATGCCGGCTTTAGAAGGAATTTTAATCAGAGCAGAAAACGGGAAAATCAAGCTTTGCGGTTATGACCTTGAAATTGGAATAACAACTGAAATAAATGCCGATATTGAAAGTGAAGGGGCAGTAGTCGTAAACGCTAAGCTTTTCGTGGAGATAGTTCGCAGACTTCCCCATGGGAATGTTACTATTGAGACTGATGATAAGTACATCACCTATATAACCATGGGGGAAATTAACTATCAGATAGTCGGAATGTATCCGGGAGAATTTCCGGAATTACCGGGATTTGACGAAATTGATAACATTACGATACAGGGTTCTTTGCTAAAAAACATGATAAGACAAACAATCTTCGCCACCTCGGACGATATGTCGAAAATGGTTTATACTGGAGCGTTGTTTGAGTTTGAAAACAATGTTTTCAGCATAGTTGCCATTGACGGAATAAAGATGGCTCTGAGAAAGGAAACTGTCGATTACGGCGAAAACAGCAGATTTATAGTTCCGAAAAAGGCTTTAAACGAGATATTGAAGCTCGGCAGCGATAACGAAGACGAGCAGATTCAGATAATCACGGGACAGAGACACGCCGTATTTAAAATAAACGAGTACTCTGTGTTTACCAGACTTATTGAGGGAAGCTTTATAGATTATAAAAGCACCATTCCTCAAAACATTACAGCAGAGACCTGCGTAGTAGCCCGAGATCTCATAAGCAGTGTGGAAAGAATGTCTCTGCTGACGTCGGAAAAAATTCAAAGTCCCATAAGGCTGCAATTCAAAAGAGATGAAATCAGGCTTTCTTGTTCAACGACAATAGGAAAGGCCAACGATGTTATCAAGGCTCCCCTGAAGGGAGAAGAAATAGAGATAGGCTTTGGTAATCGACATTTATTGGAGGCTTTAAAAAATACCGATTCGGATATAATCAGAATCCAGATACAAAACGCCTCCACAGCAATGATAATAACTCCTGCCGAGGGAGACTCCTACTTATTTTTAGTTGTTCCAATGCTTTTACAGAGGAGCTGATTTTATGAATACAGAGAAAATTTTCATAGATGATGAGTTCATTAAGCTCGATAGTCTTCTGAAATTCAGCGGAGTAGCGGAAACCGGGGGACAAGCTAAGGTTCTGATACAAAGCGGACTTGTCACCTTAAACGGAGAGGTATGTACCCAGAGGGGAAAAAAGATCAGAAGCGGAGATATAGTCAATTTTGAGGATAGAAGCTTAGAGGTGTGCGCCAGGTGATAATAAATCAGCTGAGCTTTCAAGGATTTCGTAACCTTTCCGACTCCTTTGTGGAGCCGTCTCCGAATGTAAACGTAGTTTACGGAAAAAACGGTCAGGGAAAGACAAACCTTTTGGAGGGAATCTGGCTTTTAGGCGGACTGAAATCATTCAGAGGAGCTAAGGATCGGGAACTGATAAAACATCACTGCGACTTTGCGGTGATAGAGTCGAGTTTTTTTTCACAGGAAAGGGAACAAAGCGCAAGACTCGATATTTTTCCCGGCAAGAGAGAGGCTACAATAAACGGTGTAAAGAAAAAATCGGCGTCTTCACTTATCGGAGTTTGTTCCTTTGTGGTTTTTGCTCCGGATCATTTGACTATGATTAAAAACGGTCCGGGTGAGAGAAGAAAATTTCTCGACAGCGCTATCTGCCGTTTTAAGCCCAGATATGTAAATATTTATACCCGTTGCAACAAGATTTTGAGCCAGAGAAATGCCCTGATTAAGACCATATCCGCCTCAAGCACTAATGAAATGCTCGAGCCGTGGGATATTTCACTTGCGTCATGGGGTTCGGCTTTGATATTTGAGAGACTGCAATATTTAAAGCTCCTTCGCTCATACTGCGGTGAGATTTATAAGGGTATATCGAGCGGTACCGAGAATATGGAGATAAGTTACCGCAGCTGTTTCGGGGTTAAGGAAAATGACAGCGTAAAAGAGATAGAGGCAAAGCTGCTTGAAAAGCTTAAATCAAGCAGGGAGGAGGATTTTTCCTCCGGATTTACCTGTTTTGGTCCCCACAGAGACGATATGAATATCTCAATAGACGAAAAAAGCGCTAGAACCTACGGCTCTCAGGGTCAGCAGAGAAGCGCAGTTATTGCGCTTAAGCTAAGCGAGGCTGATATATTACAGCAGGTAAACAACGAAAGTCCGGTTATAATATTGGACGATGTACTTAGCGAGCTGGATGTGGGCAGACAAAAATATCTGCTCAATAAGACCCGGGGCAGACAGGTATTTATAAGCTGTTGTGATAGATCCTCTGTAGATTACCTTGACTGCGGAAGAATATTTAAGCTTAGTTCGGGAGAGATAGATGTTGAGGAAAAATAATGTATATTTACATCGGTAATGATACTGTGATAAATTCAAACGATATAATCGGAATTTTTGATTCGGATAACACGACTGTGGAAAAATCTACGAGGAAGTTTTTGAATCAAAGCGAGAAAGACGGAAGGCTTGTAAGCGACTGTACGGATATTCCAAAATCCTTTATAGTTTGCAGGGGAGCAGACGGAGAAAAGCTGGTTTATCTGTGTCAGCTTTCACCGCAAACACTGAGCAAAAGAAGTGAAACAGAGCTTTAAATTCTGAAAGGAGATTAACAATGAATAATTTAAAATGCCCCTATTGCGGTAAGAAAATTTCATATTTATCTTCAATCAAGGAAAGAGCTGACGGAGAACATTATTGTAAGCGCTGCAAGAGAAATTCCACTATATATTTCGTTAGATATATCAAGGTATTTATTATTGTAATCTGTCTGATAGCGTTGTCTATGCTTTCGCTGTTTTTATTTACCCCTTTGAGGGGAAACTTTTTGTGCGTTATTCTGATGTTTATCCCGTTTATTGTTTTTTATTTCTGCATACCTCTGTTTATTCGGTTTGTCCCTATCAAACACAAAAAAAAGGTCAAAAAGGAAGAAAACGATTATACGCTTAAGCTCGAAACTCCGAAAAGCGAAAGCGGCACAACCAGAATAATTCAGCCGGTGAGACCCTCTATGACAGCTGACCCAAAGGGTGATCCGGAATACACCAGAATTATTCCGAAAATAAGGGAGAGAAAGAAACGTCACAGTCAAAAAAACGACGACTTTCAGGATATATCAAAATTTTAAGGAAGTGTAATAAGTGCTTAGATTGCCTGTTTGTCCGTACTGCAAGGCTGTTTACAGGTACGGTGATATAAGAAGACTCGAAGGTAAGAAGAGCGAAAATTGTCACCACTGTAAAAGAAGTTTTCGTATATCAAGGGTTAGAGGACGGGTAATTCTGATTAGCTGCGCAGCAGTCTTGCTTATCGGGCTTAATATTCTTTTGATGAATATAGTCGAAGGCCTGACAGTTTTAGGTTGCTTTATTATAACTGTGATTTTGATTGCAGGGTGTGTGTTATTATTTCCATATACCGTCAGGTTTTATGAGATAGATGGCGAGAGAAAAAAAACTGATAGTACAAAGGGTAAAAAGCTGAAAAGAAAAAAGCTGAGCTGAGAATTGAAAAATAGTGTAGTTGGATGATAATTGTGAGTTGGAAACAGGAGGATAATTATGGACAAGAATAATGAAATGCACGAGATTGAAAATAATATCAATAATTTAAACAACGCTGAGGCTGCTGACAATATGGAGGTTACTACTGTCGAGGGCGAATACGGAGCAGACGAGATTCAGGTTTTGGAAGGTCTTGAGGCTGTTCGTAAGCGCCCGGGTATGTATATCGGTTCGACAGGCGCGAGGGGACTTCATCACCTTGTATATGAGATTGTCGATAACTCCATCGACGAGGCGTTGGCAGGCTACTGCGACAAAATTCTTGTAGAAATCCTGCCTGATAATATTATCAGAGTATCCGACAACGGACGCGGAATACCTGTAGGTGTAAATACGAAAATGGGAATTCCGGCGGTAACCGTAGTATTTACCGTGCTTCACGCCGGAGGTAAGTTCGGCGGCGGAGGCTACAAGGTCAGCGGCGGTTTACACGGAGTCGGAGCCTCAGTAGTAAACGCCCTGTCCGAGTGGTTGGAGGTTAAGGTTTTTGACGGAGAAAATACATATTTCCAGCGCTATGAGAGAGGAAAGATTATAACCGACCTTGAGATGCTGGGACAAACAGACAAAAGAGGAACCGAAATTACCTTTAAGGCTGACCCCGAGATGTTCAAGGAAACTTTGGAATATGACTATGATACCCTTGAAACCAGGCTCAGAGAGCAGGCTTTTCTAAATGCCGGGCTGAATATTGAGCTTGTGGATAAGAGAGACGAAAACAACATTGTCTCCGGTAAATATTGCTACAGCGGAGGAATAAAGAGTTTCGTAGAATATATACACAAGAAAAAATCTCTCGATACGGTTCACGATGATATAATTTACTACAGCGCTAATTCCGAGGACGGCGACGCCTATGTGGAAATAGCGATGCAGTACAACGAAAGCTACAATGAATTAATACTTTCATTTGCTAATGATATACGCACGACAGACGGAGGAACTCATGAGGAGGGCTTTAAAAGAGCTCTGACCCGTGTAATGAACAACTACGCCAGAAAGTTCAAGATACTCAAAGACAGCGACAAAAATCTTACGGGAGAAGATGTGCGAGAGGGTCTTACAGCGGTAATAAGCGTTAAGATGAAGGAGACTCAGTTTGAGGGTCAGACAAAGGCGAGACTTGGAAATATAGAAATCAGGAGTTTGGTCGATAAGCTGGTCAGTGATAAGCTGAGCGTATATTTAGAAGAAAATCCTGCGAGCGCTAAGGCGATATTTGAAAAGGCTCTGGCCGCGTCGAGGGCAAGAGAAGCAGCCAGAAAGGCAAAGGAAAGCGTGCGCCGTAAAAGTGCGCTTGAAAATGCCGCTTTGCCCGGCAAGCTTGCTGATTGTCAATCGAGAAACGCTGAAGAAACCGAGATTTACATAGTAGAGGGAGACTCGGCAGGAGGCTCGGCTAAGGGAGGCAGAGACAGACGTTTTCAGGCTATTTTGCCATTGTGGGGAAAGATGCTGAATGTAGAAAAGTCCAGACTCGATAAGGTTTACAGCAACGAAAAGCTCCTGCCCGTAATAACCGCACTGGGAACGGGAATAGGAGAGGAGTTCGATATAAGCCGTCTGCGTTACGGCAAGGTTATTATTATGGCGGACGCCGATGTTGACGGATCTCACATCAGAACTCTGCTGCTGACATTCTTCTTCAGATTTATGAGACCATTGATTGAAAACGGTCATATTTTCCTTGCCCAACCGCCGCTTTACAGGATAACCAAAGGCAAGGAACATAAATATGCTTACTCCGATGAGGAGAGAGATATGATACTCAAGTCTATTGAGGGTAAGACCGAAATCCAGCGCTATAAGGGTCTTGGTGAGATGGATTCCGAGCAGCTTTGGGATACGACAATGAATCCTGAAACCAGAATAATGCTCAGGGTTGAGATGGAGGACGCTCAGGCGGCTGATGAGATATTCACTATACTGATGGGCGACAAGGTTGAGCCGAGAAGAGAGTTTATAGAGAAAAATGCAAGGTATGCAACAAACCTTGATATATAAATTGTGAAAGGAGCAGAGGTATGAAAGCGGCTGAAGTTGACGATATACTGGATGAGATGAACAAAAAATATCAGGATGAACAGACCTCTGCGTCCGTTGACGAGAGCAGCTATTTTCCGCAGGGCGAGAGCTTTGACAGTGTAGAGGAGCTTAGAGAGAGAATCCGGGAGGAAAAGCTTGAGCAGAACTCTTTTCACGAGGGCAGACCGAAGAGAGTGTATTTAAAAGCAGAGTTTATCCTCGAGGAGTCTGAGGTTCTTGAAACTCTGAAGCTTGCCGGTATTTATAAAACTCAGGGGAATAAGGCGATCTTATACACCATAATAATGGCTGTGGCTGCCGTAGGATTTTTTCTTTCCTGCTTTTACGGCAATAATTTTAACTGGCTTTTCTTCGGCGTGCTTTGTCTGATTGTAATAGGAGCAATTTGGATTGTACCCACCTTGCATCTGAAAAAGCTTGCCAGGGAAAATACAACCGGGGATAAGGTCAGACTTGAAATTACAAACGAGGACATTATCCAGAGGGTAGGCGACAAGGAGTGGATAATCCCTCTTGACAAAACAGGTACTCTTCAAGATGGGGATGAGGTTATCATCGTTCGCACCTATCACGGTCAGGTATTCACAATTCCCAAAAGGAGTATAGAAAAGGAAATATACAAAAAGATTTTGCAGATAATAAAAAACGGCACTGAGCCGTATGAGGGGTGATTATATGATTTCACACAGCAAAATCGTTGTTCGTTATGCTGAGACGGATAAAATGGCCATAGTACACCATTCTAACTATCCGATTTGGTTTGAGGTGGCGAGAACAGACTATATAAAAAATTTGGGAGTTCACTACAGAGAGCTTGAAAACAGAGGTTTCATGCTGCCGCTTGTAGATTTGAGCTGCCATTATATAAGTCCTGCGTATTATGAGGACGAGCTCGATGTAAGCGCGAGAGTTATTAATATCACCTACGCCTCGATGGAGTATTATTATACTGTCAGCAGAGGCAGTCAGCTGCTGTGCACCGGAAAAACAAAGCACGGCATAGTTGACAGTAAAACCTTCAGGCCGATGAATATTAAAAAGTTCGATTCTAAGCTGTTTGAGCTGTTAAAAAGTAATGTTGAGAAGATTGATTGATATTAGCTTGTATTTTGACAAAGAGGTGTGATTGAGTTGGATAATAATGAGAATAAAAACCACTCCGAAAGGATTATTGATATTGATATCAATAAAGAGATGAAAAAATCCTTTATCGAATATTCAATGTCCGTAATCGTATCGAGAGCGTTGCCTGATGTTAGGGATGGACTTAAGCCTGTACATAGGAGAATCTTATATACTATGTCTGAGCAGAACCTTACCCCGGACAAACCGTACAGAAAATGCGCCGATACAGTAGGTACGGTGCTGGGAAGCTATCATCCGCACGGTGACGCCTCTGTTTATGATGCTCTCGTGCGCTTGGCTCAGGATTTTTCAATGAGATATCCTTTGGTAGATGGTCACGGAAACTTTGGTTCAGTAGATGGAGATCCTCCGGCTGCTTACCGTTATACTGAGTCGAAGATGAGCAAAATCTCCGTTGAGATGCTCACGGATATTGACAAAGACACAGTCGATTTTATGCCTAACTATGATGACAGAAAGAAAGAGCCGACTGTTCTCCCCTCACGTTTTCCAAATTTACTGGTAAACGGTTCCAGCGGTATAGCCGTAGGAATGGCGACTAATATTCCCCCTCACAATCTGGGAGAAGTAATAGACGCAATCTGCTGTCTTATTGATAACCCGGACGCTGAGCTTGCGGAATTGATGGAATATATAAAGGGTCCTGATTTTCCGACAGGAGCCATGATTATGGGCAGAAGCGGAATAAGAGCCGCCTATGCAACAGGAAGAGGAAAAATCATTGTCAGGGCAAAGGCTGAAATAGTTGAGCAGAAAAACGGAAGATTCAAGATAATTGTCACCGAGCTTCCGTATCAGGTAAATAAGGCAAGGCTAATAAAGAGCATGGCCGATATGGTTAAGGAGAAGAGGCTCGAGGGCATATCGAATATAGAGGATCATTCAGACAGAAACGGTATGCACATCGAGATAGACGTTAAGAGAGACGCTTCACCGCAGATTGTCTTGAATAAGCTGTATAATTTTACTCAAATGCAGGTAACTTTCGGCGTCATTATGCTGGCTATAGTAAACGGCGAGCCGAAGATACTCACCCTAAAGCAGATGCTGCAGCATTACATAGATTTTCAGGCTGAAGTAATAACGAGAAGAACCATATTTGACCTCAAAAAGGCGAGAGAAAGAGCGCACATTTTAGAGGGATTGAAGATAGCCCTTGATAATATAGATGAGGTAATTTCAATCATTCGCTCCTCAAAGGACACCCAGACAGCTAAGAGCAGATTATCTGAGAGATTTGGCCTTGACGATGTACAGACGCAGGCAATAGTTCAGATGAGGCTCGGTCAGCTCACAGGTCTTGAAAGAGGAAAGATTGAGAGCGAGCTTGCCGCACTAGAGGAAAAAATCAAGGATTATGAGGACATTCTTGCCAATAAAGACAGAGTGTTTGAAATAATCAAAGATGAAATAATTGAGATAAGAAACAAATATACTGATGAGAGAAGGACAGAGATCCAGTCTGTAAGCGGAGAGGTTGATATTGAGGACCTGATTCCGAAGGAGGACTGTGTTCTGACAATGACTCAATTCGGCTATATTAAGAGATTACCCGCCGATACATATCACACTCAGAAGAGAGGCGGAAAGGGAGTAAGCGCAATGAGCCGCCGAGAGGAGGACGTTGCAAGCGAGATGTTCGTCATTAACAGCCACGACTATGTCCTCTTCTTCACGAATTTGGGCAGAGTTTACAGACTGAAATGCTATGAGATTCCTGAGGGCAGCAGAACCTCAAAGGGAATGAATGTAGCGAATATCCTGCCGATAGCCGTCGATGAAAAGGTTACATCAATGATAAAGGTGGAGCAGTTCAGAGACGACAAGTATTTGATTATGGTGACGAAAAAGGGATTGATAAAGCGAATCGCCCTCAACGCCTATAATACTGCCAGAAAGGGAGGAATTATAGCTTTAGAGCTGAATGAAGGAGACGAACTCGCCTGGGTAAGAATGACGGACGGAAACGACAACGTCATAGTAGCGTCAAAGCTGGGTATGGCAATCCGCTTTAATGAAAATGATGTCCGACCGATGGGCAGAGGAGCCAGAGGCGTAAAGGCAATGACCCTCTCAGACGGAGACGAGATAGTCGGTATGACAACCGTCAAGGACGACGATTTGGTTTTGACTGTTTCGGAAACCGGCTATGGCAGACTGTCAAATGCGGATAATTACAGACTCCAATCCAGAGGCGGCAAGGGACTTATAAACTATCATGTTGATAAGTACGGAGCCGTGGCGGCTGTGATGGTCGTAAGCATTGATGATGATGTAATATTAATTTCAGATGACGGAGTTATCATAAGAATTGAGGCAAAGTCAATCAGAATCTGTGCGCGACCGAGCAAGGGAGTTATGGTTATGAAGCTTTCGGAGGACAGCAAGGTGGTTACTATCGCTGCCGTACCGCATGACGATGAGGAACAGGACGAGACAAAATCCGAGATAGAGTCCGAAAACGCAGATTAATTGAATATAGTTTAGATGATCGGGTGCAAAGGGGCATTGGTTTCATTGCACCCGTTTTTTGTTGAATATATGAAACAGGAGTTGATAAAATGGATATTATGATGATGGTAATAGTGGCCGCGATAATTATAATAGCCTGTGTTTTTGCCAATAAGCTCAGTGACAAGCTCGGCGTGCCGGTACTGCTCGCATTCATGTTTTTGGGAATATTGTTCGGTACTGACGGGATATTTAAAATAGAATACGACAATTTTGCTTTCACAGAACAGGTGTGTACTATAGCGCTGATATTTATTATCTTCTACGGCGGTTTCGGCACAAACTGGAAGCAGGCAAGGCCGGTAGCTATAAAATCGCTGTTCCTTTCCTCTGTGGGAGTTATTCTAACTGCGGGCTTGACGGCAGTATTTTGTTACTTTGTACTCAGACTTGACTTGATGGTAAGTCTTTTGCTGGGGGCAGTGCTCAGCTGTACGGACGCCACCTCGGTGTTTAACATTCTGCGTTCAAAAAGATTGGGATTAAAATACGGCACAGCTTCAATGCTGGAGCTTGAAAGCGGAAGCAACGACCCTTGGGCATATATGTTGACTGTAATACTTCTGTCTGTTATGAAGGACGGTAATGAGGTATCTTTCGGCTCGATTATGTATATGCTGTTTTCTCAGATAGTTTACGGCGTGGCTTTCGGAGTGGTAATTGCTCTTCTGGGTGTTCTTGCTATGAAGTATATACGATTTGTGGGAGAGCAGTTTGACTGTATATTCCTCGTCGCTATAGCGCTGCTGTCGTACGCAGTTCCGACTGTACTCGGAGGAAACGGATATTTAAGCGCATATATCTGCGGTATTATCTTGGGAAATACCAGAATGAAAAACAAAAAGGGAATGGTCGCCTTTTTCGACGGTACCACCGGATTGTTGCAGATGCTAATTTTTTTCATTATAGGCTTGCTCGCCTATCCCTCTCAGATGCCGAGAATACTGATTCCGGCTGTTTTGATTTTCCTCTTCCTGACTATAATCGCCCGTCCGGTATCTACTATGGCTATACTGGCTCCCTTCCGCTCTAAATTCAAGCAGCAGCTGCTTGTTTCATGGGCAGGATTAAGGGGCGCGACCTCGATAGTATTTGCAATTTTGGTAATAGACAGCGCAGCCAATATCGGCAATGATTTTTTCAATATTGTATTTTGTATAGTCTTGCTTTCAATGGGAATACAGGGTACCCTGCTGCCCTTTGTTTCAAAAAAGCTCAAGATGATAGACGAGGAGGAAAACGTACTCAAAACCTTTACGGACTATTCAAACGAAACAAATGTACAGTTTATCAGCCTTGAAATCGGACCCAGCCATAGGTGGATAGGGCAGAAGATAAAGAATATAACCCTGCCCCCTCAGACCAGAATAGTGCTTATTAAGAGAAACAATGAAAAGGTCATACCGGTGGGAAAGACCGTACTTGAAAGCGGCGATGTGCTGATTTTGAGCACCACGGGTTCAAGCACTAACACAGATGTTGAGCTGAAAGAGATAGTTTTGGATAAGGAAAACAGCTGGTGTGGAAAGAGACTGTGCGAGATAGATTTTGATGATTGTATAGTGGTTTTGGTAAAAAGAGGAAATATGTCCTTTGTCCCTGTCGGTAATACAAGGCTGCATGATAAGGATACCATAGTTGTTATTGACGAGTAATATATTTCGTCAGTGCCAAGACTGTTACAACGTGTTTTGTCTCGGATAAACTCCTGTCGTTTAAATTTAAAACGAGAATATTAAAATAAAAGTCTCCCATATACTGCAAGACTGCGGTATATGGGAGACTTTTAGTTTGCCCAGAATGGGCAGTAACTAGGTGGTGAAAGTCCACTACAGGCTT
>CAMMVF010000018.1 GCA_946500295.1 uncultured Clostridia bacterium | reverse complement strand
TCGGCGGATCTGTAGGCTGGGTTGGCGGATCTGTCGGCTGTGTCGGCGGATCTGTAGGCTGTGTCGGCGGATCTGTAGGCTGTGTCGGCGGATCTGTCGGCTGTGTCGGCGGATCTGTAGGCTGGGTTGGCGGATCTGTCGGCTGTGTCGGCGGATCTGTCGGCTGGGTCGGTGCGTCAGTCGGCTGAGTTGGTTCCTCTGTGGGCTGAGTCGGTGCGTCAGTCGGCTGAGTTGGAGCTGCTTGGTAAAGCCTTACAACATCATCATTTGTATAATCGTCAACCGGTTCCGGAGCACCTATTTGGTTAAGATTCTCAAATGAAAGAACAGATAAGAAATCAGAATAAATTGATGTTTCTCCGCTATTGCCGGTTACCTCAAATCTGAATACAGCTACCTCAGTATCATCAGCAGAGAAATCAAAGCCACTTGCACTTGGAGAATAGTTTGCCATTACATTTACTCTGATTTGCTCAGGATAATTATTGAAATCATCATATATTGAGAGTGCATTTGTTAGATTCGGGTACATATCAGCTTGTGCAGGCTGATCGGAGCAAAGCCTTACATAATCGCTGTCATAGTGAGTGATAAACTGAAGGCCGCCGATCATCTCGTCAGACTGCAGATATGCAACATACTCGATTATATCACCTGTGTTAAATTCTACACCATTGATTACAACAGAACCCGGCTCAGTCGGGTCTGTAGGCTGGGTTGGCGGATTTGTCGGCTGGGTCGGTGCGTCAGTCGGCTGAGTTGGTTCCTCTGTGGGCTGAGTCGGTGCGTCAGTCGGCTGAGTTGGAGCTGCTTGGTAAAGCCTTACAACATCATCATTTGTATAATCGTCAACCGGTTCCGGAGCACCTATTTGGTTAAGATTCTCAAATGAAAGAACAGATAAGAAATCAGAATAAATTGATGTTTCTCCGCTATTGCCGGTTACCTCAAATCTGAATACAGCTACCTCAGTATCATCAGCAGAGAAATCAAAGCCACTTGCACTTGGAGAATAGTTTGCCATTACATTTACTCTGATTTGCTCAGGATAATTATTGAAATCATCATATATTGAGAGTGCATTTGTTAGATTCGGGTACATATCAGCTTGTGCAGGCTGATCGGAGCAAAGCCTTACATAATCGCTGTCATAGTGAGTGATAAACTGAAGGCCGCCGATCATCTCGTCAGACTGCAGATATGCAACATACTCGATTATATCACCTGTGTTAAATTCTACACCATTGATTACAACAGAACCCGGCTCAGTCGGGTCTGTAGCAGCCGTCGGTTCTACAGAACCGGGATTTACGGTTATTGTGTCGTCATATGAAATCGGGTTGAGAAGCTCTGATTCAGATGCTCCTGTATCAGTAATCTCATTTGTAATTCTGGTTGAGCCGGAATCAGCTATTACTGTAAATGTAAATGTAGCATATACTGAATCACTATTTGTAAGGTCGATTTGACCTGTCGGTGAAACTGCAGAATATCTGCATCTGTTGAGGTTTGAGGCGGAGGCTGTAGCATCGTAATTAGCTATTAAGCCACCTGATTGTGAGAGGATTGGGAAGGAAACACTGTCATTCTGCTGAACCAGTGACAAATATGAAGGATCCCACTCCATGTTAGCACTAGTCATCTGAAGTTTCTTTGCATATTGGGCTTTTACTGTAAATACAATTGTGTCGCCCTTCTGTGCTCTTTCTCCGTTTACATATACATAGCCCTCTTCTGTCGGATCTGTATTATCAGAGCCGTAGATTTTTACAGTATCAGTGGCAGTAGGATTAACAGGAGCCGGAAGTCCATCAGAATCCGTATTGGACATTGAGTAGGCTTCAGTAATATTAGTACTAATTGTTGTTGAACCGCTTGAAGCAGTAACTACAAATCTTAACTTTGCAAGCACAGCGTTAGACCCTGTAAAGTTGTATCCGCCAAGAGACGGTGAACTCATAGCATTAAAAGAAACTCTATTAGCTACAGTGTTAAGATCGTATTTAAAGCTACCGCTCGCAGCGAGAATCGGAAACATTTCAGAATCTGAAAGCTGTACATCAGAAAGCTGTACATAATTATTGTTGTACGTAATGTTTCCGGAAATAGCATAAAGATTATCAGTACTGCTGAGATATCCTACATACTCTATCACGTCACCGCTATTATACTTTGTTCCATTAATAGTAACCCCTGTACCAGGAGTTGTCGGTGCGATAGAACCGCCGCTAATAGAAGTGGTAGTTTTAGCAGTGCTTGTAGCTGAATTTTTATTCAGGTCATAAAGCTCGTCAATTACAGTAGTGATATTTACATTTCCGCCCACTGCGTTTACGCTGAACTCAAGTGTAACAAGCGTCTTAGCTGTAGAGAAGTCATAGCCGGCGCTCGCATCAATGGCGTTAAAATAAATAGAATTTGAACCATCGTTCGGAGTAAAGTTTACCACTGCATTACCGGAAAGATTCGGGCACGCTGCTGTTTGCGATGAAGTCAGGCATGTAAGCATATCAGCGTCGCCGGAAAGATTTACATGTCCGCCTATAGTTGAAAGCCTAGCAGCATTTTGGAGTGTTGTTGTATATGTAAAAGTATCTCCAAGGCTATAAGCTGTTCCGTTTACCATGAGCTTGTCCGCTACAGTCGGGTCAGTAGGAGTGCTGGTCGGAGTTGTCGGAGCTTGAGTTGGGGTAGTAGGAGCAGTTGTAGGATCTGTGACTTCCTCTTCACCTGCGTAAGTTGACCATGTACCAGATATACTGTCCCAACCGCCATTCAAGGTGCAGAGGTTTTTACTGCTGTCAAGCGGAATGTCAGCTGTCTGATTCCATTTGTTATTCCAGTTGTTCTCAGACGTAGCAGGGTTCATACGGCAGAAGATAACATGTGTCCAATTGCCGCCTGAAGGTACGGTACAGGAATACATATCGGTCTCGCCGGATACCTCTGTCATGTCAACCCATGTATTGGTGTTGTCGTCAACAAAGAAGTATGCGGAAAAGCGAGGGCTATCCTTCCCCCAATCCGAATTAAGCTTCATGTAGATTTTAGAGGGTAATTCGCTCGGAACAATCTGCACGGTTGCTCCGGAGTCGGTGTTTGTTGTGTCAACAGCAAAAGCAGAGGCTGTTCCTGCAAACAATGCTGAAAAAGCAATAAGAACAGCCAGAACTACACTGATGACACGCTGTTTTGATTTTACCATCTTGCCAAGTCCTTTCTAAATTATCCAAAATTGCGCACTTTAACGCTATTAATAGTATAGCAATATATTGGGGTAAAAGTCAAGAAAACAGCAATATTTGCTAGTAAAGTTGGGTATTTTTGTATGTTTGAATAAGAATATTTTTTTAGTTTGTGTGAATTGCACAGAATAATTTTCTATATCAGTCGTTTAAAATTCGTTCAAAAAATTAAAAGAAACTCCGCCATTCATAAGAACAGCGGAGTAGTTATGTTATATACTAATTTTCGACAACTTCTAATTTCTTTATTTTAAATATTTTGCGAAGAACAAAACCTAAAACCGGAGGACTTTTTACGACTACTACCTTCATCATCTCACCCCCTTAACATACAGAATCCTAACACAATAAGCAAAACCACTAAAATAAATGTAAAACAGCCCTCAGGTAGCAGGCAAGAACAAATTATTCCACCTGCAAAGGACAGCATACACCTTCCTCTGGACTTACAACATCTCATACTATCAATTCCTTTGCGAAATCTTATCCTATTGATATACTACTCAAAAAACTCAATTTTGTGACTGTTTGAATTAAACCATACTTATATGGTATAATTTTGGAGAGGTGATATGTATGATAAAAAGGCTGACTGCAAACGCGAGAAAACCCAATGGATTTTGGGGGAAGCTTATGATAAAAAAGATGAACGCCGGTCATTATAAGATGACAGCATGGGCACTCAAAAAGATCAAGTTTCCTGACAAGGGCATTATAGTTGATATCGGCTGCGGAGGAGGAAATTGCGTAAATATATTAAGTTCGATAACCAACGCAAATATTGTTGGAGTTGATTATAGTGCGCTATGCGTAAAAAATGCCATTAAAAAGAATAAGAAAGCAATCAAGGACGGGCGAGTAGAAATCTTACAGGCCGATGTTGTGCATCTACCGTTTAAAAGTAACACAATCGACTGCGCAGTATCGGTAGAATCAGTGTACTTTTGGAATGATCCAGACAAGGCATTTAGAGAGATCAAGCGCACGCTCAAACCCGGAGGCAGCCTCAATATAATTTGTGAAATGATAAAAAACGAGGACGGCACAGGCTCACATTCACAGATAGCTGAGTTTTTAAAATTAAATTACTACAGCATATCAGAACTTAAAAATATATTTATACGATGCGGCTTTGATAATGTTCAATCATACTTAGAAAAGGATAATGGCTGGCTTCTGATAAGCGGCACGGCCTGAGATATATAAAAATACTGCATGAAGTACATGCAGTATTTTTATATACGAACTTATTGATACAATACTTTTTGTGATTATTCCCCGTTTTAATCATTAATATACTCAGCAGGTAACTCGAGAGCTTCATCATAAGAATATCCTAAACCTGAATCTGAATCAGAATAATCAGAATTCGGATCCGTTGCGTATGCCTCAATGGAGTCGTCGGCTCTTTCATTTGTCAACTGATCAGATGAAGAATCCATAAGAATTACGCACTGTCTGTTTCGTGATTCAATTACACTTTCAAACTGCTGTCTGCCACATTCATATATGCCGGAAATCGGGTCGGCAAGAGTTACTGTATCATCTGTATATCCGATTAATACAGCTCCGTGATCAGAAGTGCTATAGTTACATAACCTGCCATCTACAGTATACCACTCTTGAGTAATTTCTCTGTCAACCATTCCAATGGTGACAAACACCATAACCGGGATACCCTGTCTGACATACTCATACATCTCCGATGGCTCAATACCGGTCATATCTACGGCAGTAAGAGTTGAATCCTGCGATTCAAGATAGCTGTTAGAAGCAAAGGTGATTGCTCCGGCACCACAAGTAACTCCACCGGTTGTAGCAGGATCTCCGAGAAAATAATTATATAAATCGTTTCCTATTAGCGTTCCATAGTCATCATAGTAAAGTGTATAGGGTAATATCGGAAGGTATTCAGTCGCCATAGTTACCTTATCAACATCAAAACCATAATAGTTAAGCACCATGGTCATAGCTGTAATCTCACAGCCGGTGGGAAGTTCCGACTCCTGAAATATAACTTCAAAATCGTCTATTAGATAAGACGTCGGAACAGTCTCAGGTTCAGGCACCGGATCTGTCTGTTCAACTGTACTTGTAGCTGAAGCTGCCGTCGAGTCGAAGATAGTACTATCCTCTTGCAACGTCACGGCTTTTGAACCAACAACATACTCAGATATAAAAATATCTTTTTGCTGCAATCCTATGCTCAAAACTGTATAAAAAACAACAAGCACTCCTAAAAAACAGAGTATGTACTTAAGCTTCATTAATAATATCACCTGCATTTATAAATAGTACGGTTGGTCACAACGGATAAAAACTCTACAAATACACTATTGTAGTCTATTTTACTACGTATAAAACTTCAAGTAAACTACAAAAGATGAATTTAACAAAATCTTCACGGACAGTTCATTACATACATGTTCGACTGGATAGAATTATAGGCTATCCCTGATGTCTTATTTAAACTTTTGTTACTTAGGATAAAAATTGTAAATGATAGATGTTTACAGAAATTATTTTTAAAATAAGCGAAAGCCGATGCAAAATAATTTGCATCGGCTGCATTTATGCTTGACTTTGTACCTTCCAGCACACACCAAGGGTCTTATTTATTTTTTATCTTCCTGTGAGTGTAGCCAACTACAGCTGCAGCAGCTGAAAGAACGAGAAGCAAAACAAGAATATTAGTACTGTCACCCGTTGCAACCTTTCCTGTTGCAGATGAATTTCCATTGCTGCTAGAATTGTTTGTATTAGTTGTTACAGTATTAGTGGCATTTGTTGGGTTAGTGCTCTGAGTAGAATCAGAGACATTTGTAGCATCTGTGGCTTCAGTAGGAGTTGTACCCTCAGTTGGATCTACGACTTGAGTTGGATCTGTAACATCGGTTGGATCTGTAGCTCCGGTTGGATCAGTAACGTCAGTAGGTTCAGTGACATTGGTGGGCTCTGTAGCCTCTGTCGGGTCTGTAGCCTCTGTCGGTTGTTCAGGAACATCTGCTACATCTCTTTTGATTGTAACAGTATCGTAAACATACGGCTCCGTAGTAATTGTATCGGTATCGGTATCGTACTTAAACATATATGTTGTACTTGTAATTTCAGAGTCACTGACCTCGAAGATTGTATAAACCTGCTGCTGTGTCTTGTCACTACCATTTTCTCCGTCAGCTGAATTAACATCGAGGAACTCGTAATTCGGGAGGAGCGGATCACCCTCGCTAACGGTATAATCCTTCATTGAATACCATTTAAGGCCTCCGGCGTGACCTCCTACCATATAAAGCGGAGCATTGTCTTTACTGATATATGCACCGGTCTCGTCTGTTTCTACTTCGCTTCTGGATCCGTCGCCGTTTACAAATCCACGAGCATAAACATGGTCATGAGCCTGCAATACTACATCTACGTCGAGCTCTGAGAGAACAGGGCTCCAATATTTTCTTGCCTCAATAACGTCGCTATCAACTATATGTGATGCACCTGTGTAAATAGATTTATGAAAACCTACTACTACCCATTGTCCATTGCTCTTTGCCTCGGCAACCTCAGCTTCAAGGTACTCTTTTTGCTGCTCTCTTACTGCCTCATCAGATTTAGCCGATTCAAGATTGAGAACCACAAACTTTAATACACCGTAATCCATGGAATATACTATATTTCCAGCCTCAGCCGGTGTATTTACATAATTTGAAAGTGATGAATCGCCGTAGTCCTTGTCGTGATTACCGACAGCTACCGCAAGTAGATTATTAGAAAGGCAGTCAAGTCCGGCTGTAGGATATGCCCCGCTGTTTACAAACAGCTCTTCCCACTGTGTTTTATTATCTGAATTATCTGTCAGGTCACCGCCGATATACACAAAACCTAAATCGTCAATCTGATTTAGCTGCGCAAAGGTAGCGCCGGCAGCCTTAGAGTTTACATCGTTGCTAATTTGAGTATCTGCAAGAAAAGCAAATTTCACGCTATCGGAGCTTCCCTCCTCCGGAAGGGTTGTAAAACTGCCGGTAAAACTATATCCGTCCTCACCAATAGTATAGGTGTATTCCGTTGAGGGCTTTAGGCCTGTAAGCACAATCTTGTGCTTGAAGCTCTCAGATACATATGAATAGCTATGCTCTCCGGTATATACTGTCTGTGCGCCGGTTGGATCCATAACAGATACCTCTGAATCAATCTCACCGACTGTGGTGAATGAAAGGTAAACCTTGCTGTAATCTTCACCAACGTGAGTATTCACCTGCTTAGCTGTCTTTTCCTCATCTGTTGGATTTTCAGGCGGAGTGGGAATAGCATCATTTCTGCATACTGCCCATTTACCAGACGGATCGAAATCTACAGCAACATAGGTAGCTCCATCTACGATATCGTTGATATCAAAGCTTTTCTCCTCTACCCCATTTACAGTGCTGTTGATAACCATTCCGCTTATGCCCTGCGGAATTTCAAGCTTGAAGATATTCTCATCCTCAGTAGCTTCCATCAGATTTCCGGGCCATGTGGTTTCACCGTTACCCCAATAGTGAAGATAGACATTTTCCCAATTTGTATTACTGTTATCATAATATACAGTTTGAGTCGGAACTACTTCCTCAACCAAGCTGCCGTCGGCTGCTTTTCTGAGAACCGTCCAAATTGATCCGGACTGTGTAGTTCCTATGTACTCGCCGTCTGCAACTATGTATTGACCTTTAATATCCTGTGACTGCTGCTTTGGCTCTTCCTGGTTGTTATTGAATATGAGAAGTTCAATATCAGCGGGCACTTCCGCCTCCCAAACATTCTCTCTTCCCTCTACAGCGCTCATTGCCGTACCGGGCCAGCCGGCGCCCTTGTCACCGACATACACCATAACCTTATTCCATTGGGTCACGCTGTTGTCAAAGTAAACCTTCATTGTCTCTCCCTGTGTGGGAGCGTCAGCTGCTAAAGCACTGAATGATGCTGCAACCAAAGCCAACAACATTACTACGCATAAGCATGCTTTGGAAATTTTCTTCATTCCTTTGTTCATCTTTCTTCTCCTTTTCTACCATTATAAAAATATTCCACCTCGTTATCAGTCAAAAACATCTACCGCTGTGAAACTTTAGGTATATTTTATCGTGTAATTGTAAGAGATAGTGAATCAATATATTTTAATTATGTAAAATTTCTTTTTTATTTAAAATGCGCACAAAGCCGTTACCATAGATAAATATTGTCATATACACGAAAAGAATATGTACTTCAATTACACAACTGTTGCTGATTCATACATAAAAAGTTAACGGCAAGTTTTTAAATCAGAAATTTCATATAACATATGAATTTTACAATTCAAGTCCTTCATCATGTTGATTTTTGAAGTGCAGTATAGTATTATTATCCATGAACATATTCCCCCACATTGGGGTGTAATATAGATTAAATAAGTTTCGAGGGATAAAAGTGAAAATTATAATTGTTGGCTGTGGAAAAATTGGCTCAACGATTGCCGCTGAACTCAACAGCGAAGGACACCAAATTGTAGTTATCGACAGCAATCCTGCCGCGGTTGAAAATCTGACTAACACTATTGACCTGATGGGAATTACCGGAAACGGGGCGTCCTATGAGATTCTGGAAGAAGCGGAAATTGGAAACGCTGATTTAATCATTGCGGTAACAGGCGCTGACGAGTTAAATATCTACTGCTGTCTGCTTGCCAGAAGCGCAGGTGTACGCCACACAATAGCACGCGTCAGAAACCCCGAATATACCAAGGATTTATCCAGAGTCAAGGACATTTTGGGTCTTTCACTCTCCATTAATCCTGAACTCATCTGCGCAAGAGAAATGGACAGGCTTTTAAAATTCCCGGGAGCTATCGAGATTGATACCTTTGCCAAGGGCGTAGTTGAGCTTATCAAGATAAGTGTGCCGGAAAACTCGTTTTTATCAAACGTACAAGTAAGCTCTACCGCAGATTATTTTAAAGGTAAAGTGAGAATATGTACGGTTGAGAGAGGCGATGAGACATACATACCGAATGGTGATTTTATGTTGTTACCCGGAGATAAGATATCGCTGCTCGCTTCAACCTCAGATGCAGCGAAGATTTTGAAAAAACTTGGTTTACTCTCAGCACGCAGCCGCAGCGTCGTAATACTCGGAGGAAGCAAAACTGCCTACTACCTTGCTACCTTCTTGCTACGAGCAGGAGTGAATGTAAAAATCATTGAAAAGAGTAAACAAAGATGTGAGGAACTTGATGAAAAGCTTCATGAAGCTGTAATTATAAACGGCAACTGTATGGATCTGGAATTGATGACTTCCGAGGGAGTCGAACACGCCGACGGCATAGTGGCATTAATGAATAATGACGAGGAGAACATACTGATATCACTCTATCTGAGAAAGAGATCAGGTGCAAAAATAATTACTAAAATCAATAACTCTTCATTCAGCTCGATAGTAGAGGGGTTGAATCTTGATTCTATTATCAACCCGAAACATCTGGCAGGAGAGCAAATAGCAAAATATGTCCGCTCAATGCAAAACTCTATAAGTAGCGACGTTGAAACTTTGTACCACATATCATCAAATAATGATATAGAGGCTCTTGAGTTCAGAGTAAAGGAAAACTCTAAGGTTACCGGAATTCCGCTGAAATACCTGCGTCTAAAGGACAACCTTCAGATTGCCTGTATTAACCGCGGCGGAAAATTAATAAGGGCTTCCGGTAGTGACGCAATCGAGATTAACGATACGGTAATAGTCGTAACCAAGCATAAAGGTCTTTCTTCTCTTGAAGATATCCTAAAATAATAAAAGAAATATTTAAATCTTCGCCTGCGTGACAAGCTTGTTTGATCACGCCGGCGACTTGGTTACAATATTAGTTTTAGTAAGGATAATAATTTATGAATAAGAGAATTGTGCTATATATAATAGGCTGGGTGCTCATTATTGAGGGTGCCGCCATGCAGCTTCCTGCGCTGGTAGGTCTAATATATAAAGAACCAAACGGACTTTATTTTGTAGGAATCGGTGTTGCGCTGATACTCATTGGAATTATAATTGTATGGAAACGTCCAAAAAACACTACCATGTACCAACGGGAAGGCTTAGTGTCAACCGCCCTGTCGTGGATAGTTATTTCGTTAGCCGGTGCTCTTCCGTTCTACCTTAGCGGAGAAGTAAAAAGGTTCGAGGATGCCTTTTTTGAGATCGTATCAGGCTTTACAACAACAGGTGCATCAGCCCTGACAAGCGTTGAAGACCTGAGTAACTGCATGAATTTCTGGCGATGCTTCTCGATTTGGCTCGGAGGTATGGGAATACTCGTATTTTTACTGGCTATTGTTCCAAAAGTGGGCGGACAACAAAACGCTTATCTTATGAAGGCTGAAAGCCCCGGACCGATATTCGGAAAGGTAACTCCAAAAATAAGAGACTATGCAGCCATACTTTATATTGTTTATTTTGGGCTCACCTTAATTCAATTTCTTCTCCTTGTTTTTGGAGGTATGGAAGTATTTGACGCCATTAACGTCAGTATGTCCACGGCAGGCACGGGAGGATTTTCTATCAAGAATGCAGGAATAGCCGCATATGACAGCTACTACCTGCAAGGTGTAATAGCTGTATTTATGATGCTGTTCGGTATTAACTTCAGTTTTTATCTGCTTCTCCTCGCAAAAAAATTTAAGCCTGCTTTTAAAATATCCGAAGTATGGTTCTATTTGGGAATTATTGCTGTGACGACTGCATTAATCGCAATAAATATCAGCAATATCTATCCGAGTGCTTATGATTCAATACATCAGGCGTTCTTCTATGTATCCTCGATTATCACTACTACGGGCTTTGGAATAAGCGACGTAAACCTGTGGCCCGGATTCAGTCTTGCACTAATTATAATTATCACCTTTATCGGAGCCTGTGCAGGCTCGACGGGCGGCGGTATTAAGGTATCAAGGGTTTTAATTCTTTTAAAAGAAATAAAAAAGGAATTTAAAATTATCCTTCATCCACATACTGTCCAAACCGTAAAAATGGACGGCAAGAAGATAAGCCATGAAACCGTGCGAAGCATCAGCATATTTTTTATGGTTTATGTTTTATTGTTTATCGTAAGCTTCGTAATAGTTTCGCTAGACAATTTTGATTTTCTCACTACTTTCACAAGCGTAGCGGCTACCTTAAACAACACGGGTCCCGGGCTTGGAGATGTAGGACCGACAGGCAACTTTTCACAATTCTCAGCTTTGTCTAAGTATGTACTCTCCTTCACTATGCTTGCAGGCAGGCTGGAGCTTTTCCCTCTGTTTATTCTTTTCATTCCGGCTACTTGGAAAAAGAAGGGATAATAATATTTCACATATATAGTAGATATTTTACTAGGAATTGTCGCATTAACTACTCCATTCAGGTGAAAGCCTCTCTTGCAGGCTTTCACCTCTTTTTCGTCTGTGGCGAAAAAATCACCCCTGCCCCGCGCTTTAATCGAGGGGATTCGCCGACTAAAAAACAAAAAAGGACTCTGACCATAGAATGGCACAGATAAAAACTAAAGCAGTACAGCTGCTCAAGAAATTAGAAAACCGGCCGTGTGTACTTCGTTTTGAAGTGCACACAACCGGTTTTTAGTTATAACAATTTTATTTTAGCCGCTCGACGCAGAATTGGAGGTTTTAGTGACATTGACGTTTATAGAGTAGTCACCGTATGCCCAGCAATATTCATTATCAAAGGTAATGGTGACCGGAATCTCAGTAGAGCCTTCAAAATCAGTGCCCATACTCCTTAAGTCGATTGTAGCAGTTATATCATCACCTGTCAAATTCGCAATATAATCCTGCGGTCCTGCTACCAGCACCTCTAAATCTGTGGTAGTTGCGCTTACATTAGTGCCATCAGCTACATTCCTAAAAGTAAAATCACTGACCGTAATACTCGTTGTCGAGTATCCGCTCAAATCTATCGTAACCTTAGCAGTAGATTGATTTGAGATATTTCTGCAATCCGAGGGTAGATCAATTTCTAATGAAAAATCATTATCCTCGGTCGGGTTTATATCACTAAAGTCAATCTCAGGAAGATTAATTTCCGGGAGCGTCGTAAGCGAAGTCTGAGGACCTGCAACAATTATAGATGAAGGTTCAACCGTAACTATACTATCAACATCAATTCCCGAAGGTACATTTGTAAAAGTGGGTTTAATAGGAACTTCCTTCTCTGGCAACACTGTAATAGTGACTTCCACACTCTTAGTACTTACAGTTATTAAATCACTGTTAATCGCCTCACCGTATTGATCGTAAAGTACAACATCAGCCTGAAATTGTGTAGTAGACTGTAACTCGCCCGAAAGCTCACCGATAATTGCAACTGTATCTATCTTTTGAACCTCAGTCTCCGGACCTGAGACAGTAATCGTATCAACCGAATATGAAGGCGTGCCCGCATAATAAGTAGAATCAACCGTATAGTTATAATTAACGTCATCTCGGATTTTAAAGTCAACTGAGCGACGCTTATCCACATAAACATTTACGATGCTCGGGTCAACCGAAAGAATGGTATAGTTAGTCTTGTTGCTGTTTTGTCGTGCAGTTAGCTGAAGTGTGGAATATGAATTTGGAGCATCAACCAACCCCATTTGCGCACTGACAAGAATATCGTCAGGATTAATCGTACCTACTGTAATCTTATTACCTGATATCCTCACCGAGGCTGTTTCGGCACTCTTGCTAAAAATCTCGTATCCGTTGTCTATAGCCTCTTGAGATAGCTCGATATTAATCGGTATATCGGGAACTACGGTAGTGGTTTCTTCATCTGAATTTTGAGAAAATACAAACCACAGTATGCATGAAACTACGAATGCAAATACAATTAAAAACTTATCGTTTCTGAAAAGTTTTGATAGTGATATCTTACTTCTTTTCATGCTTTTTCTCCTTTCTCTTACCGGAGAAAATCGGTATGAGTTCAACCAGATCTGTCTTCTCTACCGGAAGAACGTGGCGGTTAAGGTGCTCAACCAAAGCCTCTCTGGTCAAATCTCTGATAATCCTGCCCTTGTAGACAAACGAAACACTGCCTGTCTCCTCAGAAACTACTACAATAGCAGCATCTGATTCCTCACTCATACCAAGTGCCGCTCTGTGGCGCGTGCCAAGAGAGGAATCTATGTTCTCGTTTTTTGTCAGCGGCAATATACAGCCTGCGGCGTAGATTTTTCCGTTTCTGATAATTACTGCGCCGTCGTGAAGCGGAGCCTTGTTAAAAAACAAATTTCCAATAATGGAAACCGAGGGCTCTGCATCTATAATCGTCCCCGTTTCAATTATCTCTCCAAGCTTCGTTGAACACTCAAAAACTATTAGTGCTCCTGTCTTCGACGTTTGAAAAAACATAGCCGCACTTGCTACCGCCTCAATGGCTTTTCTCTGTGCGGCTACCATTTCATCCTCGCGGCTGCTGGGACTGACGCCAATCTTAAACTTACCGCCTAACTTGCTTCGGCCAATCTGTTCAAGAGCCTTCCTTATCTCAGGCTGGAAGATAATAAAGAGGATAATAACACCGAACTCAAAGAAATTCCTTAGTAGAGCCGTAAACATGGTAAGTTGCAAAAGATAGGCCAAATAGTAAACTATAACCAGCACGACTATGCCTCTCAAAAGTTGCTCGGCGCGTGTTTCTCTGACTAATTTGAAAATCCCGAATATCACAAAGGTTATGCATAGTATATCGAGAAAATCCATAATCTGGAAGGTCTTGATAACCGCCATAAAATTATCAAGCCATGTGCTCAGAATATCCATAACCGTTCCTTCCTAACTTTTTTCTTCATTATATTTTATCACAAAACACAGCGCTTGAAAATACCCTAGCTTATTTTATTTACAGCATATATGAGTCTTTGTATCTCGTTTTCCGTTGTAAACACCGAAGGACTGACTCTTACCGCTCCGCTGTCCTGAGTTTCCATATATAAATGCGCAAGAGGAGAGCAATGGAGCCCTGCTCGCACTGCTATAAAATATCTATCGTTAAGATAACGAGCGACAGCTTCACTGTCCTTACCGTCCACATTAAAAGAAATAAGAGGCACGCAGTGTTTTCTATCAGGATATGAAGTATAGAGTTTGACCCTATCATTCTTTGAAAGACCCCTGTGCAAACTCTGCATCAGCTTAAGCTCATGCGCAAATATTCTTTCAGGCGTTTTCCTGCTGACGAACTCTACACCCCTTAACAGCCCGGAAATTCCCGGGAGATTTGCAGTACCGGATTCAAATTTATCAGGAACAAATTGGGGGTGCTCTGTAGATATTGAGCTTGAGCCTGTACCCCCCTGCATCAGTGGAGTGGTGAGGTCATCCGGATGCCTTATAATCAATATTCCGGTACCCATGGGACCGTACAAGCCCTTATGCCCGGGCATACACAGAAAGTCAATTTTACTGTTTTCAAAATCTATTGGAGTGATTCCTGCACTTTGAGCTGCATCGACCATCGTCTTTATGCCATACTCGTGGGCTAGAGCTGCAATTCTTTCAATCGGAAGCCTTATTCCCCACACGTTAGAAGCATGTATGCAGGCTATGAGACGTGTATTTCTATTTATTGCTTTTCTGAATGAATCAAGAGTTTGGTTGTTATCATTTTCATAAACCTTAACCTCGGTAAAGGTAATCCCTTTGTCCTCCATGGCTTTAAGCGGACGTACAACCGAATTATGCTCAAGGCAGCTGATTACAACATGATCTCCTTCTTTTAAATAGCCCTTTAAAACTGTGTTGATACTATGAGTACAGTTCATAGTAAAGATTACATTTTCCTCATTTTTTACATTAAACAGCTTAGAAACAGCAATACGGCAGTCATATATCATCTGTCCAGCCTTCATAGCCATGACATGGCCGCTCCTTCCGGGGTTTGCCGCATATTTAGTTAAAGCCGTATTAACCTCTTTTGTGACCGCTATTGGTTTAGGAAAAGTTGTGGCGGCATTGTCCAAATATATCATTTTAATCACCGCTCAATCTTCCAAGGACGACAATTCCGTTTTCCTCAAGCAGCGCCTGTGCTTCATCAGTTCTCTGTGGTACATACAAGCTGTAACCGCAACTTTTGACACCTCTGCCCTTTGGCGTTCTTTTTATCTCCGAAAAAATCCCGTATCCAAGCAGAAGCGATTTGCCTTTCATGGCATGAGTAATTGAGGTAAGCGCTATCAATGGCTTATCCACAAAAAATCACCTCTTTTTCATTTTATTAATATCTTATGAAAAAGAGGTGAATTGTGCTATTAAATATTAAGTTTATTCTCCAAAAGTAATACCCATCATTTTGGCAGTGTGTATCAATTCAGAGTCAGCAGGAACAGATTTCAGCTTACCGGCTATATCCTTGAGCGGCACGAATACAACCTTGTTGTTAACCAAAGCTACCATATTGCCATATTGCTTATTAATTATAAGCTCGGCTGCTTTTGTTCCAAAACGTGTAGAAAGAACCCTGTCATACGGACACGGACTTCCTCCTCTCTGGAAGTGTCCCGGAACAGTTACCCTTGTCTCCTGACCTGTGGCTTGCTCAATTTCATGTGCTATCTTGTATGAAATTGAAGGATAGGCCATCTCAGCCACCGCCGCTTTACGCTGCTTTTTGGGCATTGCAGCCAGTTCTTTGGTAATAGCGCCCTCTGCAACTGCCAAAATTGAGAAGTTCTTGCCGCTTTCATTTCGCTGCTTTACGGTTTTTATTACCGACTTGATGTCATAGGGTATTTCGGGAATCAATATTACATCGGCTCCTCCGGCAATTCCGGCATACAGAGTCAACCAACCTACCTTATGTCCCATTACTTCTATAATAAATACTCTGCCATGAGAGGTAGCAGTTGTGTGGATACAGTCAATTACATTGGTGGCTATATCAACCGCACTTTGGAAGCCGAAAGTCATATCAGTACCCCAGAGGTCATTGTCAATTGTTTTGGGCAATGAAACTACGTTCAGCCCCTCTTCGCTGAGAAGATTTGCAGTTTTCTGTGTACCGTTTCCGCCTAAAATAACCAAACAATCAAGCTTGAGCTTTCTATAGTTGGCCTTCATCGCAGCCACCTTATCTACGCTGTTTTCGTCCACTACCCTCATAAGCTTAAAAGGTTGACGAGAGGTTCCGAGAATTGTGCCTCCGCGAGTGAGAATTCCGGAAAAATCATCCGGCTTCATCAAACGATATTCTCCGTAAATTAATCCACGATAGCCGTCAATGATTCCATATATCTCTATATCGTTTTCATAGTAATGATATAAAGATTTGGCAACAGCCCTAATAGTCGCATTTAATCCCTGACAGTCGCCGCCGCTGGTCAAAATACCTATTCTCTTCATTGAGTTTTTGCCTCCTTATCTGTCGGTATTATAGGTGTACCTATGGCACGAAACGCTGCAATATGTTTAGCTTCTTTTTGTGCCTTTAGCGCAAGCTTTGAGAAATAAGTCTGGCAATTGAGCTTTGGCTTGCCCCTCTTGTCAACTAAGGTATAGGTAGAGTCGGGATTCTGGATTCTTGCATTTACCGTATCATGAAGCATTATATTAAGAATCTCAAAGCCTCTTTGTTTTATATCCTGATCTTCCACCGGGAACACAAGCTCTACTCGGCGGTCAAGATTCCTCGGCATCCAGTCGGCGCTGCCGAAATAGAGCACAGGTTCACCATTGTTTTCAAAGCGGAATATTCTGCTGTGCTCAAGTAACTGACCCACTATGCTATACACAGTTATATTTTCACTAAAGCCTTTTATACCGGTTCTCAGACAACAAATTCCCCTGACTATAAGAGTTATTTTTACTCCGGCATTGGAGGCATCATACAAGAGACTGATTATATCGGGATCAACCAGAGAATTGACCTTAGCCGTAATTCCGGCAGGCAGTCCTGCCTTGGCATTTTCGGTCTCTCTTTTTATCATATCCTCAAAAAAGCTTCTCATTCCCTTGGGAGCAACTATAAACTTGTTGTACTCAGGCGGAATAGAATAACCTGTTAAAACATTGAACAGCGAAGATGCGTCAACGCCGTACTCCTCACGGCAGGTAAACATTCCGATATCTGTATAGAATCTTGCCGTACTATCGTTGTAATTTCCTGTACCCATATGGAGATAACGCCGTATGATATCGCCCTCTCTGCGTACCACCAGACAAATTTTGCAGTGCGTTTTAAGTCCTGTCAATCCATAGATAACATGGCAGCCCGCCTTTTCAAGCTTCTTAGCCCATTGAATATTATTCTCCTCATCAAATCGAGCCTTCAGTTCAACCAAGACCGTAACCTGCTTGCCATTTTCAGCTGCCTTAATAAGAGCTGCAATAATAGGAGAGTTTCCGCTGACTCTGTACAAAGTCTGCTTGATAGCCAGAACATTCGGATCGTCGGCAGCTTCTTTTATAAAATTGACTACGACGTCAAAACTTTCATAGGGATGATGTACCAAACGATCCTTTTCTCTTATTGCCTGAAAAATATCAGTGCAGCCATAAAATTCGGCGGGTGGATTTACAGGTATTATTGGGGTAAAGCACAAGTCCTCACATCCATCCAATCGAGCAAATTTTGAGAGGAAGGTAAGGTCAAGCGGTCCTGCCTGAATATAAATTTCATTTTCAGATACATCGAGCATATCAACGAGAAAAGAGTGAATCTTTTTATCGCATTTTTTAGAAAACTCCAGTCTTACCGGAACTCCTCTCTCCCTTTTTCTAATTGACTTCTGAATCTCCTGCATAAGATCATCAGTCTCTTCATCAATATCAAGGTCAGAATCCCTGGTAATTCGGAACGGAGCATATGCGTCTATATTATAAAGCTCGAAAAGGTCAGGTAAAAAATGGGCAATTATATCCTCAAGAAGTACAAAGTCTCTGCCATGGGTGCTTGGAAGCTCAAGAAAGCGAGGAAGAATAGAGGGTACTTGGACTAAGGCAAAGAAGGTTTCATTCTGTTGATTTGAAAGCCTGACTGCCAAGTTCAAGCTCTTGTTTGTAAGCAGAGGAAATGGACGGCTGGTATCAACTGCCATCGGCGTTACAACCGGAAATACAATGCTGTTGAAATATTGTGTGATAAAGTTCAACTGCTTCTCATTCATTTCTTTTACCTTGAGAAAACGCATATTTTTATTTTTAAGTGATGGTATTATTGAACGAGAGTAGCAGGAATACTGTCGCTTGGAGAAATCATGGATTTTCTCAGAGAGCTTGTGCATCAGTTTTTCCGGAGTATAGCCGGAAGCGTCAGGCTTTTTGGAGCCGTGGTGAATCTGGTCTAGCACACCAGCCACACGAACCATAAAAAATTCGTCGAGATTAGAAGCGGTGATTGAAAGAAAATTCAGCTTTTCCATTACCGGATTTTCTTTTTCCATTGCCTCTTCAAGCACTCGGGAGTTAAAGTCAAGCCAGCTAAGTTCTCGGTTATTATACGGCATTTTTTCCTTATGCTTTTCTTTTCTCTCCTCATCGGCTTCAATATCATTCTTGTTGTGTTTGTGATTATCGAGCTCATCTTCGGATGCTTCAACTAAATTGAAATTTTTCTCTTGATTTTTTGACATCTTCATCAACTCCAAATAGATTTCTATTCCTTCAAAACAATATACCAATTATTAAGTATGGCATAAGGGCATTGGAATTCACCAACGCCCTTAACGCCGTAGCTTAGATATTATTTAAACAATTAGTTATAGATTCATATGCAGAGTTGAAATCTGCTTCGGTAACCAGCATTGAAATCTGAATCTCTGACGTAGCTATTGTGCACACATCAACATCCGATTCTGCAAGCGCTCGAAAAATTTTGGAAGCAAAGCCCGGGTGGTTTTCCATATTCTCGTCTATTACTGAGATAATATAATTACCTGAACTGACCACCGGCTTTACATCGCCCGAAAACGACTTTACAAACTGGAGCAACTTAACAGTATCCTCATCGTTGATTGTAAAAGTCAAACTTGTAAGGTCGCTCTGTATCGGTGAAATTGAAATAATGTTTACATCTACTCCCATATCAGCTATCTTTTCAAAAATTCCGGCAATATGCGACATACCGGCAGAGACATCATGAAGGGAAACCAGCGTTATGTTTTCTGTAACAATAATTTTCGGATCCATGCGTATCCTCCTTATTTCTTGGCCTTAACCAAGTCTGTCATATCGTATGCTCCCGCCTGAGCATCTTTCATAAACACAGCGGCATCAATAGAGCCGATAGCAAAAACCTCCTTAGACTGAGCCTGATGTTTGATTGTAATAACTTCATCATGCCCTGCGAAGATTACCTCGTGCTCACCTACTATAGTACCTCCTCTGACCGAGTGAATACCTATCTCATTTTTGTCACGTTTTTTTCTGTAGGCATGACGGTCATATACGTACTGGGGTTTTCTCTCCATTGCTTCAGAAATACCGTCTGCTATCATCAACGCCGTACCGCTGGGTGCATCGAGCTTTTGGTTATGGTGCTTTTCAATAATCTCAATGTCAAATCCGGCTCCCAAAACCGTCTCAGCCTTCTTTACAAGGTCAATGAGCAAATTGATGCCGATCGACATATTGCCCGAACGGAAAATTCCAATCTGCTCTGAGGCCTTATCAATACTGGCTATCTGCTCGTCAGTATAGCCTGTGGTACACAAAACAGCGTTTTTTTTGTTGTCCAAAGCGTATTTTAAAAGTGCGCCCAACAAAGCGGGATTTGAAAAGTCAATTATAACGTCAGCTTCTACGTTGATCTTAGAAAAATCATCAAACACCGGAAAATCATATCCGCAGTTTGTTATCAGGTCAACTCCGGCAGCAATAGAGCAGTCATCTCTCTCGGAAACAGCCTTCACTATTGCCTGACCCATTTTCCCATTGCAGCCGCAAAGAATTATCTTCGTCATATCCTTATCTTCCTTATTATGCTTAATATTCCTTATTTTACCGCTCCGCAGCTGATTAAAACCTCGCGCAGAGCCTTAATTTTATCCTCTGTCATAGAACACAGCGGAAGTCTGCATTCACCGCAGTCAAAGCCTATGATATTCATGGCTTCCTTTACCGGGATCGGGTTTACATCACAGAACAGTGCATTCATCAGCTTCAGATACTTAAGGTGGAGCTGAGCTGCCTTAGCTGTTTCTCCTTTAAGCATATACTCACATATTTGGTGAGACTCCTTGGGCATAACATTGGCAAATACAGAGATAACTCCCTTTACTCCCAAGCTCATCAGCGGCACAGTCAGGTCGTCACAGCCCGAATAAACATCAAGCTCATCACCGCACTCCGCAAGAATCTGAGCTGCAAAACCTACGTCCTCCGTAGCTTCCTTAGTAGCCACAATATTTTGGTGCTTTGCAAGCTGCTTATAGGTATCAAGCTGGATTCGACAGCCGGTACGAGAAGGTACATTGTACAGAATCATCGGAATGTCCGCGCTGTCGGCAATTAAAGTAAAATGCTTTATTAGACCGTTTTGCGACGCTTTATTATAATATGGTGTGACTGATAAAACAGCATCGACCCCGAGCTGCTTTGCCGTCTTTGTAAGCTCAACAGCGTATTTTGTGTCATTACTGCCTGTACCGGCAATTACCGGACACCTGCCGGCAACCTTTTCTACAGTATAGGAGATTACCTCACAGTGCTCCTTGTGATCAAGAACTGCCGATTCACCAGTTGTACCGCAGGTTATAATTGCGTCAGTACCGTTGCTTATTTGGAATTCCAGAATCCTCCCAAGCTCTTCATAATTAACGGAGCCGTCGGAGTGCATAGGAGTGACAAGCGCCACGCCGCTGCCGGTAAAAATTGTCGTCTTCATGGATTTTGCCTCCGTTCAATATGTTATCAGTCCATATATCCCTCGGCACACAGAAGCTCTGCCATTAATACAGCGCCACCGGCAGCTCCCCTGAGTGTATTGTGAGACATACAAACGAATTTAATTGTATATTGGGTATCTTCCCTGAGCCTGCCTATAGAAACCGCCATACCGTTTTCGAGATTTCTTTCAGACTTAATCTGCGGTCTGTCGGGCTCTGTGAAGTAGTGAAGGAACTGCTTAGGCGCACTGGGGAGATTTAGCTCCTGCGCCCTGCCCTTGTAGTTTTCCCATCTTGAGATAATCTCATCAAGCGAACACTCCTTGTTAAAGCTTACAAATACAGCAGCTGTGTGACCGTCACTTATCGGCACGCGTAAGCACTGAGAGGTGATAGACGGAGTGTTTGTATTGACAATTTGCTCGCCCTCAATCTTGCCCCAAATCTTCAGCGGCTCCTGCTCGCTTTTTTCTTCTTCTCCGCCAATATAGGGAATAATATTATCTACTATTTCAGGAAAGGTCTCAAAGGTCTTACCTGCTCCGGAAATAGCCTGATATGTGCAAGCCAACACCTTTGTCACACCTAAATCCATCAACGGGTGAACAGCAGGAACATAGCTTTGGAGAGAACAGTTGGACTTTACAGCGATAAAGCCGCGCTTTGTACCCAAACGCTTTCTCTGAGCCGGAATTATCTTCGCATGATCCGCATTGATTTCCGGAATAATCATCGGTACATCGGGAGTTCCTCTGTGAGCGCTGTTATTTGAAATAACCGGGCACTCGGCTTTGGCGTAGCGCTCCTCCAAGGCTCTGATTTCATCTTTTTTCATATCTACAGCACAGAATACAAAGTCAACGTCTGACGCTACCTGCTCTACGTTTGAAGCATCTAAAACTTTCATATCCTTAAGCTTCTGAGGAATTGGCGCTGTCATAGCCCAGCGCTTTCCCACCGCCTCTTCATATGTTTTACCTGCGCTGCGTGCACTTGCGGCCAAGGTAGTAACCTCAAACCACGGGTGATCTGCAAGTAAAAGAGAAAAACGTTGTCCAACCATTCCAGTTGCGCCGATAATACCTACCTTGTACTTCTTCATTTAAATATGTCCTCCTAATCATCCTCGTATCAAAACTTGTCAAAAAATAAGTTGTCAACAAGATAAAAATAAAATATAATAGTTGAAGCGGGCAAAAATACGCCCTCTTTACAAAATCTCTTTATTTCATAATATACCATATGCTGTGGTAGGTTGTCAATTTTTTAGAGAAAGTTTGAAAGGAATTTCTATGAAAACTAAGGATTTTTATTATGATTTGCCGAAAGAGCTTATAGCTCAAACACCTGTCGAGCCGAGAGACAGCTCCAGACTGATGATTCTTGACAGAAGCAGCGGCAAAATTACACATAAGCATTTTTACAATATTTTTGATGAGCTTCAAAGCGGGGATTGTCTCATACTAAACGATTCAAGGGTTCTGCCTGCAAGAATTTATGGAATTAAAGAAAAAACCGGAGCTCACATCGAGTTTTTGCTATTAAAACAAATTGAAAACAATATATGGGAATGTCTTGCTGGCCCGGGGAAAAAAGCAAAGGCAGGCTCGGTTTTCACCTTTGGCGACGGAATAATGAGCGGAGAAGTAGTGGGAATCACAAACGATGGTAATCGCCTTGTTAAATTTAAATACGGAGAGGACGGCTTTTTTTCCTCTTTAGAAAAAGTCGGAAAAATGCCCCTTCCCCCTTACATCACAGAAGAACTAAAAGACAAGGAAAGATACCAGACAGTTTACAGCAGAGAATTAGGCTCTGCTGCTGCACCCACCGCAGGACTTCACTTTACAAAGGAGCTTATGAAAAAGCTCAAGGATAAGGGAGTAAAGCTAGGATATGTCACTCTTCACGTCGGACTGGGTACATTCCGCCCGGTAAAAGCAGAAGAAATCACCGAGCACAAAATGCACAGTGAACACTATGAAATCTCTCCGGTTACGGCAAAGCTGATTGAACAGACCAAGGCAAACGGAGGAAGGGTGATAGCGGTAGGCACCACAAGCTGTCGTTCCCTGGAAGCCTGCGCTTCTCAAAACGAAGGACGGGTCGTACCATATGTGGGAAGCACTGATATCTTTATATATCCGGGATATGATTTTAAGGTGCTTGACGGACTCATTACCAATTTTCATTTGCCTGAGAGCACACTTATTATGCTTGTTTCAGCCTTTGCAGGGTATGAAAATACGATGAACGCATATAAAATCGCCGTAGAGGAAAAATATCGCTTTTTCTCATTTGGCGACGCTATGTTTATCAGATAATGGAGGAAATATGTTTAACATAACAAAAACCGAGGGAGCCGCCCGTCGGGGTGTGTTTAAAACTCCCCACGGAACAATAGAAACGCCGTTTTTTATGAATGTTGCAACTTGCGGAGCAATCAAAGGCGCTGTGTCTGCTCTTGACCTAAAACAACTGGGCTGTCAGGTAGAGCTTTGCAATACCTACCACCTGCATTTGCGCCCAACTGATGAGGTTGTAAAGCAACTCGGCGGTATAAGAGCTTTTACTCGCTGGGATGGTCCTGTACTTACGGATAGCGGAGGATTCCAGGTTTTTTCACTTGCGAAGCTTCGAAACATCAGGGAGGAGGGAGTATATTTTAACTCGCATATTGACGGCAGAAAAATTTTTATGAGTCCCGAAGCAAGTATGCAAATACAGTCAAACCTCGGTTCAACTATTGCAATGGCTTTTGACGAATGTATTGAAAACCCCTCTCCATACGATTATACAAAGCAGAGCATTGAACGCACGACAAGATGGCTTCATCGCTGTAAAATTGAACTTGAGCGTCTAAACTCACTTGAAGATACAATTAATCCTCAGCAAATGCTCTTTGGTATAAACCAGGGCGGTACCTATGACGACCTGAGAACTGAACACATGAAACAAATCGCCGAGCTTGATTTGCCCGGCTACGCAGTCGGCGGACTGGCAGTTGGCGAAACTGCTGAAGAGATGTATCATATTCTTGACGTAGTAACAGAGTTCATGCCAAAGAATAAGCCGAGATATCTTATGGGCGTTGGAACGCCCGTTAATATACTTGAAGCTGTTCACCGTGGAATTGATATGTTTGATTGTGTAATGCCAAGCCGCAATGCACGCCACGGACAGATATTTACTAAACAGGGAATCAGAAATATCAAAAATGCAAAATACGCCTTAGACACTCAGCCGCTCGATACAGAATGTTCCTGCCCTGTTTGCCAAAGCTTTGACAGAGCTTATATCCGTCACTTATTCAAAAGCGAAGAGATGCTTGGAATGCGTTTGGCCGTGATGCACAACCTCTACTTCTATAATAACCTGCTCAAAGAAATACGTGAGAGTCTTGACAACGGAAACTTCGAACAGTATTACAGGCAAGGCGTGGAAAAATACGGTAACAGAATATAACCAAGTCGCCGATGACCCCCGCCTCTGTAGGCGGCGGGGTCATTCAGCCTTTCGGTGTGGGAATTATAATCCCCACCAAAACCCTGAGGAGCAAGACTCCCTGGCGACGGTTGCAATCGTCGCGGGCGTGATCAAACGAGCTTGTCACGCGGGCGAAGATTTAAACCTTTACCTAGACTATGCTTTTGTAAATTTTTTTATAATCTTTAGATACGCTATTGAAAGATAAGCTCAAAATTGGTATAATTTGTAGCGATATTGTTTTCATAAAATGAAAGGATTGATTTATTTTGAAGAAAAAGCTATTTAAGATTTCAGCAATAGCTGCGGTAGCTATGATGACACTGTGCTCATGCGCTGCCACAACTACCCAATCGGGAAGCTCCAACGCTTCAGGAGCCGAATCCGGCTTTGGAATGTGGGGAATGATTCTGCTTTGGGCGGCAGTATTCGCAGCATTCTACTTTTTCATGATAAGGCCAAACTCAAAAAGGAAAAAGCAGGAGCAGGAGATGCGCAACAACCTTGAGATCGGCGACGAGGTTACAACCATCGGTGGAATCGTCGGCAGGGTAGTAAGCATCAAGGAGGAAACAGACTCCTTTGTTTTGGAAACAGGCGCTGACAAGTGCAAGATTCAGTTTAAGCGCTGGGCGATTTCAACAGTTGACACCATAAAGGACGAGCCTGCCAAAACAGAGCAGACAGAGAAAAAGGGACTGTTCGGCAGAAGAAAAAAAGCTGACGCTGATAGTGAAGAAAAGAAAAGCTGAGAGCAATAATAGCAGTAATATTTTTATAAGTTTACAAATACCTATGAATTGTAAGGATTCGTAGGTATTTTTTTGTTTAAAGGAGAGAGCGGAATGGATATTAACAAAAGCGTAAGGGGAATTATCATTGGAGGGTTGAGTTCGGTTGCAGCCTGCGCCGCATTATATTTAATTGCAGCCTTTATCATTACTAAATCCGGCCAAATTCCGCTCGGAGTGATATCAACCCTAACCACCATACTCAGCGGACTCAGTTGCTTCATAGGAGGATTTATATCAGGCAAAATAGTAAAAAAATCCGGCATACTCACAGGTGTAGCAGCAGGATTCACGCTTTTACTAATTCAATTAATCTGTTCACTTATATCCGAAAGCCTGAACCCAAGCGTTTTACTCATAGTTAAATCGGCTGTGCTTCTTCTCAGCGGTGCTATCGGAGGAATCATCGGAGTTAATAAGGGAAGCGCAAAAATAAAATTTAAATAAAGCAGTATAAATTAAGGAGGTGTCACGAATGCACCTCCTTATTTTCACTAAATGTTTACTTATATAGAACCACTATTGCTCCAGCTTTAACAGCTCCCGAAATAATTCCGTTCTGGACTGTAAACTCTTCCCCGGAAACTCTGTCGGTATAAGTTCCATCAGCGAGAACAGTGCTTACATTTTCAAGTACAACGTCCTCTTTGCTAACACTGACAATTACCGCTCCTTTGTCTCCTCTTTCAATCATAGCCAGCTGATCATTATCCATCGGATTTGAGAGAGTCTCATCAAGGCCAATCATATGATTCCTGAATTTATTGATTTCGGCCACCTCTGTTGATTTATAAAACTCACTGCCCTCAGCGCCAATCAAGTTGTTGCCCCACTGATCCGTAATATCGGCTCCTGCGGGTCTGCTGAAAAACAGCGGTGTACCTCCGCTGCGAGCAGCGATAATAGCCCATGCATGCTTTACATCATCCTCGGTAAGCTGTGACCAGGTACCATCGTTGCAATAGTTATCGTGAGACTCAACCCAAGTAACTATCCTATCCTCGCTCACTCCGTTTAAACCATAGTCCTTCCACATAGACACACTCAAATTTGAGTTAATAACAGAGTTTCTTATATATTGACCGTAGGTAGCTGAAGTGAGATTGAGCATTTCAGCGTAGGCACTTGAACGATCTGAACCGCCTTGCAGCACCTCGCCGTACTGGAACTGTGCACCGTTATCAAGAATTACGCTCCAATAGTCGGATGCGTATTCCTCAGGATCATCAGGAAGCTCGATATGCTTGGCTGCATCGTAGCGGAAGCCGTCAGCTCCTGCTTCTACACAGGATTTGAGATAGCTTTGAATATACTTTTGGATATCCTCGTTTTGGGTGTTAAGATCCTTAAGTCCCAGCAGATCACCCTGAGTTACCTCTTCTCTGTTGCTGTAATCGCTGATGCCGCCATAGTTGTGGAAAGGCTCATCGGTGACCTCATAGATATCCTCCGAGATTGCGCCCACATCACTTGTCATATGATTTACTACAGCATCTACGATTATCTTGATTCCGTACTCCTCAGCTTCCTCACACAAAGCCCTGAACTCCTCTTCTGTTCCAAGCTGATAATTACCGATGATATAATTTGTCGGCTGGTAATGATAGTACCACTTACCGTTATTTACGCTACCATCCTTATCCTGAAGCTGCATACCTCCATCATCTCCGACCTTACACTCATTTATAGGTGAAGTTTGAATTGAGGTAAATCCTGCGGCGGCGATATCCTCAAGATTTTCTCTTATTGTATTAAACGACCAACACCATGCGTGCAGGATTGCTCCATCTTCAATTTTTTCCGCCAGCTCATACTTTCCAACCGGTTCAACCACCTCGGCCTTTTCAGTTGCAGATGAAGTTAAACTCTCGACAGCTTCTGTAGTAGAACTTGAACTGACGTCCTGTGAAGATGATTGCTCCGATGAACACGCTGTTAAGCCTGTTAATATCAAGCTTACCATAATAGCGGATAAAATTCGTTTTTTCATTATTGACCTCCTCTAAGCTATCGGTGATTTTATCTATTATATCAATCCAATCAAATAAAGTAAATAGCGCTACAACACTTTGTATAATGTGTTCAAATATACACGCCGCATTTTAAACAATCTTACCATCTTGATTACTAAGTCTATTTACAAATGTTGAGTTTGAATATTTATAATGTATTACAGCTTATCTGCCTTTCGATAAATTTATAATATATTATTATATTTTTGACAAAATGCGAAAGTGGACTTTAATTTCATTTTAAGTTGTGTTATAATCAACTAAAAGTCTGCGAAAGTACGTTGGTGAACAAAAATGATAAAAATAAGGAAGGTAAGCAAATTGAAGTCAGCGCTGAAAATAGCTGCCACAATTATTTGTATTTCGATGACTCTGTCTATCACCTCCTGCTGTACTACACAGGACAGCAGTATTTTGGTCTCAGCTCCTGTTCAGGAATATAACACTGAAACCGTGGCAAAGCCCGAAGCTATAAATTTGGATGCAAGTTCTGATAAGAGAAAAATAAAGCTAAGCTGGGATGAAGCTGAAAATGCCACAGGATATGAGGTTTATTTCTCAACTGACGGAAAAAGTTACAGCCATGTACTGTCAACAAACAGTTTGACATATGAAACCGACGAACTCATTCCCGGCAATATATACTATTTTAAGGTGATACCCTACAACAGCAAAGCAGGTCAAGAAACTGTTTACGGAGACGCAGCTGAAAGCTCACTAACCTGCGTTGACAGCGTAGAGATTGACGGCTACGCCGTCGGTGATACATATGTACATATAGATATTGACAAGCAGACAATGTGGTTTTATAAAAACAACGAGCTGCTTGTAGAAACCCCTGTAGTTACCGGAACCGCAGGCGCCAGCGACACACCAACCGGATATTTTGAGGTGCGGACACTCGCTTCTCCGGCACATCTGGTAGGACCCACCTGGGATGTTACTACGGAGTACTGGGTTGGAATTAATGAGACGAATGACATCGGACTCCACGATTCTTTGTGGCGTGAAACAGGTTACGGCGGAGACATATACACCTATGACGGTTCAAACGGCTGTATCAACACACCGCTTGAAGCTATGAAGACAATTTATGAGAATATCACGGTTGGCACTCCTGTTATTATAAGCGGAAGCGTAGATAACAGCTATAACGGCGATAACGGCTATCAGCTTGAAACTACACCTGACACAATCACAACCGATGAACAGGGATATTCCTCTGACAGCTCTGCAGACGAAGGTGATAACACATCCTCATCGTACGATGATAGTAGTACTTGAATGATGAAAGTATATGACTGATACAGCTTTTATGCTCAAGAAAACTACAGTTTTAGACATAGCCCCGCCACCAGTTATTTCTGATAAAATTAATAAATATATCACAAGCCCGACAGTTGTGCATCCTGTCGGGTTTTATATCTTTTTTATATCTTTATCCTACTAATTCAAATACAGTGTTTATGAAAGAGTTTGATAAATCTCATACCAATATCCGCCTCAATACAACAGGTATATAAAACTTTAACTAGTCTGCCAACATATAATGCAGGGTGTTTCTATTCACTACTCTTTTTGCCTGCAGCACACAAATTGTAGAGCTACACATATAAAAACTCTAAACACCTCGAATCGTGTTGAATTTATATGGCTGAACTAGTATAATAGTACCAAATGTCTTGGAGATGATTTTTTGGATGTTAAACGTCAACCGAGGAGTAAACTTATATATATAATTTTTACTATATTTGCTATACTGCCGCTTTCTTTACTATTTAGCAAGGAAATTTGGTTTGATGAAGCGTACACTCTCTCGCTCATTCAGCACGATTATGGTGAAATAATTGAAATATTAAAAACAGATATGCACCCGCCGCTGTACTTTTTATCGCTAAAGCTGTTTTGCGAAGTTTTTGGATACACGACTATATGCTCAAAACTGTTTTCGTATTTTGGTTATTTAGCTATACTGATTTTGGGAATCACCGTCATAAAAAGGCAATTTGGCAACCGGTGCGGAATTATATATATAATTGCAGTAGGAGCTATGCCTAGTACATATTTGTTCAGTGTTCAGCAGCGTTCTTATACGTGGGCGATCTTCTTTATCACGCTGTGTTACTTAGCCTCAGTAAGATATATAGAGACGGGAGGTTCGCTTGACTGTGTAATTTTGGCTATCTCAGCGCTTCTAGCAGGGTACAACCATATATATGCATTGGTAACGGTCGGGGTTTGCATTGGATTTTTGAATATTTACATACTTATTAAGCGCCGAAAGCTGTTATATAAACTCTTGGCTGCTGACTTAATAATGGCAATCGGATATTCGTTTTGGCTGTTTATTCTTATTAAGCAAACCAGGGACGCCGCAGGAAACTACTGGCTCAAAAGCATAGAACCTCTCTCGGTTGTTCTATTTATTGTAACGGTTTTACTGTGTGGGCTGATGCTGATAATCAAGAAAAATAGAAATATAACTATGATTTTAGGAGCGGCTACAGTACTCGGCGTGCAAGTAGTCGGGCTGGGAATATCATTAATTATTCGCACACTGTATATAGGCAGGTATGGGCTACTGGCACTCGGTGTAGCGGCTGTGCTCATAGGAATATGCTTGAACAAGCTTGACAAAGCTATAAAATATATTGGTTGTGCAGTACTGTGCGTAATCAACTGCATAAGTTTCGCTATTACAATCCAGCTCGAGTACGACAACTCATATAGCGATTTTATCGAAGACTTCAGTCAAAAGCTGAAGTC
The DNA here is from genome assembly GCA_946500295.1 of uncultured Clostridia bacterium. Classification (GTDB taxonomy): domain Bacteria; phylum Bacillota; class Clostridia; order Oscillospirales; family Acutalibacteraceae; genus UBA7067. The sequence goes on along the minus strand of CAMMVF010000018.1, from coordinate 14,918 downwards.
GGACGATACACTGCTGTACTGTGATTATTCCTTTGGTATGCTCTCATATTCACTGCCGAATTACACTCACCGGGTAACAATCTGGCAAGATTGGTTTTGCGCCTTTGACAATTTAGAGTATATTGATAAAACTCAGGTCAAGCAAAACTGCGACGACAGCGGGGAAGTTTGGTTTTTTAAAAGCAAAAACACCGAAATGCCGACGTATATTGAGAATGATTTTAATTACAAAATCGAGGATGAGTTTCACTGTGATTATGAGTATATGGAGCTTTACCGCCTAACCGAAAAATAATATGTCCCGGGAAATAGTCGGAGCCGTCCTTCAGCTGGGCGGCTCCAATTTTTAAACCGTTGCCGGGGAGCTTTGCTCCTCAGGGTTGGGGGATTATAACACCCACCGAAACCCTAAATGTCTCCCGCCGCCTACTCGGGCGGGGGACATCGGCGACTTGGTTATAAAAATTTATCTTTTTACATTAAACGCACCCCTTTGCGGATATACTGCGGCATTGCCCAACTCCTCCTCGATTTTGAGAAGTCGGTTGTACTTTGCCACACGCTCAGAGCGGCTTGGTGCACCGGTTTTGATCTGGCAGGTGTTGAGTGCAACAGCGAGATCAGCTATTGTTGTGTCGGCTGTCTCACCTGAGCGGTGTGATGAAATTGCTGTGTATCCGGCTTTGTGCGCCATCTTGATCGCCTCAAGGGTTTCAGACACTGAGCCGATTTGATTAAGTTTAATCAAAATTGAGTTTCCACAGCCAAGCTCAATTCCCTTTTTGAGTCTTTCGGTATTTGTTACAAAGAGATCATCACCAACAAGCTGAACCTTATCTCCCAGTTCTTTTGTGAGCTGCTGCCAACCATCCCAGTCCTCCTCATCCAAAGCGTCCTCTATAGAGATAATCGGGTATTTTTGGACGAGCTGCTTCCAATGTGCTATCAACTCCTGAGATGTGAAACGCTGACCTGATTTTGGCAGGACGTACTCACCCTTCTGTGCTCCTTTCCACTCGCTGGAAGCTGCGTCCATGGCTATCATAAAATCACGCCCCGGCTCGTAACCTGCTCTCTTTACTGCCTCGAGAATATACTGTATTGCCTCCTCATCGCTCGCAAGATCCGGAGCAAAGCCGCCCTCGTCACCCACCGAGGTAGCAAGTCCCTTCGATTTTAAAAGAGAAGCGAGCGCGTGGAAAACTTCAGCACACCAACGCAGCGCCTCCTTGAAATTCTCTGCGCCTACAGGCATAATCATAAATTCCTGCACGTCAACGGTGTTCGCAGCATGAGCTCCACCGTTTAAAATATTCATCATCGGCACTGGCAGACGGTTACCCGAAATTCCGCCGAGGAACTTATAAAGCGGAATATCCATAGCTGTTGCAGCCGCTCTTGCGGCAGCTATTGACACGGCTAAAATCGCATTAGCGCCGAGCTTTGATTTATCCTTTGTGCCGTCAGCGGCTATCATTGCCTTGTCGATGGCATAAATGTCCGAGGCGTCCATGCCGGAAATAACGCCGTTAATCACTGTGTTGATATTCTTCACTGCCTTGGTCACGCCCTTGCCAAGATACCTTGACTTGTCCCCATCCCGAAGCTCCAGCGCTTCAAATTCACCTGTAGAAGCCCCGCTTGGCGCAGCGCCCATGCCGACAGTGCCATCAGCAAGAATCACCTCAGCTTCCACCGTAGGATTACCTCTGGAATCCAGAATTTCTCTTCCGATAACTTTTTCAATTTGCAAGTATCCCATTTTTTACTCCTTGTCTACGTTTTCCATTTTTATGAACTGATGGAAATAACGGTTTAATATTAGGTTAGTTTATACTAACCACTTATTATTATATGCAAAAACACGTAAAAAATCAAGCCTGGTTTTATTTTTTACGTGTTTTAAAAAAATATCCGCCCGGTAAAGGCAAGATTAATATTAAATAAAGTCGGGCAGGACAGCAAATAACCGCCGTCCTACCCGATTAGACAGTGTTGGATAACTGTTTTTTCACAATTCAGTCACTAGTCATTAGATTTATCAAAATTTCGGCAACTGAAATCATTTCATCAACTGTTGTATATTCCTCAGTTGAGTGGCAGTTATGCATACCGTTGGCGATTACTATGCCTGTGATACCAAATTCGGTGAGGATATTGCAGTCACTGCCGCCAAGGGTATATTCGAGCTTCGGATTCATGCCAAGACTTCGACAGGCTTTTTGATAGCGAGTGATGACGCTGTGAGAGGAAGATACTCCAAAGGAGGAATATAGCACCTCATAATTAAAATCAAGTTTTGCACCTAATGCGGCACAGTGATGCGTGAGATCATGTTCCAGAGCCATAGCTATTTTTACAGCATCCTCGGTGGTCTTATCCCTTATCTCGCCTTTGATCGCACAGTAATCTGGCACAACATTAATTGAGTTTCCACCCGTGATAGTGCCGATATTCAGCGTGGCTGTTTCGGAAATTCTTCCCTGTTTTATCTTAGTAATTGCCTGCGCCATTGCAGCGATCGCATTTACGCCCTTCTCCGGGGAAAAACCTGCATGTGCACTTTTTCCGTGTATTTCTGCTGTAAAGCTGAGCTTTGCAGGTGCGGCGATTGCACAGTTACCGACTTCTCCATTATAGTCCAGCACATAGCATTGCTCAGACTTGATTTGAGAAAAGTCAAACAAACGAGAGCCTTGACAGCTCTCCTCCTCAGCTACGGTAAATAAAAGCTCAATAGTTCTGTGCTGCAGTCGATTATCGTAAACGGCAGTCACCGCTTCAAGTATTTCGGCAATGGCAGTAACGTCATCCGCTCCGACTATGGTATTGCCATCGCTGCGGATCTTACCGTCATCTTCGGTTATGATATGCTTAAAATAGCATGGCTGCACCGTATCCATATGTGCACAAAACAGCAAGGGCGGAAGGCTTGAGTCCTCACCCTCAAGCACAGCATAGAGATTGCCACAGTTTCCTCCGAGAGAATCACCTGCTTCATCCATAGTAATTTTAAAGCCCAACGGCTCTAAAACCGAGATAATCTTTTCCGCAACCTCTCTTTCACTGCGACTGGGGGCATCAATAAGTGCAAAATTTAAAAATGTATTTAATATTCGCTCTCTATTTATCACCGTTGTCACCGCCTTACTCTGTGTTGATTACAGATGTGTCCTTTTCACGCAAATATGTAGATTCCAAGTCAGCAAGGTGAAGCTTCACAGCCAGAGGGTATTTTCGGTATGCCAAGCTAATTGTAAAACCTCCGTTATCCTCAAAGCCGCCCATGTGCCAACGGATTGCCATTGCCTCTTCTATCCGCAGTCTCATAAAACGCTCGATAAGAAAAACAGATTTTTCACCATGACCATAGGGAAAATAATCATCAACAGCGTAGAATGGAACTTTTTCCCAGTTGCCTGTCTCTTCGTTTTTTACGTTTCTTGTGGATACCTTGTAAAACTGCGCCTTGCACAAATCGTGGAGAAGTGCGCAGATTGTAAAGCTCTCAAGGGAATCGGTCTCCTCATCGAAGTGCTTCTCCATCAATACATCATATACACTCAAAGAGTGCATAACAAGACCGCCGGGGCAAGCACAGTGATACTTAGTGCTTGCCGGAGCTGTAAAAAAGTCGGTTTTTAACATCCAATCTAAAAGCTCTTTTGCACCCTTTCGTTTGACATTTTCATTGAAGAGTTCACAAAATTGCTCCTTATAATCAGTATTTTTCTCCATCACAATAAATCCTCATTATATATTGCTCTTGAGCCTCCTATAAACGGCGGTCTGGTTCTGGCGCAGACAAGATGAGCCTTTCCGATTTCCTTTATTGATAGTCTCAAGGGTACAGCAATGCGCTTGAGGTGCATACCTATGAGCACATCACCGATATCCATACCTGCGTCAGCCTGAATACGCTCAACAGCTACCGGGTCTTTAAAAACTGAATATGCTCTGGTTGAAAAGGAACCCCCTGCTTTGGGCTGGGGAATAACATTTACTATTTCATAACCAAATTTTTCTGCACATTCCCTCTCAAGAATTAAAGCTCTGTTGAGATGCTCGCAACACTGAGTTGCGAGGAAGATCCCTCTATCCTTTAATACAGAATATATCGCATCAAACACCGCTGCTGCAACCTCTACGTTAGAATTCGTACCGAGTTTGTCACCAATTATCTCGCTGCTGGAACAACCAACAACTACCAAGCTGCCTTTTTTCAGCTTTGCACCGGCTACCAACTCCTCCATAGCGGTCTTAGCCTGATTTGCAATTTCATTTATTTGACTCATAATAACACCAGCTTTCTAAAATCTATTATAGCTTTTTATAGAGTATATATCAAGCCGGTATGAAAAGAATTTAATCCAGAAGCTGAAATTTGTTTACATCGACAACTCCGAGCGACGTCAGCTTTAAGCTCGGAATTACCGGAAGACTTATAAACGAAAGCGTCATAAAGGGATCTATATTGTCACCAACGCCTAACAAAGACGCGGCCTCCTTGAGAGCGTTCATATTTTCAACCACGCTCTCCAGTGACTGCTCGGTCATCAGGCCGGCTATGTTAAGTTGGAGACTTTCCAGAACTTCACCATCGTTTACCACTACCATACCGCCGCCCATTTCAATAATGGAGTTTACGGCTGCTGATATATCGCTGTCGGATGCTCCGATTGCGATGATATTATGTGAGTCGTGAGCCACACTGGTAGCTACTGCCCCGGATTTTAGTCCGTAGCCTTTTACATAGCAAACACCTATATGACCTGTATTTTTATGACGCTCTACCACACAGGCTTTTAAAACATCTTGCTTGATATCAATTTTCGACGCTTCTCCCTCATCATTTGTGATTATTTCTCCACCTATCAGCCCTATAACCTTTTCAAGCGGCTTTTTAGTTTTTAAAGATGATGGCGTTATTTTATTGACGTGCATTGTATTAAGGGCTTTATCTTTTAATTTTGGATTAACATTTTCACAGGCAATATCAAGCGGGAATTTTAACTTTGCTCCATTTTTATACACAGCAGAAATTTTAACGGAATTTATATCGTCGAGCAGTACAAAATCTGCTCTGTAACCCGGCGCTATAGCCCCCCTATGCTTTAGTCCGAAATACTCGCAAGCGTTAAATGAAGCAACCTTATACGCTATCTCAGGTCTGACGCCTGAAAGAATAGCTTTTCTGATAATATAATCTATATGTCCGTTTATTGCCAGCTCTCCGGGGTGTTTATCGTCGGTAGCAAACAGACATCGAGTATAGGTTTCACCTTTGAGAAGCGGAAGTAAAGCCTCAAGATTTTTACCTGCTGTACCCTGACGAATCATAATATATTGTCCGAGAGAAAGCTTTTCATAAGCCTCGCAAAGCTCAGTACATTCGTGATCTGAATTAACCCCTGCAGCAATATATGCGTTGAGCTGCTTTCCGTTCAGCTGCGGTGCATGGCCATCAACGACCTTGCCACTGAGCTGTGCAGCTTCTATCATTTGCAAAACAGCCGCGTCACCATTGCAAACAGCAGGGAAATTCATCATCTCTGCTAAACCGAGGACTCTAGGATTCATGATGTATTTTTGAACCTCGTTTACTGTTATTTTAGCGCCGTTTTCATCAAATTGAGTTGCCGGCACACAAGAAGGTACCGTAAAATAGACGTCAATCGGAAGGTTTTCCGTAGCCTCGAGCATATAGTCAAAACCATCATAGCCCATCACATTGGTTATTTCATGCGGATCGGTCACTACAGCCGTAGTTCCGTGCGGCGCTACAGCCTTGGCAAAGTTTTGTGGAGTGATGATCGAACTTTCAAGATGAATATGACTATCCACAAAACCAGGGACTAGAGTTTTTCCTGTACAGTCGATTTCAGTTTCTCCGCTGTACTCCCCCACTCCAACAATAGTTCCGCAGCAAATCGCAACATCGGCTTTCACAAAGGAATTTGTAAAAACATTTAAGTAGCTTGCATTTTTGAACACTAGCTCAGCCTTTACTCGAGATGCAGATGTATCTATAATTTTTTGTTCCTTTTTCAGTACGTTCATTTTAACCTCCGCAATGAATAAGAATATGTACTAATATTATATCAAATCGTAGCAAAAAGCGAACAGAAATTTCATTATCAGCTGAAAAATTAGCAGTGATAAAAGTACGAGCCGACGGAAACACTCCGCCGGCTCTAAAAATCAGATTCGTTATTCATAATAAACAATTAAATCATCGGACTCACTCTCGTTAAAACTTAAAATAAAATTATGTTATAACTGACAACAAAACCTTTGAATTAATATATTTTAACCATGAAGATAAACAACCACTCTCCACAACAAAACTGCATTCGGTTATGAATTAATAGGACGCATAACCATCAGTACGCTTTTTGCGCCTTTAATGCTTTACTCTTGCACAAGCCACTTGCTTGTGCTGAATTTAACCTCGTATTCCGTACTTAGTTAAATTCAGAGCTTTTGTTGCTTTGAATTATCACAATAAACAATCGTGGAATTTGATGTGATAGTGACAATTAAAGGGAGGAACTATACTCTTTATTGTCAATCTATATCCTTAATCAGACTATAGATCTTCGCCGCATAGCTCGTGCAAAATATTCGGACTTAAAATTGATAAGTTATACCAAATCAAAGTCTTCTTCGACTCCTACTCTGAATAAGAACACGACTATTTGGGCTTCACATCAATTCAACATTACCGAGAATAAACATATCATTCGGTAATCAAACCAACCAAAATACAGTGATGAGAATTAAGGTACATCGAGTGCTCTTACGAACTGCTGAAGAACTTACCCTACTTTCAAGAGAACTCCAACCTACGCAAGCTTTAGCTAAAATATCTTTATGTTCACCTGATTCGAATTTGCACTAATCACTTGCAATACTCGTCAGCAAACCTAAAGCATATTGAAAACTAACACTCTGAATATAATCGTATCAGATATCACTCAACATTAGTCTATTAAACCAATTTAAAAGTCAAAATATCTGATAAACTCACAACAACTGATCTTGGATGCCGTTATATAGGCATTAGCTCTTCCGAGCCCGGGTCAAACCACATAGTTTCTATAAAACTTCAGTTAACCCTTTGTTGTTTACTGTGTAAGCCTTGTCTGCAAAGTGAAACTCTCAGCACCTTGCTAACAAAATTTTCAATAACATCTGACGTAAATATTAAATTGTACCTTACGCACATCATCTAACTCTAAATATTCCGCTCCCTACCAGGGACTTTTAGAAATAACGAACATTAAAGATGAAAAACAGCTCACAGAACAATTATTTCTGATGTGTATGCAATATTGAGGCAAGAAACTTCTACTACCCGCCAATCAGAAACATCACATTAAATTTGCATTTGCTGATTTTACTTAATATAAATATGTTCTGAAGCAATAGCGATATTTTCATTTGAATGTTACTTGATTTCAAAACACATATAATATTCTTGAATCAGAGTTGTGCAGCAGAGCCCGCCTTGTCGACGAAGCTCTTTAAACTCTCCGGTGTCTGTTCGCCCATTGGACTCAGCTCCTTTCCTTGATTTCAATTACATTATACACCATTTTCCAAGATTGTCAATACTTTTTTTTATTTTTTTTGAAAATTTTCATTAATTTTTCCCGATTTAAATTTATTAATTTCTCTTGACTTAATGAAAAATTAAGGTTACAATACATATATGAAACGGTGAAGGGGAATGATAATAATGGATAAAGAATTTGAAGCTGATTTGCTTACATTAATTGACGAAGATGGTAAGGAACAGCAATTTGAGATTCTTGATGAAATTGAACAAGATGACAAAATATACTATGCTCTCTACCCTGTGTTTAACTCTCCTGAAGAGGAGCTTGAATCAGACGGAGTATATTATATCTTTGAAGCTGTCGAAGAAGACGGCGAAGAGCTCCTCGTAGAGGTCGAGGATGAACAGTTGAGTGAGAGTTTGGCTGAGATTTTTGAAGATCACTTTGAGAATATGTACGACGATGAGGAACCGGAGAGCGACGAGGTATAAAATATTAAGTATATCATATTAATTAGTCAAGGCAACTTTGCCTGCCTGATGCGCGAATTGTGTTCATATAACCCTACAACTATTAATTAGGGAGTCTTCCTCCCTCGGGGGATTGCAGACCTCCCGCTTTTGCGGACGAAGGGAGCGTGAAACCGAGGGGCGACACCCACCTGTCTTATCGTAGGCAGGTTATAATTACACAATGCGGTCAGGCGGGTTTTTCGCATGAATTTTAACGACTGTATCGAAACCGTAACAAACGGTTTGGTACAGTCGTTTTATTTCTACAAATTTAAATACTTAATTAATAATACGATTTATAGGATTAATCGGCCTCTATAATATCTGACTCATTCACTTTAATATATTTGGCAGATTCACAGTAAAGCTGAATTTTATTTTAATTATTATTAATTTATTAACTTTTATTTTCTGGTCTTTTCCTGAAATTAATGATAAAATATGTTTTTAAAGATATTTTGCCATAACAGATTTTAATATTGGGAGAAACTCATAATATTTTCCAAAATTTAAAGCAAACTGAACTGCTTAATCATGATTAGCAAAAGGGGCATTCATTGGATTATGCTACAAATTAAAAACATTCATAAGGAATATAAAACCGGAAGCTTGGTGCAAAAGGCTCTCGACAACGTAAGCTTAAATTTGCGTGACAATGAATTTGTCGCAATTTTAGGCCCCAGCGGATCGGGGAAAACGACCTTGCTCAACATTATCGGCGGACTGGACAGATATGACAGCGGCGAGCTTATCATCAACGGTATATCCACAAAGAAATACAAGGACAGGGATTGGGACTCCTACCGCAACCACACGGTAGGTTTTGTTTTTCAAAGTTACAATCTTATTCCGCATCAGTCGGTACTTGCAAATGTTGAACTGGCTCTGACCATATCCGGAGTTTCCAGAGCGGAACGCAGGAAGCGCGCCGCTGCCGCTTTGGAGCAAGTTGGTCTCGGTAATCAACTGCATAAAAAACCAAACCAAATGTCCGGCGGTCAGATGCAGAGAGTGGCAATTGCAAGAGCGCTGGTTAACAACCCGGACATACTGCTCGCAGATGAGCCCACCGGCGCATTAGACAGCGAGACCAGCGTTGCCGTTATGGAACTTCTCAAGGAGGTTGCTAAAGATAGACTTGTTGTGATGGTAACGCATAACCCTGAGCTTGCCCAAGCCTACGCTACGCGAATTGTTTCTTTGCAGGACGGTAAAATATACTCTGATACAGATCCGTTCGAGATTAAGGAGGAAGATCTTACCCAGACTCAACACAAAAATATGGGTAAGGCCTCCATGTCGTTTTTGACCGCACTTTCCTTAAGTTTTAACAATCTTCGTACAAAAAAGGCTCGTACACTTCTTACCTCATTTGCAGGCTCTATAGGCATAATCGGTATAGCGCTGATTTTTGCCCTGTCAAATGGAGTAAATACCTACATAAAATCAATTGAGGAGGAAACTTTGTCGGAGTACCCTCTTCAAATTCAAAGCTCCGGCCTTGATATTACTTCTATGATGCTTAGTGCAACAGGCAGCGGCGTCGAAAGCGGTGATGGCGAGGTCGGCGTTACGCAAACGGTCACAAATATGTTTTCCAAGATAAATTCAAACGATTTGGAGTCCCTGAAACTTTTTCTGGACAGTGAGGAAAGTGGTATTAAGGAATACACAAATGCGATTGATTACGGCTATGATATATCTCCACAGATATATCGTGAGGACGAGGATGACATCAAACAGATAAACCCGGACAAGTCGCTGTCGGCTCTCGGATTTGGCGCCGATGCAGGTGCAAACAGCATTATGTCTATGGCTATGAGCACTAATATTTTCCATCAAATGCCTGAAAATCAAGATCTTTATTTGAATCAGTACGATGTAAAAGCAGGTCGCTGGCCGGAAAAATACAACGAATGTGTTCTCGTACTCACTTCCAGCGGAAACATAAGCGACTACGTGATGTATGCACTCGGACTTCGCGACGATACAGAACTTGAGGATATGATTAAAAGCTTTATCGCTGAGGAGGATGTTGAGGCTCCAACCGATATTCAACCTTTTTCATACAACGAAATACTGGGACTTAAATTCAAACTTGTAAACAGCTCCGATTATTACGAGTATGACGATGAGTATAAGGTTTGGAAGGATAAGTCCGGAGATAAAGAATATATGCGCAAACTAGTGAGCGACGGAGAGGACTTGACTATAGTAGGAATTGTTCAACCTGCCGAAGGCACGACTGCAGCCATGCTGAGCGTGGGTGTATGTTACCCGGCATCGCTTACGCAAGAGACGATAGAGCGAGCTGAATCAAGTAAAATTGTCAAACAGCAATTAGAAAATCAGACAATCAACGTTTTCACAGGAGAGGAATTTGGAGAAGAAAGCGATAGCAATAAATTCAATATGGATTCTTTGTTTAAGATAAACACTTATGAGCTTAAAAAGGCTTTCAGCTTTAACAGCGACACTGCAAATATAGACCTGTCAAACCTCATAACCTTTAACGGGGATATGCCGGATATGTCAAGCATCCTGGATTTAAGCGAAATCACCCTTGATATGCCTGAGCTTTCAGGTATAAGCATGGACGATGTTATCGGCGATTTTGATTTATCAATTTCCGAAGCCGATATATCTACTTTGTTTACAAATCTGATGGAAGGTTACAGCGAGTATGCCGAGAGCAACCCGGCTGCCGATATATCCGGATTGAGCAAGAGTTTTATACAATATCTCACTTCAGACCAAGCAAAGCAAAGGCTACTGACAAATCTTAAAAACCTGGTCGCAAGTAGTTGCGATGCGGTAATTACTTCGGAGCAATTAGAGGAAATGGTTAACAATATTATGGCGGGATATCAGGAATACGCAGTCGCCAACAACCTTACTGATCCGGACAAATTTAACGAATATCTGCTTATGTACCTGCAAACTGACGATGCACGTCAGCGCCTGTCCGATAATGCGTCAGTCGTTAAGGATAATCTCAATGCAGCGATCGACCTTTTCCCTGAACAACTTGAGGCTATCGCCAATGATATGATGCTCGGCTACAGTGATTATGCTGCGGAAAACTCCCTTCCTGACCCGAGCAAAATGGGGGAATATTTTGCTGATTACCTGCAAACTTCAGAAGCACAGAAACAGCTAAGCGAAGGTATTGAAAAAATAGCTGATTCAGCAAATTTAGAAAGTAAGATTACAAGTGCACTTGAAAAAAATCTGTCTGCATCAATATCATCCTTCAGCAATTCACTTACTCAGGCCTTACAGAGTCAGGTTTCATCTGTAATTCAGCAAATCACAAATCAGATAAGTACAAATATGCAAACGGCAATGCAGCAGGCTATGGAGAGCAAGGGTGACGAGATGAGTGACGCACTCAACATCGATTCCGACACCTTCGCAAAAGCAATACAAACCAATATGAACGAAGAGGAGCTTTCGGAATTATTGATGTCGATGATGTCTTCGGAGGATTCATCCTACGACAGCAATCTAAAGAAGCTCGGCTACGCCGACACGAGAAAGCCGACAACAATTTCGATTTATCCTATTGACTTTGAAGGCAAGACAAAAATAACCGAGGCACTAGACGAATACAACAGTCGTATGGAGAAGCTGGGAAAGGACGATAAGGTAATAACCTATACCGATATGGTCGGCACGCTAATGTCATCGGTAACTCAAATTGTAGATATAATCAGCTATGTATTGGTTGCATTTGTAGCGATTTCGCTCGTTGTATCTTCAATAATGATCGGGGTTATTACATATATCAGCGTTCTTGAGAGAAAGAAAGAAATCGGCATACTGAGGGCTATCGGCGCATCGAAGAGGAATGTTTCTCAGGTATTCAATGCTGAAACCTTTATTATAGGACTTTGCGCTGGTTTGCTGGGTATAGGTATATCAGTTATGCTGATTATTCCCAGTAATATAATTATTCACTCTCTAACAGGTCAGCCTAATTTAAGCGCTTCCCTGCCAATCGGTACTGCTATAATACTGATTTTACTCAGCGTAATATTGACTCTGATCGGCGGTATTATTCCATCCCGCAAGGCAGCAAAAAGCGACCCTGTAACCGCATTGAGAACCGAGTAATTACTCTCTCTATTGCACAATGTAACATATAAATATGAATGTAATTGGCAGGCTTACACACGGAAGCCTGCCAACTTTTGCATTAAGAGCAGGCTTTGCGCAAACAATAAACCGGGTGATTAATTATGAAAAAGGACAAACGCAAAAGCGTGCATCCGGTCATCGGAGGAATTATCACAGGTCTGCTCAGCGGATTGTTGGGAGCAGGCGGAGGTATGATTGCGGTACCGTTTCTGACAAGGAGACTTGACCACAAGCGAGCACACGCCACCTGCGTAGCAGTAATGCTTGTCATTTGCTTTTCCGGTGCGATTAGCTATCTCTCAGTCGGCGCTGTATCTATTGGCGATGTCATGCCGCTGCTGCCGTGGGGAATTTTAGGCGCTTTAACAGGCAGCTTCCTACTCAAAAGATTGAGCAATAAGCTTATAAGAAAAATCTTTGCCATATTCATGCTTTGGGCGGGTTTGAGGTTAATATGGAGATAAGTTTTTTTGCTGCCGCTACAGTTGCCGGGGTATTCAGTTCGATGGGTATGGGCGGCGGAGGCGTTTTAATTATTTATTTTTCAATTTTCACGACTATTCCTCAGATTAAGGCGCAAGGAATAAACGTCTTATTTTTCATACCGGTTGCCGCCTTATCGGTAATTATATACCACTGTAAGGGAATGATCGACTGGAAAGCCGCTCTCCCCTTTGCTTTCTTTGGAGTTATCAGCTCATATATCGGAGTGCGACTTGCCACATTAATTGATGGAAATTTACTCTCTAAGATTTTCGGTTTACTTCTAATAATAATGGGAATACGAGAGCTGTTTGCAGGGATAAAATTTAAAATAAAAAGCAATTAGGAAAAATTACGATAAAGTTCTATGGTATTCACCGTTGCTTCGTGATATAATTAAACTAATTAAGGTTTAGGACGGTGTTATAGTGAATATATCTGTATTGGGCTGCGGGCGTTGGGGCTCATGTATTGCTTGGTATCTTGACAAAATAGGAAATAGCGTCTACTCATGGGGTCTTACTGATGCCGCTGATTTTCAACAGCTTAAAAACGAACACAAAAATGAATATCTCAGCTACTCCCCTGAGATGACTGTCACGGATGATTTAAAAGCAGCTATAGAGCATGGCGATATTATTATAATTTCTATCAGTTCTCAAAATCTGAGGAACTTTCTGCAAAGAGTAAACAAGTATCCGCTTGACGGGAAAATCTTTGTTCTGTGTATGAAGGGAATTGAGCAAACTTCTGGCAAAAGATTGACAGAGGTATTTGAGGAGTATATAGATACTGACAAAACTCCTGTTGCGGTTTGGGTTGGTCCGGGACATCCCCAGGATTATGTTAAAGGGATTCCTAACTGTATGGTCATTGACAGTAAGAATGAGACAGTCAAGAAAAACCTGGTGGATCTATTTAACAGTGAACTTATACGGTTTTATATTGGTAATGATTTAATCGGTACAGAAGTTGGAGCAGCCTCCAAAAACGTGGTCGGGTTGGCTGCAGGTATGCTGGACGGACTTGGTTATACCTCACTTAAAGGGGCTTTGATGGCAAGGGGCACAAGGGAAATTTCACGTTTAATCGGCGCTATGGGCGGAAACGAAATGTCCGCCTACGGACTTTGTCACCTTGGCGATTATGAAGCAACTTTATTCTCGCGATGGAGTCACAACAGGATGTATGGTGAAATGTTCGTCAAGGGAGAGAGCTTTGAAAAACTTGCAGAGGGTGTCTATACTACTGACGCTTTATTAAAGCTTGGGAAGCAGTACGGAGTTGAACTTCCAATAGCATCGGCAGTTAAAGAGGTACTTTCAAGGAATCGCAGTCCTAAAGATATTTTAGCCGGGCTGTTTTTGCGAAGCATAAAGAGCGAATTTGAAAACTGAGCAAGAATATTTACCTAAAAATTATGGGGTGCGGATCATATTCCGCACCCCTGTTTAGTATAGTCAAATCGCCGATTTAAATATCAAATTAAAACTCAGTCTTCATCGGGCTCAAGCAAGCCGTAGCGTCCGTCGTCTCTTTTATATACTACGTTGATCTGACCCGAATCGGCATTGGTAAACATAAAGAACTGGTGATCAACCATATTCATTCTAAGTATTGCCTCATCTACGTTCATGGGCTTCATCGGGATTTTCTTAATTCTATAAACGTCGTAATCCACATCATCACTTTCATCGACATCTGCTGCCGCTTCAAGCTCTGAAGCTATGAACTCGTCAATAGAGCCTTCTCTAAGCCTTCTTCCAAGCTTAGTCTTATTCTTTCTAATCTGCCTGCCGAGAATAACAATACACTTATCTACTGCATCGTTCATCTCTCCTGTGGTACACTCTGATCTGTATATCATGCCGTTGTTGCTTATTGTAATTTCGACACGCTGTCTGTTTTTCAATACTGCAACCTTAACTGTCGCACTTGCGCTGTCGCCAAAGAGCCTGTCAAACTTGGACAGTTTCTTTTCTACCATTACCTTAAAATTGTCTTTGAGATTTACATTCTTGGATATGTAGTTGATTAACATAGATTTCAACCTCCTGTATTCATTGTGCAAAACAAAAGTTTTGCTGGTAATATTATAGCATATTATCAACAAGAAATAAATAGGTAATTTAAAAAAACTGTATATTTTCTTAAAACAGATTTCCGCAATCGAGTAGGAGGCTACCCATTAGTTGAGTAGCCGACCTCTCACACCACCGTG